>JAYTSX010000191.1:0-21840 GCA_043745445.1 Elusimicrobiota bacterium
CATCGGTCTTCAACAGGCGCCCGTATGCCACGACGACGCCGAAGTCCGCGCCGAGCGCTTTGAGCTGGGTGGCGATCTCGGACGGCTTCACGGGCTGAAGGACCTTCAGCCCGAGTTCGAGCGCCGCGGCCTTCACGGGCGTGGACGCAATCTCAAGGCCGCGACCGGCGGGTTTGTCCGGCTGGGACACGACGGCGAGCACTTCGGTTTTGGCGGCGAGCAGGCGCAGGAAAGGGACGGCGGTTTCAGGAGTTCCGAAAAAAATCGTCTTCATCTTAGTCCCAGCCAGGCTTCGCGCCCTTAATGACATCAAGAACCTTCAGCCGGTCTTCAAACGGGAGCCGGTCGACATAAAGCCTGCCGTCGAGATGGTCGATCTCGTGCTGGAACGCCCGAGCGAGCAAGCCCTCGCCGAACAGTTCCCGGGACACGCCATTTTCGTCGAGCGCTCGCACACGGGCGCGCGAATGACGGCGCAGCTTGGCGTAAACGCCGGGAAGGGACAGGCACCCTTCCTCATCGTTGAGCTCGCCCTCAAGAGACATGATCTCAGGGTTGATCAAAACGATACGGTTCGGCTTGCCCTCGGGCTTCACATCGATCACGGCAATACGCAGGGACAGCCCGATCTGCGGCGCGGCCAGTCCGACGCCACGCGCGGCCGTCATCGTCGCCCACATGTCCTTGAGCATAGCGGGGAGCTCGTCCTTGAACGCCGCATAATCAAGCGCGGGACAAGCAGTCTTAAGAACCTTCTCGCCGTGCTTCGTGATTCGCCGGACGGGCATGAGGGCCTCTAGAGATCGACGGCGTGCTCGACGCCGGGGCCGAGGATGCGGAAGCGCACGGCTTGCTTGTCGGTCTGCAGCGAGCCCCAGGTCATCGCGAGGCGCTCGAGCTGAACATCTGTGGAGAGCTTGGCCGAGACCCCGAAGACGACCTCGGTGGCCCCGACGGCCTGAGCGGCCTGCGTGATCGCGTAAAAAGGCTCGTTCGAGACGACAAGCATCGGCGTCACGGTCTTGCCCGACTTCTCAGCCTGCTCAAGCACGCGCGTGAACAGTTTCTGCTCATCCTGATCCATCGTGATGGTCTCGTCGACGAGGCCCAGACCATGGCGGATGCGCGAGGTGAAGACGACGAGATCGGTGGTGGCGTCATCGAGCGTCTCGAGGACCTTGTTCAAGTGATACAGGTTGCTCGGGTCGCGCACCGCGACGAGGACACGGTTGGGCTTGTCGATCTCGTCACGCACGATCTTCAGGTCGTCCGCCTGGCGCATGTTGAACTTAGCGTTATCGGAGCCGCCGGCGGCATGCTTCTTCTCGTTCAGATATTCCGAGATCACGAAGAGCAGAAAGAAGACCGCGGTAAAGATCGAACCGCTGATGGTGGCGATGCGCTTGGTCAGAAGGTTCATGGACGCGGATACGAACAGGATCAGGAACACGACGCCCAGGCCAATCGGCCACTCCACCCCGTTGACCCGGATGTTTCCCGGCAGCATGGACTCACGCTTCTCGCGCCGCAGGAAGCGCAGGCGCATGACCGCTAGCGTATTGAACACGAAAGACCAGACCACGCCGAACGCATAGGCCTCGCCAAGGAGATAGACATCGCCGCGGCAGGCGATGATGGTCGCGATCTGGAGGCCGACGATCAAGTTGATCAGGCGGTGCGTGGTCCCGTATTTCTTGTGCAGGCCGCGAAACCAATCGACGAGGATTCCGTCCTCGGCAAGCCGGTTCAGCACGCCGTTGGCGCCGACGATGGAGGTGTTGGCCGCGCCGGCGAGAATGAGCACTCCCACGCCGACGACGAAGCACTGAAGAAGGAGCCGCATCGAGTGCGGACCGACCACCGACATCGCCAGACCCGCGAGAAGATTGTCGCCATACTGGGAGATGCGCACCGAATCCGGGATGATCATGACCGCGAAGAAGCTGACGGCCGAGGTCAGAAGCATGCTGTAGGCGAAGATCACCATGCCCGCGCGCTGAAGATTCTTGATCTTCGGCGCCTCGATCTCACGGTAGACCTGGGCCAAGGATTCCTCGCCGCTCATCGCGAGCATCGAATGGCCGAAGGCCATGATGATGCCGACGGCTCCGACCGGCTTCAGCCAGGAAATGTGCGCAGCCCAGCCTAAGCCCTCCTCGCTGAATTTCAGGCTAAAAGGAGGCAAGGTCCCGCCGCGAATCCACAGAGTGACGCCGCACCAGACGAGAACGATGACGCCCATCACGGAGGTCAACTGCATGATCTTAAGCGCCTTGTCGCTCGACTCGTGAATGCCTTTGATGTTCTCCCACCAGAAATACAGCGTCGCGGCGATGCCGAAGAACACCGCGAACGTGTGCGGATTGAGATGCCAGTCAATGCGCATGTACGGGAACAAGGTGTTGAGAAGCCCGGCGAGATACTGGCCGGCGGAGACGGTGCTGATCGGACCAGTCAGGATGTAATCAAACATCAGCGCGGCCGCGGCGATCTTGGCGAGCTTGCCGCCCATGGCCTCCTTAACGACCTTGTACACGCCCCCGCGCACGAACATCGAGCACGATTCCATGTACACCGCGCGGATCGCGTACGAAAAAAGCATCACGCCCATGATGAACCACGGAGCGGCCGGACCGACTGCCTGCTCGACGATGCCGCCGATGTAGTACGCGGTCGAGGCGAGGTCGCACAGGACAATCGCGGCCGCGCGCCAGAAGGAGATAAAGGACAGCATGGCCGTCGTCAGGACGACGACTTCGGTGACGCGCCGCCCGGGGCGGGGCTCAGGCTTCAAGCTTTTTGATCAGTTCGAGGACCGCGGCCGGACTGGAAGACGCGGTCAGCTGATCGATGAGCGACGGCTGGAACAAGGACGACACGCCGCGTAGAAGCTGAAGGTGTAGGGGGAAAGCGTCCTGCTTGTTGGGCGAGAAGAAGAGGAACATGACGCGAATGGAGAGGTCCGCCTGCTTCGGGTCCGCGATCGGCTTCTTTAATATCGCCATCCCGGCGAGAATCGTCGAGATACCATCCATGCGGGCGTGGGGCAGACTCAAGCCGGTGTCGAGCGTCGTTGAGATGCCTTGCTCGCGCTCTTGAACCTTAACGAGGAAGGACGCCCAATCGGAGATGCCGGCCTTGCCGCACACCGCCGCGGCCAACGACTGGAGAACGAGCGCCTTGTCCTGACCTTCGGGTGGGAAAAGGATGGTGTCTTCGGTGAGGATCGAGGAAACCTTTAGGCCCTTGGCCGCTCGTGCCGGGGGCATGGTCTTAGGGCTCTCTCCGGCCGCCTCAGGGGACTTTTTCTGGAACCAGGACATTGGGGGGGTACTGGGTTTATTATCGCACAACCCGAGGGGGGTGTCAAATGGGCTAAAATCACCTTTAAGCTCGTCCGGGAAGGCCTCATCTCTATCAGTTGTTGTAAACTTTTACTCACATGCCCAAAGCGCCGCTATCCGGACGCGTTGTGATCATCACACGCCCACGCCCCAACTCAGGCGGCGCAGCCGCGGCGTTAAGGAGGAAGGGTGCCCGCGTGGTCTTCGCCCCCCTGATCAAAACCGTTCCCCCGAGATCCTGGAAGGCTCTCGATCGCGCCCTCAAAAATTTAAGCCGTTACGACGCCGTCGCCTTCACCAGCGTGAACGCCGTTAATTTTTTCTTCCTGCGCTGCCAAAAAATACTCTCGGGGAAGCCGGTCTCCCCGAGAATCCTCGCCGCCGTCGGCCGCGCGACCGCAAAAGCCGTCGCCGCCAAAGGCTGGTCTTGCTCCGTTATTCCTGAGGACGCGCGCGCCGCCGGCCTCGCCAAAGCCCTGCGCGTCCCGCGCGGCTCACGCGTTCTCATCCCGAGAGCCGAACGCGGCCTTAATGTCCTCCCCAAGGCACTACGCTCCGCCGGCGCCCGCGTCACCGTCGTTCCCGCCTACCGAACCGTCGCGGATGCCCACGGCCTGCGCGTCCTACGCCGCGCGCTCGCGCTCGGCGCCGACGCCGTCACCTTCGCCTCCGGCTCCGCCGCCGTTCTCGGCGTTCCCGATGTGAAGCGCTCCGGCGCCGCCGCCGTCGCCATCGGTCCCACCACGGCCGCGACTTTGCGCGCCCATGGCGTCACTCCCGCCGCCGTATCCAAGCGCCCCGACCCGGAGTCCTTCGCCCGCGCCGTCGTTCTCGCTTTGCGGGGCCGCCCATGACCCGGGCCTCGCTGCTTAGGTCCACGATCCTGCGCGCGGGCAAAGTCCTAGCCCGCCATTTCGGGAAGGTCACGTACAAGCAGAAGCGGCGGGCCGACCTGCTGACGATCGCCGACCTCGAAAGCCAGAAGACGATCCTCGACGCGATCCGGCGGGCGTACCCGCAGGACGATTACAAGGCGGAGGAGGACGAGGTCAAGCTGACGGGGGCGGAGTATCTGTGGATCGTGGACCCGCTGGATGGGACGACGAATTATGCGCATGGATATCCGGTGTCGTGCGTGTCGATTGGGGTGTTGAAGATGGGAGCGCCGCAGCTCGGAGGGGTTTACGATCCTTTCAGGAAAGAGCTTTTCCTCGCCCAAAAAAATATGGGCGCGACTTTGAACGGCAAAAGATTGGGCGTATCAAAGACGGCCATTATAACGGACTCGCTCCTTATCACGGGATTTGCGTATGACCGCGCCGAGCGGGCCGATTATTATTTGGCGCGGTTTAAAGCGTTTATGAAGCAAGCGCATGATATTCGCCGGTCCGGCTCCGCCGCGATGGACATGGCCTGGATCGCGGCCGGACGTGCTGATGGATTTTGGGAGTACGAATTAAATCCTTGGGATGTGGCGGCGGGGATGTTGCTCGTACAAGAAGCGGGCGGCACGGTGACGGATTTTAACGGCGATGAATGGAAGGACTGGCGCGCGATGGGGAAACAAACTTTAGCGACCAATGGTTTAATTCACGCGTCGATGCTGAAAATTCTTCGGAGAATCACATGAGCGAGACCTTGATCCTGGCGGGAGCGCGCACCCCGTTCGCGGCGTGGTCCTTCGGTTTGACCGGAGCGGGATCTCCCGGGGGCGCCTTAAAAGACCTCGATCCTCAGGATTTGGCCGCCGCGGCCCTGAAGGGGGCGCTGACGGCCGCGAGCTTAGGGCCGCGCGACTTGAATTTTATTGCCTTCGGCAATATGTATCAGGTCGGACCTTACGGGTGCTATGGCGCGCGCTATGTCGGCCATCGCGCCGGCTGTCCGCCCGAGACGACCGGCGTCGCCGTGACGCTCGCCTGCGGCACCGGGCTTCTGGCGCTCACGACCGCCTCCGAAGCCATCTCTCGCGGCGAAGCCTCGATCGCCGCCGCCGTGGGCGCGGACACGCCGAGCCGCCTGCGGCGCGATATCTTTGTGCCGTCGTTTACGGATATCTCCTGCGGCAAACATATCGCTAAAACCGCCGAGGAACGAGCGGGCGAAGCGAAGCTTTCCCGCGCGGCCATGGACGCCTGGGCTTTACGCTCGCATGTGAAGGCCCTGGCGGCCGCCGCGCGGCGCGCTGAAGAAATTGTTCCCGTCGCCGGCCTCGCCGACGACGACGCGATCATGGGAAATCCATCACCCGAGCGCTTCGCCGGCGCGAAGCTGTTATTTAGCGATGGAACCTCCGTGATGACCCATTCCAATGTACACGGCATCGTCGACGGCGGCGCCGCCCTGATTCTCGCCTCGCCGAAGGTCGCGAAGGGCCGCGCGCTTGGCCGCCTCGTTTCCTCGGCCTTAGTCGGGGTACCGCCAGAGCGCATGGCCTACGCTGCCGTGCCCGCGGTACGCCTGGCCTTGGAACGCGCCCGCTGGCGCGCGTCCGAGGTCGACCTATGGGAGATTAATGAGACCTTCGCGGCCCAAGTCCTGCTCGACGCCGCCGAGCTCAAGATCGACCTGGAGCGCATTAATCCCAACGGCGGCGCCATCGCGCTCGGACACCCCTTCGGCGCGACGGGCGTGCGCCTGGTCCACACGCTCCTCCTTGAGCTCCGCCGCCGCTCCCGCCGTCGCGGCGTGGCCGCCATCAGCGTCGGCGGCGGCCTCGGCATCGCCGTCTGCGTCGAATCCCTTTAGGGGTCAGGCCTGACACCAGGACATTGCTTAGACTGTCATGCTGTCAGGCCTGACCCCAGATACCAGATAACGAAACCTCGCACATCCGCTTTACGTAATATTGAGTGCCGTGAGAGAACCCCTCGACCAAGATGCCGCCCTTGTCCGCCGCTGCCTCGCGGGCGAGGAAGACGCCTACGCCGTTCTTTTAGAACGGCATCAGGGCCGTATTTACTCATTTCTTGTCCGTCTGGTTGGAGACGCCCACGACGCGGAGGACCTCGCACAGGTGGTTTTCCTTAAGGCCTTCCGCTCCCTCGCCTCGTTCGATCAAAGCCGGGCCTTCCATTCCTGGTTGTTCGCCATCGCCCATCATGCCGCGCTCGATTTTCTGCGCGCCCGAAAAAGCAATCTCTCCCTTGACCACGATGAGAACCCAATCGACCCGGCCGACGCCGCCGACGGCCCTGAACGGCTCTCTGAAGTGTCTATCGATGGGGCCCTTATAACACGCTTGATCGCCGCCCTGCCGCCTCTGTACCGCGAGGTGCTCCTGCTGCGCCATATCGAGGATCTGAGCGTCGAGGAAGTCGCCGCAACCTTGGGTCTTCCCGAGGGAACCGTAAAGGTCCGCCTGTTCCGGGCGCGAGAGCTGATGCGCCGGAAATGGGAGACGTTCGAAAAAGATGAAACCCCGGAGGCGCCCCATCCGTAATGAGGGGTAGAGCCATGAACTGCGATAACGCCCGACGCCGGATCAGCGAGACGCTCGATGGAGCAAGCCGGGACGCCGCCTTGTCCGGGCACCTTGCGAGTTGCCCCGCCTGCGCCCGCGTACTTCTGCGCTCCCAATCTCTGAACGCGGCGCTCGCTTCGCTGCCCCAGCTGCGCCCGAGCGCCGCGTTCAGCAAGGGCGTGCTCGCTTCCCTGGCGTTGGAGCGGCGCCAGGCGGCCGCTCCGGTGTGGCCGCTCGCCGCGGCCCTGACGATTTCTTCGACAGCCCTCGCGTCCGCGGCCATGCGTCTGACGATCTCGATTCCGCAAATCGCGTCCCAAGCGGCCAAGGTCGCCGCCGTGCTGCAGTGGTCCGGCCGCCTGGCGATGCACGCCCTTCCCGCGCCGCGCGCCGGCGCCGAGTTCTCCGCCGCGGCCGTGATGGCCGTCGCGCTGTTCCTCACGATTTCGTTGCCTGCCGCACATAAGACCCGCCTGACCGGAGCTAAATTATGAATTCCCGCCTGATGATCGCCGCCGTTGTGCTCGCCTTGACCGCGCCCGCCCACGCTCTCACATTAGGTAGCGAGGACCCGAAAGTGCGCAAAGGCGACTACACGGTCGAGAAAGGCCAGACCTTTGAGGGGGACCTCGCCACGAAAGGAACGCTCACGGTGAAGGGCGTCGTCACGGGTGACTGCGCGACCTTCGGCGGTCCCATGATCGTCGAGGGCGAGTGCAGCGGCGAGGCCGCATCCTTCGGCGGGCCAATGCGAGTCGGTGGGAAAGTCGGCGGCGACCTTTCGTCCTATGGCGGCCCTGTGGACCTGTCGGGCGCCGCGGGCGGAGAGGTCTCGCTGTTCGGCGGCGACCTGACCTTACGCTCGTCGGCGACGGTCCATGGCGACGTCTCCATCTTCGGCGGACAGTTGAATCAGGAGAACGGAGCTAAAATTCGCGGCGAGGTCCACAATTTCAGCTCTCCCTTGGCCGGCTCGGTGGGTCGAGGCATTTCCCGGGCCGTGATGCGCAGTGAGCGGAGCGCCCGTTACGATGGCGCGCCGAAAAAAGCGCTGATTTCAGGATTCCTCGCAAGCCTCTGCCTGCTTCCCTTCCTTCTGACGCTCTTCTTTCCCAAGCAAGTCGAGACGGTCGCCGCGGCCGCATCTGCCGATTTTTGGCGCGCCCTTGGGACAGGCCTTCTCATCGAGATGGCGATCGCGCCGGCCAGCGTGGCGCTCGTGGTCTCGTTGATCGGCATTCCGTTCATTCCCGTGGCTTATGCGGCGCTCGCGGCAGCGTTCATCATGGGCTTGGGAGCCTTCTTCCTGCTGATGGCGCGGCGCGTCTGCCTCAACCACGGCAAGCCCGCCCCGTCCACGATCTCAGCCGTCGGCTACGCCGGCGCCGCGACCGCGGGGATCTCGATCGCGGGAGGCCTCATTCCGATCGTCGGCGGTATCCTCGGCCTCGCGCTGTTCCTGACCTTGTGTTGCGGAATGACGCTCGGACTCGGCGCGATCTGGCTGACTCGCTTCGGTACCCGGCCGGTCTAGAAACGGAAGGCGATGGTCAGACGATTGACGCTGCCCAGCACGCCGAATGGAATCCACGCGTAGTCGAGACGCAGCGCGGAGAAGTCCAAGCCCGCGCCGGCGGAGAGTCCGGTGAAGCCATCGACGCCGCGCGTACGATTCTGGTCGTAGCCGCCGCGAATGGCCATGATCCAAGGCTTGGTCGATCCGACCTTCGACGCGGGAATGCGCGCCTCGACACCCAGCGAGGCGTAAGGATCCTGATCGACGGGGAGATTGACATCAAGCCCCGCATCGAAGGTCGGCGACACGCGCCACAAGCCGCCGGCGCGCATTCGAACCGGCAAAGGATCCGACGAGCTACCCAGTTTGAGGGGCGGACCGATATTCTGGATCGCAAAGCCGACATCAAGCGGGCTCTCACCGATCTCGGCAATGTGGCTGGCAAGGAGGCCGAAGTCCACCGCGGCGGTCAGGCCGCTGCGATCGTCGATCTGGGCCCGAATGATCTTAAGCCCGCCCGCGAGCGAGACGGGGCCGATGAGACGGTGCGCGTACCAGGCGCCAAGCGCCAGATCCGTCGGCGTGAACTTACCGGTGGAGTCGCCGAGCGCGTTGTACGCGGTCTGCGCCCCCTGCGACGCATAGATCAAGCCGGCCGCGAAAGCGCCATCGCGACCGAGAGGCCGCGCGTAGGCGGCCGAGCCGGAATAGGAGGACTCAAGGAGAGCGTCGTAGCCCAGGGCGACTTCGCTCGGAGCTTCGGCCGCGATGCGCGCAAGCGACGCGGGATTAAGAAACACGGCCTCGGCGCCGGCGCCCGCGGCGGCGGAGATACCGCCCATCGCCGCGGCGCGCGCGCCTCCTGCCGTTTTCAAGAAACCGGCGCTGGTCGTGCCGGCCGCTCCCGAGGAAAATGCTCCAGGGGGAAAGAGTCCGGCCTGGACGGGGATCGCGGCGGCGGTGAGCGCGACGAGAAGAGCTAGACGGGCCAGACCGGCCCCCGCCGCGGCTTTTCTTCGGGCGGCGGTTCAGACGAAACCGGAGCCTGCTCCTGGACCTGTTCGACCGGCTCCGCCGCCGGTGGCGTCGCCGGCTCAATCTGCGCGGTCGGAGGGGCGATGAGCGCGCCCAACTCCATGCGAATCGTTTCATCGGGCGTGGAAATCGGCTCGGGCAGCGGCTCCGGCTCGGGAACGGGCTCAAGCACCAAAGCCACGGGCGCGGCCTCCGGTTCCGGCTGAGGCTCTGGGGCCTTCTCGGCCTTGCGAGCCTTCTTCGGCGCAGCTGCTTCCGGCGCGACGGCAACGGCCTTCATGCTCTCGACTGCGCGGGTCAAATCGGCTAGCCGATCAATCAACGCCTCATCGCGCGTGGAAACAGCGGCGAGTTCATCGTCGACGCGCTTGGCCAACGAGCGTAGATCTTTATGCAGGTCGGCCAACTCCATCTTGATATTTTGAAGATAGACGACGGCGGGGCTGATACCGCCGGTCGAGGTCGCGGGGTCTTTTCGGCGGTCGGGCCCCGCATACTCACCCTCGATCTTGGGCTTCGCTTCGGGCGTCTGCGCATGCGAGATAATCCGGGCGGGGGGAGCGTCCTCAGGAATGTAAACCGGACGAATAGCCGAGGGGGATGAAACTTCCTTGTCCGCGCCCTGCTCGCCATCGGTCACATCGGCCGCCTCAGAGGCGATCCGGTATTGGCCGAGCAGAAAAAAGAAAAGGATTCCGCTGACGAGCAGTCCTGCCGACGAGATGTAAAACCAGCCGTCCGCCCATAGTCCCATCATAGTAAAGGAATGGTATCCGTCCAGGGGGGTAAAGTCAATCGAAGTAATTGGTATAATGCCGCGATGACCACGGGCCGGCCGCCGTACCGTCTCGCTTTTTGCCCGCGCACTGAGGCGGAAAGAACGCTCAATGATCTGTCCGAGCTGCGCGCGCGCCTCGGAGCCGAGGAGCAGGAGGCGCTCGCGGCCCTGCCCGAACGACGCAGGCTCGACCGGCTGGCAGGACGCCTCGCTGCCAAACGCGCGCTGATCGCGCACTTTCTTGATGAATACGGTTGGGAGGCCGATCCCGCGGAGCTCCAGGTGTTCAACGACGCCGACGGTCGCCCGCGACTGACCCTGCCCGACGGCGCGCCGGCCCCCGTGCCATCCTTCTCCATCTCGCATTGCGCTCAAGGCGGAGCGGCTGCCGTCGCCGCACCTGGACGCCGCGTCGGCGTGGACATCGAAACGATCGTGGCGCGCCCGGCTGAGGTGATCGCGTTCGTCGCGTCGCCCAGCGAGCTCGCGGCGGGCCCGAATGATCCGGAGGCGCAAGCGCGCCTCTGGACCGGGAAGGAAGCCGCATTAAAAATGCTGGGGCTCGGGCTCGACGCCGACGCGAAGGCGGTCCGCCCGGAAGCCGACGGCGTGACTTTGACGGGCGCACCCGCGAAGGCCTGGGCCGCCCTCGGCTCACCGCGGGTGCGGTTAGATTATGACGGCGTGGAAGGCGCGCGCATCGCCGTCGCCTACACGGGAGACTGATACCACTATGGCTAAAGAAGCGGTCAAAAACGAAAAAGCTCCGCGTCCCGTGGCCGCCAGCGTCGTCAAGCTGCGCGCGGCCGTCGAAAAAGCGTCTGCCGGCGGCGGTGCTGAACGGGTGACGGCGCAGAAGGCCCGCGGCAAGTTCACGGCCCGCGAACGCATTCACTACCTTCTGGATGAGGGCACATTTCAGGAACTCGATCTCCTTGTATCGACGCGCGCGACGGACTTCGGGCTGAAGGATAAGGACATCCCCGGAGACGGCGTCATCACCGGCTTTGGACAGATCAACGGCAAAGAAGTGTGCGTGTACGCGCAAGACTTCACCGTGCTCGGCGGCTCGCTCGGCCTTGCGCACGCCAAGAAAATAGCGAAGGTGATGGACCTCGCTTACGAGAACCGGGTACCGGTCGTGGGACTGCTGGATTCCGGCGGCGCTCGAATTCAAGAAGGCGTTGATTCTCTCGATGGTTACGCGGAAATTTTTCAGCGTAATGTGAAGTGCTCCGGCGTGATTCCGCAAATTTCCGTGATCCTGGGTCCGTGCGCCGGCGGCGCGGTCTACTCCCCCGCTTTGACCGATTACATCTTCATGGTCGAGGGAATCTCCCAGATGTTCGTGACCGGACCCGACGTCGTGAAAGCCGCGACCGGGGAAGAGGTTACGTTCGACGGGCTTGGCGGCGCGGACGCTCACAGCGCGAAGTCCGGCGTCTGCCACTTCGTGGCAAAGTCCGAGCCCGACTGCTTCCGCCAGGTGCGTGAGCTCCTCAGCTACCTGCCCCAGAACCGCTGGGAGAAGCCGCCCCGCATCGCCAACCCTGACCCGATCCGGCGCTCGGTTCCTCTTTTAGAAAAAATGTGCGACCTGGACCCGCGGAAGTCCTATCGCGTGCACCACATCGTCTGGCAAATCGCCGACGAGCACAAGTTCTTCGAGGTCCAAGCCGGATACGCGAAGAACATGGTCACCGGCTTCTGCCGCATGGGCGGAGAGGTCGTGGGCGTGGTCGCCAACAATCCGGCGCATGTCGCGGGCGCGCTCGACATCAACGCCTCCGATAAGGCCGCGCGCTTTATCCGCTTCCTTAACTGCTTCAACATCCCGGTGCTCACCTTGGTGGACGTGCCCGGCTACTGGCCCGGCCTCCAGCAGGAGCACGGCGGCATCATCCGTCACGGGGCGAAGATTCTATTCGCCTATGCCGAAGCGACGATTCCGAAGATCACCGTGATCCTGAGAAAGGCCTACGGCGGCGCCTACATCGCCATGAGCTCAAAACACATGAAGGGAGACTTCAACTTCGCCCTGCCATGCGCCGAGATCGCGGTGATGGGCCCGGCGGGCGCCGTCGAGATCCTGTATTCGCGGGAGATCGCGGCCTGCAAAACGGACGCCGACAAAGCCACCCTACGGGCGAAGCTCTCGGCTGAATACGCCGCCAAGTTCGCCTCGCCTTATCAAACAGCCTCGACGGGCTCCATCGACGAGGTCATCGAGCCCTCCCAGATGCGCTACAAAATCGTGCGGGCGCTGCGCTTCCTTAAGGATAAGCGGGTACCCGGAACCCACGAAAACCGCGGCAACATCCCTTTGTGAATGTGCTAAACTTCGCGCGGTGATCAAGGCGCAAATTCTTGTCGTCGAGGACCAGGCAGCCACGGCCGACCTCATTCTCGAGGTGCTCAAAGGTGAGGGCTACGAAGCCCAGACCGTCGACACCTTGGCGAAGGCGCGTGTGCGCCTCAAAAAGCAACCGCCGGAGCTCCTGCTCCTCGACCGCAACCTTCCCGACGGCGACGGCGTCGATCTGCTGGCCGAAATCCGCAATGACGAAAAGCTCTCGGCCCTCCCTGTCATCATCCTGACCGCGAAGAAGGAAGTGGCCGATAAGATCGCCGGTCTGCGCGTCGGCGCCGACGACTATGTCGCCAAGCCCTTCAACACAGAAGAGCTCGTCGCTCGCGTGGCCGCCATCCTGCGCCGCGCCGGCAAAGGCGAAGAGCCGACCTCGGTCGAAGCCGGCGGCGTCAAGCTCGACCGCGCGTCGCGCAAGGTTCACATCGGCGAGAAGGAAGTGCCTCTCTCCGCGAAAGAATTTGACCTGCTCTGGTTCCTCGTCTATCGTAAGGGCCGCGTGCTGACGCGCGATTTCCTGCTTCAGCATGTCTGGGGCTACGACTCGGGCATCGACCTGACGACGAAGGTCATCGATGTGACGCTCTCTCACTTGCGCAATAAGATCGGCCCCGTTGCCGACAAGATCGTCGCCGTCCGCGGCTTCGGCTACCGCTTCGACGCGTGACACTCCGCTGATCTGGAACTCGCACCGCTGCGAGTTCGAGCGTCCAATCCTTTCCTAAATCCAACTGCCTAAAAATGTCCGACATAAAAACCGAAGTCTCCCGCCGCCGCACCTTCGCGATCATCTCGCATCCGGACGCAGGGAAAACGACGCTGACCGAAAAGCTCCTGCTTTACGGCGGCGCGCTGCAGCTCGCCGGCTCGGTCACCGCGCGCAAAAACCAGAGCTCGTCCGCTTCGGATTGGATGGAGCTCGAGCGCAAGCGCGGAATTTCCGTGAGCTCCACCGTTTTGCAGTTCGACTACGAAGGGCACCGGATCAATCTCCTCGACACCCCGGGCCATAAAGACTTCTCCGAGGACACCTACCGAGTGCTGACCGCCGTCGACGCGGCCGTCATGGTCATCGACGCCGGTAAAGGCATCGAGCCGCAGACGCTCAAGCTGTTCGAGGTGTGCCGCCTGCGCGGCATCCCGATTTTGACCTTCATGAACAAGCTCGACCGTGAGACCCGCGACCTGCTCGAGCTGCTCGACGAACTCGACAGCAAGCTCCAACTCCATCCCTATCCCGTGAACTGGCCCATGGGCGTGGGCCAGCGTTTCAAGGGCGTCTACGACCGCACGACGAAGCAGGCGCACATGTTCGAGCGCACGGTGCGCGGCGCGTACAAGGCGCCGGTCTCCGTCGGCGGCATCGACGATCCCACGGTGAAGGAAGCCCTCGACCCCGACTCCTACCATCATTTCAAAGAACAGGTCCACCTGCTCGACGCGGCCGGCGCCGGCTTCGATGCCGCCGACGCGCTGAAGGGGGGCACGACGCCCGTTTACTTCGGCTCCGCCGTCAACAACTTCGGCGTACAGATGCTCCTTGACGCCTTGATTCAGCACGCGCCACCGCCCGCCGCGCGTGAGTCGACCGCGGGCTTGATTCAACCCACGCGCGAGTCCTTTTCCGGCTTCGTCTTCAAGATTCAGGGCAACATGGATCCGAAGCACCGCGACCGCGTCTCGTTCGTGAGAGTGGTTTCCGGCAAATTCACGCGCGACTTGACCGTCGTTCACAGCCGGACGGGAAAGTCGTACCGTCTGGCGAACGCCCATAAAATATTCGGCCGTGATCGCGAGATCATTGAAGAAGCCTATGCGGGCGACGTGATCGGCCTGGTCGGGTACTCCGACTTCGGCATCGGAGACACCCTGAGCGAAGATCCAAAGGTGGTTTACGACGAGATCCCGCGCTTCGCGCCTGAGTGCTTCGCACGCATCAGCAACCCCAACCCCTCAAAGTATAAGCCGTTTGCGAAGGGCCTCGAGCAGCTCCTCCGAGAGGGCGTCGTGCGCGCCATGGTCCCGCGCGACATGGGCGACGCGAAGACGACCTTGCTCGCCGCCGTCGGGCCGCTCCAGTTCGAGGTCGCGCAGTTCCGCCTTCAGTCCGAATATGGGGTCGAGTCCCGGCTCGAGCCGATGCCGTGGACGCTCGCGCGCTGGGTGGGGCCGAACACCAAGCCCGGCGCCGTGGACGCCGTCGCCCTGCCGATGCAGTCCGCGCGCGTCAAGGATGAAGAGGGCAACGAGATGATCCTTTTCCCGACACCCTGGTCTCTCCAATACCTGCAGGAAAAGCATCCCCAGATCGAACTGCTCCGCCTGCCTCCCGCCAAGCGTTAGGGGCCAGACCTCCCGTTGTTGTAGTCGGGGTCAGGCCTGACACCATGACATTGTGCGACCGAAGGAATAGTGTCAGGGTGTCAGGCCTGACCCCATTTCTATTTTTCAGGGATTAATGCGGTGAAGCGGAGCTGATCGCCGACTTTTAGCTTGCGGCGAGAGGCCTCGCCGGAGGCCAGCTCGAGCACGAACTGGCCCTGGCCGGACGCGGTGACGACCTTGTCGTCGGGAGTATCCACCGTCGATTCATGGAGCTTTTCGTGGATCGTCGTGATCTTCTTGTCCGGCCCGACCCAAATGATGTCGAGGGGGACCAAGGTGTTCTTCATCCAGAAGCCCAGCTGCATGTCCTGCGGGAAGACGAACAGCATGCCGTAGGTGCGAGGCATCTTCGTCACGCACATAAGCCCGACCTCACGCGACATCGGCGTGTCCACGAGATCAAGATGGATTTTTTTTCCGTCAGGCATGATCATCGTCGTTTTTTTGGAGGCAGGGACGGTCTGCGGCTGGCATTTGCCGGCGGGCACGGGAACTTGGGCGTAAGCGGCCGGCGTGATGAGGAGCAGCAGCAAGGCTTTCATCTATTTTTTCTCCGGGTCCGGCTGTGATTTAACGAAACGGGAAATTTCAAGAGCCTCATCGGCCCAGCCGCGCGTGCCCCAGGAGCCGAGACGGCCCCACGCCAACCTCGCGATGTCGTGGTAGAAGACGCCGCCTGCCGGACCGTCGGAATAAACGCCTGAAACCGCGACCTTCAAACGACGGCCGAACTCGGCGGGACCGGCTTCGTCCTTTTGGTGAAGGCCCCAATCGAAAATGTTGCCGGGCAGCACCTGAACATCCCCGTGTTTGACATACTCATGCCAGCTTTTCATCATCGCCCCGTACTGCGGCTTGTCGGCCTCATAGAACATGAGCGCGTCGATGTCCACGCCCGCGTCGTTCATCATAACCGGATCCTGGCCGTGATGCCAGCCCTTGTCCCAGGTGAGCGTAAACGCCCACAGCGCCTTGCCACCGAGGCGGGACTTGATTTCCTTGACGATCAGGGCGACGCGATGCGCGCGCCACCACTCCCAGGCCTCGACGAAGTTCATGTCGCGGCGCATGATCTTCTTGCGCGCCAGCCAGGTCATGCGCTCCAAGCGTGTCAGCTGACGCCATTCGGGCGGGACAGTCACCCCGGGCATCTCGGCGACGAAGTCATCGACGAGCTCATAACCGCCCAACGCGTTGCGGATGTAGTCGAGACCCACCCAATCCACGTTCGGGTCATCCGCGAACGGCTTAAGGAACGCGGCGACATCGGAGAGGCGCTTATTGTCACGGAGGGAGATCGCGCGAGTGACGACGGGCTGCGCATCCTTGATTTCCAACCCATACTCATATCCCGGCAACGCTACTTTGGACATCGTCAGGGAGAACATGGCGTACACGCCGAACTGAAGCCCGCGCTTTTTACACTCCGCGGCCACCTTCGGGATCATTTTAAGGTTGGTCTGCATCCAAACTTCGTCCCGGCCTAAGCCCGGCGTCTGTCCGCCGAGCATCCAGAATGCGTCGGCGCCGACATATTGCGCCCAGTCGAGGAGGCCCCGCCAATCCGTCATGACGCCGTCGGGCCCCTTGACCTTCATGGACGCGAGCGGCATCACGCTCTCGAGCGTGGCCACGACGAAGCCCTTTGGCATCGGCTTGGGCTTGCGCCGAGCGATCATAAAAGGAGCGATCGTCAGGCGCTCGGCGAGGTCGGCCCGGCCCAGCAGCGCGGGGCGGTATTCGCCCGGGGGCGCGTTCCACGGCACGGGCCAGCGCGCGCTCCAGCGACCCGGCGCCGTGCGCACGGCCTTCATTTCGCGGATGCCCGCGATCGTCGTCAAGGTCTCGCTGCCGCGCGTGACGACGAAGCGCGGGGGGGAGGCGACGAAGGACTCATCCAGGCTCGGATCGCCGGACACGAGGGACAGCTCGACGATGTCGTAATGAAGATGCTCTGTCTTAGACGCCGACAGCGTCAGCGCGCGGCTCTTCACGCGCGTGCTCCAGAGCGCGAAAACTGCCGCGTAGAGAAGTGCAACGGCGACAAGCAGCGCGAGGCCGTGGCGATATTTTTCGTGGAGCCGCATGCGGGGGAGATTCTACTTAAACGGATGTGTTTCCGGCATTTTTTGATATACTGCGAACTCTCGACATCCGTTGATTTAGGGGGCTCGAAATGGTGACCGGACTGGTGCTGGTGCGTTTGATGGCGGGCAAGGAAAAAGTCGCTTTGTCGCGTATCAAAGAGATCAAAGGCGTTTCGCACGTCACCGCTGTGTTCGGGCGCTGGGACCTCGTGCTCGACATCGAGACCGAAGACGTGGTCACCCTCTCCAACGTCGTTGTGCGCGACATTCGCGCGACCCCCGGCGTGCTCTCCACGGAGAGCCTCGTCACAACCTCCATCTAGTGAACTCCCGGTGAGCGAGCCCGTCCTCTCCGTCCGCGGCCTTCGGACGCACTTCATCACGCGCGAGCGGACCGTCAAGGCGGTCGATGGAGTGAGCTACGACCTTTACCCCGGGAAAACGCTCGCCGTCGTGGGCGAGTCCGGCTCGGGTAAAAGCGTCCACGCACTGAGCATTCTCCGCCTTCTTCCCGAGCCGCCCGCCAAAGTTGTGGGTGGCGAAATCCTCTTCAACGGAAAAGATCTCCTCAAAATGTCCTCGGAGGAGATGCGCAAGATCCGCGGCAACCGCGTCGCCATGATCTTCCAGGAACCGATGACGAGCTTAAACCCCGTCATCACGGTCGGCGAGCAAATCGCCGAGGCCGTCGTCCTGCACCAGGGGCTTTCCCAAGAAAAGGCCTGGGCCAAGGCCATCGACCTCCTCAAGAAGGTCGGCATCCCGCATCCCGAAGAGCGTGTCAACGACTACCCGCACCAATTCTCCGGGGGCATGCGCCAGCGCGCGATGATCGCGATTGCGCTCTCCTGCGAGCCCGACGTCCTCATCGCCGACGAGCCCACCACCGCGCTCGACGTTACGATCCAGGCCCAAATCCTCGAGCTGATGAAGGACCTCCAGCGCGAGTACCACATGGCCATCGTCCTCATCACGCACAACATCGGCGTCGTCGCCGAGATGGCCGACGATGTGGTCGTCATGTACGCCGGCCGCCCCGTCGAACACGCCTCGGTCAACGAGCTCTTCAAAAATCCCAAGCATCCGTACACGAAGGGCCTGCTCGGCTCCGTGCCCTCGATCTACGAACGCAAGGAACGCCTTGAGGCGATCTCCGGCCAGCCCCCGGACTTGAGCGGCGGCTTCGTCGGCTGCCCGTTCGAGCCGCGCTGCCCCAAGTCCTCGGACCGCTGCAAAACCGACGACCCGCCTCAATTCCACCTTCCGGGCGACCGCATGTCCAACTGCTGGCTCGTCGAAGGCGAGACCACCTCGAGCTCGCACCGCCACGAGCCGGCCGGAGGGGGGGAAAAGTGAGCGCGACCCCGATCCTGTCCGTCAAAGGCCTCAAGAAACATTTCGATGTCCGTAAAGGGATGTTCGGCGAAAAGTCCACGGTTAAAGCCGTCGACGGCGTGTCCTTCGATGTGATGCCGCAGGAAAGCTTCGCCGTCGTCGGCGAGTCCGGCTGCGGCAAGACCACGCTCGGCAAGCTCGTCCTCGCGCTCGAGAAATCCACCGGCGGCTCCGTCCACTTCAACGGCCAGGATGTCTCCAAGATGAACGGCGCCGCGCTGAAGCAGATGCGCCGCGAGATGCAGGTCATCTTCCAGGACCCCTACTCGAGTCTCAACCCGCGCATGACCGTCGAGGACATCATCTGCGAGCCGTGGGTCATCCACGACATGCACAAGAATCCCGAGGAGCGCGCCAAAAAATTGGCGAAGCTTTTGGACGACTGCGGCATCGCGAAGAGCTATCTACCCCGGCATCCGCACGAATTTTCCGGCGGACAAAGACAACGCGTCGGCATCGCTCGCGCGTTAGCGCTCGATCCGAAATTGGTCGTCGCGGACGAGCCCGTCTCCGCCCTCGACGTCTCGATCCAAGCGCAAATTCTCAATCTGTTGAAAGATTTGCAGCAGGAAAGAAAATTAGCGTACCTGTTCATTTCGCACGACTTCTCCGTCGTCCGCCACTTGTGCTCTCGAATCGCCGTCATGTATCTTGGCCGCGTCGTTGAAACCGCCGATTCGGAGACGCTATTCAACGATCCTCAGCATCCCTACACCGAGGCGCTGCTGTCCGCGGTTCCCGTCCCCGACCCTTCCATCGAAAAGCGCCGCAAGCGCATCCTCCTCACAGGGGATGTTCCGTCGCCCCTCAAACCGCCGCCCGGCTGCCGCTTCCACCCGCGCTGCCGCTACCTAAAGGATACCTGCAAGGTCAACGACCAGTCCCTCATCACCGCGAAGCCCGCCCACGAGGCGGCCTGCGAAGTCCTCCCTTTCAAAGACGCGCCCAGCGCCGCCGCACTCATCGCACTTTAGGAGAAACCATGTCCACGCACGCCAAAGACGCGCACAAGCCGTATGTCTCCGACAGCACGCGCATGGAAGAATACACCTGGCCCGCCGTCGTCGTGGGCGCGCTGCTCGGCATCGTCTTTGGCGCTTCCTCTCTTTATCTGGTGCTCAAGGTCGGCATGACGGTCTCCGCGTCTATTCCGATCGCGGTCCTCTCCATCACGCTCTTCCGTCTTTTTTCGAAGCTCACGGGTTTCCGCCAGACCACGATCCTCGAGAACAACATGGTGCAGACCGTCGGCTCCGCCGGCGAGTCCATCGCCTTCGGCGTCGGCGTCACGATGCCGGCCCTGATGATCCTCGGCTACGAGATGGACGCCGCGCGCGTCCTCATCGTCTCCTCGCTCGGCGGCCTGCTCGGCGTGCTCATGATGATCCCTCTGCGCCGCGCCTTCATCGTTAAACAGCACGGCGTGCTGCCTTACCCTGAAGGCACCGCCTGCGCGGATGTCCTGATCGTCGGCGAGAAAGGCGGCTCTTCCGCGAAGACCGTGTTCACCGGCTTCGGCGTCGCCGCCGTCTATAAAGTTCTCATGAGCGGCCTGAAGCTCTGGAACGACACGCCCGAGCGCATGATCACTTTCTTTAAAGGCGCGGCGATCAGCGGCGAGGTGGCCCCCGAGCTCATCGGCGTCGGCTACATCATCGGCACGAAGATCTCCTGCGTCATGGTCGCGGGCGGCGTCCTCGCCTCCTGGGTGCTGATCCCGGCCATCAAGCTGTTCGGCGACGGCCTCACCGCCCCGCTGTTCCCGGCCACCAAGCTCATTCACGACATGTCCCCGGCCGAAATCTGGAAATCCTACATCCTCTACATCGGCGCCGGCGCCGTGGCCACGGGCGGCATCATCTCGCTCGTCCAGGCGCTCCCGACGATCTACACCTCGCTGAAGTCCGGCATCGCCGATATCATAGGCGGCGGCATCAAGAAGGCGACCGGCCCCAAGCTGCGCACCGACGACGACCTGCCCAACTCCGTCGTCGTGGTCGGCTCCCTGGCGCTCGTCCTCGCGATCGCGGCGGCCCCGGGCCTCGGCCTCGGCTTCGGCGTCAAAGGTATCATCGGCGCGATCTTGATCGTGCTCTTCGGCTTCCTGTTCGTGACCGTCTCCTCGCGCCTGACCGGCGAGATCGGCTCGTCCTCGAACCCGATCTCAGGCATGACGGTGGCGACCTTGCTCCTCACCTGCCTGATCTTCGTCCTCCTCAACTACTTCGACCCGAACGGCGGCTGGGTCGGCAAGGGCGCGCGCCTCACGGCACTCTCGATCGCGGCGATCGTCTGCATCGCGGCGTCCAATGGCGGGACCACTTCCCAAGATCTCAAAACCGGCTACCTGGTGGGTGCTACGCCGCGCTACCAGCAGCTCGGCCTGCTCGTGGGCGCGCTGAGCTCCGCACTCGTCATCGGCCTCACGCTCATCCTCCTCAACGACGCGAGCACGACCTACGCCAAGCGCGACTTCCCGGGCATCACCGCCCCGGTCGCCGACCTCAAGGTCAGCGAAGGCCTCAAGGGCTCGGACTCCTCCATCGATCCCGCCATCTACAAGGTCTGGCATGTCGGCGAGGGGGAAGTCGCCAACCTCCCGCAGGGCAAGTATCTCGTCAACGACATGGGCGCGATCAAGTATCTCGTGGACCCGGGCATCAACGGTGTCGAGACCACCCGTCTCGACGGCACGAAGGTGCTCAAGTACAACGCCCCCAAGGCGCGCCTGATGTCCCTGATCATCGACGGCATTCTGACCAGCAAGCTGCCGTGGGGCTTGGTCCTGCTGGGCGTCGGCATCGCGTTGGTCCTCGAGCTGTGCCAGGTGCCTTCGCTGCCCTTCGCGGTGGGCGTGTATCTGCCGCTCTCGTCCTCGACGCCGATCTTCGTCGGCGGCCTGATGCGCTGGATCGCGGACGGCTGGACCAAGAAGACCGAGGCCGAGTCCGACATGAGCCCCGGCGTCTTGTTCTCCTCCGGCTACATCGCGGGCGGCGCCATCGCCGGCATCATCGTGGCGCTGCTGACGATGAGCCCCAAGATCTCCGCGCACCTGGACATGAGCGAGCGGTTCGCCGCCGTCGCGCAGAACGACCTGACCTCGGTCGCGGCGTTCGGCGTACTCACGGTGCTGCTCCTGCTGGTGGGCGGGGAGAAGTGGCTGACGGAGAAGAAGAAGCGCGCGTAAACGACCTTAACTGACGCTTCACGGCCGCATGGTAGGATTGAAGAACCAGAGCCTGCCGCGCCCCCAGCGGCGCCTGCCGAGACGGTGTCACCCCCACAGCCCCGTCAGGACCCGGTGCCCGCTCGCCGACCAGACGCAACGGCACCCGCGCAGCCGTCCCTTGGGAAGGCGCCTATCCGGCAGAAGTCTGGTCCCTTCCGCTATGAAGTCGGCCAGTCGGGCCTCGCCGAGTTGGTGGGCCTCATTCGCCTCTGCGCCGAGAAGAACATGGCCTGGAAC
>JAYTSX010000192.1:0-5699 GCA_043745445.1 Elusimicrobiota bacterium
GGCCCGAAGATCGACATGAAGCTCATCGACGCGATCGGCCGCCCCTGGCAGCTCTCGACGGTCCAGTTTGACTTCAATCTGCCGAAGAAGTTCGACATGGAGTACGTCGGCTCCGACGGCGCGCGCCACCGGCCGTTGATGGTTCACCGCGCGATGTACGGCTCGGTCGAGCGCTTCTTCGGCATCTTAGTCGAGCACTACGCGGGGAACTTCCCGCTCTGGCTCGCCCCCGTTCAGGTCAAGATTTTGACCCTGACCGAAGAGCAGGACGCCGCGGCAGAGGCGCTTAAGAAGACGCTCGAGAAGGCCGGCCTGCGCGTCGAGCTCGACCTTCGCCGTGAGCGCATCGGCCACAAAATTCGCGAGACGACGCTGGAAAAAGTTCCGTACATGGTCATCCTCGGCCCCAAGGACGTCGAAACGGCCACCGTCTCGGTGCGCCTGCGCGACGGCCGGCAGTTCAACGGACTCAAGCCCGACGACTTCGTCAAGAAGTTGACCGACGAAGCCGCCACGAAACAAACGACCCCGGTCTGGGAATAGGAAGAATGAGAAAATTTCTAATCGTCGTCGCCGTGTCGGCGTTCGCCGTTTCGGCTCGCGCGTCCAAGCCGGATTTTGACGCCGCGGCGGAAGAGGCGGGATTTAATGCCGCCACTCAGATGTTTCAGGAGACCGGGCGCGACAAGCTGGCCGTCGTGCAGGCCTTTGAAAACTTCCTGACTCAGTTCCCGCGCTCCCCGCGCACCGCCGACGCCGACTTTCTCATGGGCGAGGCCTACATGCAGCACGCCTTGTCGATCCTCAAGGCCGAGGCCTCGGCGAAAAAGACCTCATCGGCCCGCCTGCTCGCTCCCAAAAACCCCGCCGCCGTGAAGGCCCTGCAGGACGCCCGCAAGGCCTACCAGGCCGTGCTCGGCGACAAGAAGTCCGGGCTCGCGCCCTCCGCGCAGTATCGCCTGGGCGAGGTCGCCTACAACGAGAAGGATTGGGAGAAGGCCGTCGAGGAGCTCAAGGAAGTCGACCGCCGCTATCCGAAGGCTTACATCAACCCCGAATCCCTGATGGGGATCATTTATGCGGATCTTGCGCTGGAGCAGTTCTCCCAGGCCGAGGCGAACCTCTTCCTTCTGGGCGAGACCTTCCCGACCTTCCTGAAGGAGCCCGTCGTCTTGTACGCGCAGGGCATCGTGGCCCTGCATAAGGGCGACTACGCGAGCGCCGAGCGCGCGCTCAAGCAGGTGAAAACGGCCGAGGCTCAGTATTACCTCGGCAAGACTTATCTGTTGTCCAAGCGCGCCTATCTCGCCGCGGCCGCATTCGAGAACCTGATCCGTGACTACAAAGATTCGGACTTGAAAGAGGAAGCTCAATTTTTCATCGGCGATTCTTTCTTCCTCGCCGAGGACTACAACGGCGCGATCTCCAAGTACCAGACCTTCATCGCCCTGTACCCGGAAAGCCCTCTGCGCGTGTCCGCCCTGTTCCGCATCGGCTCGTCCTACTTCCAGAAGAAGGATTATGTCGAAGCGCGCGCGAACTTCCAGGCCGTGCTCGACCGCTATCCGAAGGACTTCTTCGCGCCGCTCGCGCAGTTCTTCATCGCCGAGTCGCACCTCGTCGCCGGCCAGGTCCGCGAGGCCCTGTTCGCCTACACGAAAGTGATCACGCAGTACCCCGACGCGGTCAAAATCACCCCGCTGGCGTACTTCAAGCTGTCTTGGTGCCAACATCAGGTTGGCGACTTCATGCAGGCCATCCAGACGGGCTCGAACTTCGTCGCGCAGTACCCTAACCATGTCCTGGCCAAGAATGTTTATCTGATCATGGCCAACTCCCAGATCGCGCTGAAGCGCTATGTGGAGGCGACCTCCTCATTGGAGCGCATCATCGACCTGGCCCCGTCTTCCGACATCGCCGAGCAGGCGCTGTTCTCCATTCTCAAGAACCAATACGACCAGAAGGCGTACAACTCAATCTTGACGTCGTACCAGTTCATCTTCCGCCACCTGCCCCCGTCGAAGTCGAAATGGCGCTCGATGAGCTACCTGTACGCCGCCGAGGCCTACCTCGGGATGAATCAGGTGGACGAAGCGACGGTCATCTACGAGATGATCCTGAAGGTCTATCCGGACGACCCCGCGGCGTTCTACGCGCAGGACGGCCTCGCCTGGTGCCACTCGTACAAGGGCGAAGATGTGCTCGCGCTCGAGGCGCGCCAGAAGCTCAAGGACATGATGGCGGTGGCGACCTCCTCCTTCTCGTTCACGGGGCTCAACGAACTCGGCATCGCCGACTCGATGTTCAACCAGAAGAACTACGAGGACTCCTACCAGCTGTACGAGAAGTTCTCGCGCGAAAACCCTAAGGCCCCCGAGGCGCCCTCGGCGCTGTATCGCGCGGCGATGAGCTCGTACCATCAGCGCTTCTACACTCAGGCCATCGACCTGTGGAAGAGGCTCGTCACGCAGTACCCCACAGCGAAGGACTCCACGCTCGCGCGTTCCCAGATCGCCGATACCCTGTTCCGCGCGCAGAAGTACGGGGAGGCCATCGCGGCCTATCGGGAAATTTTGGCCGCCGACCCCAAGGGAGCGGGTGCGCCCATCGCGCATCTGCGTCTCGCGCAGGCCGCTTTCAACGCCAAGGATGACGCGTCGGCGATCAAGGCGGTCCAGGATCTCGTCGCCGGCTTCCCGGCGGCCCCGGAGGCCAACGACGGCCTCGATATTCTCGAGGGCGTCTACGACCGCAGCCGAGGGCTCGACTTCAAGACCGGCCTGCGTCAGATCGTCACCTCTCAGCCCGGCACCCCGATCGGAGGGGAAGCGCAGTTCCGTCTCGCGCGCCGCGCGTTCGAGGCGAAGGACTGGCCGTCGGCCGCGACCGACTTCCAAAAGTTTTCGGTGGATTTTACGAATCACCCGGAGCTGCCGAAGGCGCAGTTCTATCTCGGCGAGAGCTACTTCAATCAGAACAAGTGGCAGGACTCCATTCCCGCGTTCGAGCGGCTTCTCGGCAACTTCGACAAGTCCGATGACACGCCGCTGGCCGTGTTCCATCTTGCGAGCGCGTATTATAATCTGGAGAAATTCGACGAGGCGACGCGGCACTACGCCCGCTTGATCGAGGAATATCCGGCCTCGCCGTATGTCGCGCCCGCCCAGTTCAACCTGGCGCTCGCGTATAAAAAGCTCGGCAAGCTCGACATGGCGCAGTACGCCTACCAGAAGTATGTCGCGGCGGCCAAGCCCGGCGACGCGCAGGCGCAGAACGCGCTGTGGGAGACCTATCAGATTCAGAGGGATCGCAAGGACTTCGACGGCGCGGTCGCCACGCTTGAGCAGATCAAGAACTCAGGCAAGGCCGACGGCGAGCTGGCCCTCGAGGTGATGTACCGTATTTCAGAGGTCAATGTCGCGGCCGGCCGCCCCGACGAGGCGCAGATCACCTGGGACAAGATGCGGGCGATGAAGCCGCTCAACTCCGCGTTCCGCCTCCAGGCGCTCGCCAAGCTCGGCGAGGCGTACGAAAAGGCGGGAGACCTGTCCAACGCCGCCGATGTGTACGAAGACTACGCCCACGCCGCGCCCAAGGAGTTGGCGCAGAAGGCCGCGGCGCGCGCCGCCGCCCTGCGCAAGACGCCCGGCGGCGCCAAGGTCAAGAAGGCGGCCGCGGCCAGCTCGACCCCGGATGTCGACGATCGCGTCGCTCCGGAAGGCGGCGGCACGATGGTGATGCCGTCGGACGACGCGCCCGTGAAGAAGACGGCCCCTAAAAAGGCCGTGAAGCCGGCCGCCAAGTCCGAGGTCAAGGGACGGCGCGGCGGAAAGGCGGCGGCGGAACCGAATTTGCCGGGCATGCCGGCGGCTGAAGACATTCAATAGACGGAACCGAGGAGATCTGAGCGATGGGCGAAATTCACATTTTGGCGTTGTTCCGCGAGAGCTTTACCCTCGTCATCATGCTGTGCTGCTCCATCCTATCGATTACCTTCGCGCTTGAGCGCTGGTGGTACTTCCGGACCGCCCAGGCGAGCCCTGATGAGGTTCTAGGCCATGTGCGCAAGAGCCTTGAGGGGGGCAAGACCGATGCCGCCGCGTCCTATTGCCAGAAGCATCCGTCCGCTGTCGCCCAGGTCGTCCACTACGGCCTCCTGCACGCCGCGCGTTCGCGCAAGGATCTTGAGGAACTGATGCTGACGAAGCTGAAAGAGGAGCGCATCAAGCTCGAGCGCTTCCTCGGCGTGCTCGGTACGCTGGGCAACGTCTCGCCCTTCATCGGGCTGTTTGGCACGGTCGTCGGCATCATCAAGGCCTTCCGCGACCTCGCCCTCTCCGGCACCGGCGGGCCTGCCGTCGTGGCCAAAGGCATCGCCGAGGCGCTCGTGGCGACGGCCGCCGGCATGCTCGTCGCCATTCCGGCGACGATCCTCTATAACTACTTCATGCGCCGCTTGAAGGTCATCACCGTCGACATGGAGATCGCGTCGGCGCGGTTGATCGTGATGGTCGGGGCGAAGTAAGGCACTCCCATGGCCGGCGCGAGCCAGAAAGAAGAAGAGCCGATCACCGCGATCAACGTCACCCCGTTGGTGGACGTGTGCTTGGTGCTCGTCATCATCTTCATGGCCGTCGCCCCCATGGCCGTGACGCTCGGGATCAAGGTCTTCGAGACCCGACCATCGACGGCGGAAGGCAAGTCTTCCGTGGATGAAAATGTAAATATTCGAATCACGCCGGACGGCGCCATCTCCGTCAACGGCACGAAAACCGACGGCGTCACCTTTCGCGGCGTTCTGGCCGCGGCGCTGGCGGCCAGTAAGGACAAGATGGTGATCGTAACCGCCGACGCGATGAACAAGGTCGGGCTCGTCGTTGAGGTGCTGGACGCGTCGAAGCAGGCCGGCGCGCTCAAGCTCGCCGTGATGAAGGCGGATATGCCGGTCACGGAAAAGGCCGGAGGCGCAAACTAATGGCCGGCGCGAGCATCGAGTCGGATGAGCCCATCACCGACATCAACATCACGCCCCTGGTGGACGTGTGCCTCGTGCTCGTCATCATCTTCATGGTAACCGCCCCGATGTTCTCCGACCCGCCCATCAAAGTTGACCTTCCGTCCGCCCACACGCACGAGGGCGAAGAAGCCGATAAGATCACGATCACACTTTCCAAGGACGGCGAATACGCCATCGACTCCGAAAAGTTCACCGATCCGAAGCTTCTGGGCGACGCGTTGAAGCGGGTGCTCTCTCAAAAGGACTCGAAGATGGTCGTGCTCCGGGCCGATAAGGATGCCCTTCATGGCCAGCTCACCGATTTAATGGCGCGGGCCAAGGACGCGGGGGCCCTGTCGTTGACGATCGCGACGGAACAGCTCAAATGATCAAGGTGTCCATACTCGGATGAACCAGGCACGAGTCCCGGCGTCGGTGATGATCTCGCTCGCGGTTCACGCGGGTTTCCTGGTGCTTTTCCTGGGCTTCGTGAAGGAAGGCCCCAAGCAAGCGGCTCAGATCATCGAGGGCGTGGACCTGCTCATCGCGCCCGCCCAGCCAGCCCCCGTCGCGAAGCCGGTGCTCTCCACGATGGATTTCCTTAAAATGGCGCTGCCGGCCGCCCCGCCCCGCCGCGCCGAGCTCGCGGCCGTGGACCTGAAGATCGAGAAGCGCAAGCCCACTCTCGCTGAGGCCCCGAAGC
>JAYTSX010000193.1:0-21739 GCA_043745445.1 Elusimicrobiota bacterium
GCGCGCTCCCGCGCCGATCTTCAGAAACTGCGCGCTGTTGACGCCCGCATCCGTCTGGAAAGCGGCGAACGCCGGAAGCGCGGCCGGCAAAAGGATGAAGATCGCTAGAAGAAGCCGCCTCATCGGATGACCACCACGCGTCGCACCTTTCGCGCGCCCGCTCCTTCGATGATCGCGTAATAGGTGCCGCTGCCGACATTGCGCCCGGATTTATTGCGACCGTCCCAGGTCAAAATGCCGTTCGCGCCGGCTACGCCGTCCCAAACCTGCTCCCCGGTCAACGACATGAGCCGAACCTTGGTGCCGGCGGGGTAATTCGCGAAAGTGAGCGTCTGCGCGCCGTAGGCCCCGCCCGGCTCGCCGGCCTCCCAGGGCTGCGGGAATACCACCCCGTCCGAAACAGAGGCGCCCGCCGTCGCGAAGAACGGGGAGTAGGATGAAAAGTGATCGAGGGTCGCGACTATTAGGTGCCCCGAGACATCCACGGCGGAGGGCACCAAGGTCCACAAAGCCGCGGCGTCATCATAGCGCGCGATGATGAGACGCCGGGCGTCGCCACCCGGGGGCAGAAACAACGGATCATAGCTGAGTGTTAGACGCACGGGCTTCTGCGGCTGAAGGCCGCCGGCGGAGATATCGATACCGACGGCGGTTCCCAGGGCGGTCAACTTGGCCACCGAACTGCGCGGGTTCGCCAGATCCAAGGTCACGCCCGAGAGCATCGTGACGATCGTGCCGGGGGGGAAGGTTCCGGGATCGATCTGCGCCGTTACCCCTGGGGCCGCCGCGAATGCGGAGGTCAAAATCAAAGTCAACCCGCTCCCGGTGACGGTCCCTGAGGACAGGAGCGGCGAGTTCGTTCGCGTTGCGCCGATGACAAGATAATTCGGGTTGCCCTCCCAATCGAGAGAAGCCACGCGCGTGTAGTAGGTCGTGCCATACGACAGCCCGCTGAAATTCGCCGTCGCCGCACCCGCAGCCACAGAGCTCGAGCGAAGAATCGTCGTGAAGGCCGGGCTCGCCGACAGCTCGGCCAGGTATCCCTCGCAAGCGGAGACTTGGGGCGCCAACGGCAGGGCGGACCAGGCGACGGTCATGCTCGCTACGCCGACCAAAGGGAAAGGAGAGGCCACGGCGCCCGGCGCGTTCGCCAAGGTCGAGCCTGAGCCAAGCGTCGTCCACGGGCCGTCCGGTGTCAGGGATACGCTCAGCGCGCGCGCGCGTAGATAGTAGACCGTATTTGCGGAAAGCGGGGAGACCGTCGCGAACGCATTGGCCGTCGTGAACGCGCCGGCGATCACGGAGAAATTGGCGAACGCGGAGGCTTCCAGTGTGAAGTTCGTGCCCGGCCCGAGGGTCGATGTTGTCCATGAGGACGAGAGCGCGGACACCGTGCGGGCGCTCACCGCCGTCACGGGCGCGCCCGGAGCGACGACGATCGTCGCGGTCGTGGCCGCCACAGTGTAGGCCGTGGGAGTGCCCGAGATGTTGAGGGCGGCCACATCGGCGTAGTAGCGGCGGTTGGAGTTCAAACCGGAGAAGGTCGAGGAGACCCCGGTGGTGTTGACGCTCGCCGTCAGCGGGTAAAATAAGGGGTCGGTCGAGACACGGACCGTGTACATCGTCCCCGCGGGATTGCCGCCGGAGTTGAAGCTGAAGGTGAAGCCGTCGGACGCCTGGTTTGAAAACGGCTCGGGCGGCAGCGTCGGGTCCAGAACGAAGGTCGGCGTCGATCCAAAAGCTGTATAGGTCGTTGGGATGCCGCCTTGAGAGATGGCGGCGGCGCGTACATAGTACAGCGTATTGGCCGCGAGGCCGGTGAAAGTCGCGAAGGCATTTCGAGTGCTCGAGGAGTCGGCGAGAGGCGTGAAAGCGGGCGAGATTGAAATTTCCGCCTGATAGAGAGTGTTGACATAGTTGACGCCCGACGACCAAGCGACGGTAAACCCGGTCTGCGATACCGCCGAGAAAGGGGCGGACGAAAGCACGGGTGCTGCGGCCAGCGTCGGCACGGCGCCGGCGGGGGCTAGATAGGGTCCGCCGACGGCCTGGACGCGGAAATAGTAGCTCGCATTCGTCAGCATTCCCGTGAAGATCGCGTAGGGGTTCTTTGTCGAGCTGCTCAGAACGGTCCCGGCAAACACGGGCGATGTCGAGGCGTCGGCGACATAGGTGAGCCCATTGATGTTGGCACCCTGATTCCAGTCAAATCGCAGCGAGGACGCGGTAGCGGCGCTGAACAGCGGGTTGATGGGCGGCACGAGGTCCGTCAAGGTCGTCGCGCTGACCGCTCCGGTCGATGTCGTTGCTCCGTAGTAGTTCAGCGTCGCCTGACGGAAATAATATTGCGTCAGCGGCTGCAGGCCCGTGATAATGAGAGAGTTGACCGAGCGAGAGAGCGTCACCGCCGCGAATTGCGCACCGCTGCCGTTGGGAGCCGTGGAAGCGGTCACTGAATAGCCCCAGCAGGAGAGCGCGGCCGGAGGAGCCGCGGGGCAAACGGCCCATGAAACCGTCGCGCTGTCCACATGCGGCACTAAAGTCGGCAGAGCGGCCGGAGGCAGGGCCAAGGTCGAGGTGCTGATGAAGGCACCGGGGCCGTTGACTCCCGCCCCGTTGCCGCGGATAAGGACGCCTGTTGTCGTATTCGCCGCGAGGCCAGTCTGAATATAGGGGGGCTGGAGGCCGGAGGCGATAAGCTTCGTCGGGTTCGTCGCATAGTACAGCGAGTAGCTGTCGGCCGCGACGACAGTGCCCCAATTCCAGGTCACGGAGCTTGGCCCGAGCGTCGTCGCGGTCAGCCCCGTGGGAGCGGAGGTCGGCTGAGGGCTCGACGAAACTTTTCCATAGCCCCAGGCGTAAGAGGGTACGGCGCCGGTCGCGGGGTCTGTACGCGCCTGGGCTCGAAGGATCGAGCGAAGCTGAGGCACCGTCCGGGTCAAGCCCCATTGCAGACGATCGGCAAGGATGCCCGCGACGACGGGGGCCGCCATGCTCGTGCCGCGCAGGACGCGATGCCTGCCGTCGATGAGCACGTAGGGCGCCCCAGGATATGCCGTGGTCGCAGCCGAGAGCGCCCCCGAAATCACGTCGCCGGGAGCGACGACCTCAGGCTGCTGACGACCATCGCGCGTGGGGCCTTGGGAGCTGAACGCAGAGAGATTGCCCAAGATGCTCTGGTTCGAAAAATTATAAGTAAAGCCGTCGATGCCGTCCCAATATTTCTTCGAGGCGTAAGAGCCGACTCCGAACACATTCAACGCGCACGCCGGCTCGCCCAGCGTCCTGGTGTTATCGACATAGGAGCCGAAGCTGATGTAATCGCCGGACGGCTCCACCCAACCATCAATGCGTCCGCTACCGCCGTTCACGACCCGCGTCAGCGTCACAGAGATCGACGGCACGGTAATATAAGGCGACCGGCTCACCTTAATGTAGATCAGCTCGGACGTCGGGTGAACCGTGTCCGAGCTATTGATGAGCGTAACCGTGTGCCCGCCCAAAACCCCGGTCGGGACCGTGCCAAAGCCACCGGTCACGCTGCCGGTCACGCCACCCAAGGCCACCGTGACATTGTAATGATCGGCGCGTGGAACCCAGAACTCGATGACCGCGTCCCTGCCGACATTGGCTTGGTCGACATTGACGATGACGCCCGCAGAACCCCCGGGGCCCAGGTCGATGCCCGCGTGCGGACTCGCCGCGCCGTCATTACCCATCGCCACGGTGACGGGCGTGTTCGCCGCGACCGCGCCGAGAGCCGCCTCAAAAGAAGAGGTGCCATCGTGAGGCCCGCGCTGCGTGCCGAGGCTCAGGTTGATAACGACGGGCTTGCCCGCCGCCGCGGCCCTCGCCACGATGTAGTTCACACCGTCGAGCACATCGGCGGTGTCGAACGTCGTGCGCACGAAAATGATCTCGGCGTTTGGCGCCATCCCCATGAAGGTCCCGCTGGGGATGGTCCCGTTGGTGTCGGTTCCGTCGCCGGCCGCGATCGAGGCGACGTGCGTGCCATGCCCATCGGCATCCTCGGTATTGATCGTGCCGGCCCCGGTCCGAACCTTGGCTGTGAGCTGGGCTTGGGTGTATTCGGCGCCGTAGGTATAGGATAAACCGACGGGGAACGGCCCGCCGATATGCGAGCTGATTGTCTGATCCCAGATCGAGAGAATGCGCGAGGTGCTCGTCCCTGGATAGGTGTTATCGATGAGGAAGTCACGATGCTTGAAGTCGATGCCGGTATCGACGATACCGACGATCACGCCCGCGCCGGTCGTGCCCGCCAGGTCGGTTAGCGCCGTGCCGTAAATCGTGCCGAGAGCCAGGCCGCCGCTCGTCGAACTCGAGCGCACGACGTCCATGACCGGGTGGGTGCGAACCCCAGAATCGATTCCCTGCACGCGCCCGTCGAGAGAAAGCGCGTCTAGCACGGTGTCATCGGCCCGGGCCGTGACGACATCACCGGCCATGCTGCCGAAGTCGGCATTCGGGAAAGCCGCGCGCAAAGCCGCGAGCGGCGTGCCGGGGGAAACCCGGATCAGAACCGAGTGGCGCGGTCCGGCGGCAACCGGACCGCCGCCCGCTCCCGCCGGCGCATAGCCGCCGCTGGAAGCCTCCGCGCGACGCGCGCGAATGCGCGCGTCTAACTTCGAAGGTGAAGCCACCGCCGCCGTCGTCCCCAAAATGGACGCGGCAACGGTCGCTGCGAGCACCGCTTTAATACGCTGGAAACCCATCTCCGGTCAGGATACCCCCAACCCGCTACCATGTCAATGCCGTATATATTAAGAGGAAGGCCCCCATTATTGTGTACATGGGGGCCTCTTTTCCGACGAAAGAACGGTTTAGTCGGCTTTATCGGCGGAGATCAGGCCCATGTCGATGCCCTTGACCACGGCTTCAGTCCGGTTCGAGACGCTCAGCTTCTGGAACATGCTGTTGAGATGATTCTTGATCGTTTTGACGCTGCAAGTGAGCGAAGCGGCGATTTCCTTATTTGATTGGCCCTGTCCGAGGTTTGAGAGTACCTTGATCTCAGTCTTGGTCAGAGCGACCAGCGAGGCTTCGGAGTTCGCCGAACCCATCTGGCGCAGGCCCTCGATGAGCTTGCTCATCACCGGCTGAGGAATCATCACGCCCTGATTCGCGAAAGTCTTCAACGCATTGACCAGCTCGACTGCGGGGAGCATTTTCGACAGATAACCATTGGCGCCCGCCTGGATGGCCTCCATCACATGAGCCTCGTCCTCATAAGAGGAAAGAATCAGAACGTTCGTCGTCGGGCAATCCTTATGGATCTGGCGCGTCGCCTCGATGCCGTCCATGTGGGGGAGCTTGATGTCGAGCAGGATCACGTTCGGCTTGAGCTTCTTGACGAGGCGCAGCGCCTCGCGCCCGTCGGCGGCCTCGCCGACGACGACGATGTTCTTCTCGTTTTCGAGAAGATCCTTAATGCCCTCGCGAAACAGCGTCTGGTCGTCGGCGATGACGACAGTGATCTTTTTCGCGGCGGAGCTCTTTTTGGCCATGCGCCCATAGTACACAATTTCGTCGCGCATTGTCCGTGAGGAGGTGTCAGGCCTACCGGTATTTGCATTATTGTGGTAGAATGCTCCCCTTGCGGCGCCGTAGCTCAGTGGTAGAGCGGACGTTTCATAAGCGTCATGTCGGAAGTTCAATTCTTCCCGGCGCCAAGATTTGGAAGATTCGACAGACGCCCGGACGTTGATCTAGGTCAATGTCCGGGCATGTCATTTCTGTTTAAATCCGTTATCTTCCGCGTGACATAAGACGCAGTTCAAGGAGAACTACTCATGGCCGAAGCCCTCGTCGTTGCCAGCAAGGTCAAGAAGCTCGTGAAGGAAGCCGGACTCCGCACCGGCGGCGATTACATCGACGCCCTGTCCGCGAAGATCGAAGCGACCGTCAAGTCCTCGATCCAGAAAGTCCAGGCCGAAGGCAAGAAGAAGACGCTCGGCGTCGAAGACCTCGCCTAAGGAATCGGCGATGCGCTCGTTCAGGGACTTCATGGAGTCCGCTCTCTACGACCCTGAACGGGGGTATTACTCCGTCCGCGAAAAGGCCGCGGATTTTTACACCGCTCCCGAATTGCACGCCGCCTTTGGGGCCGTGCTGGCCGACAGGCTGGCGGTCCTGCTCGAGCGTGTCACCAAAAATCAGCCGGGCCGCATCCTTCATATCGTCGAAGCCGGATGCGGGGACGGGACTCTCGCCTGCCAAGTCGCGCGGCGGCTGCGCGAGAAACACCCGGAACTCGCGGCCCGCGTGTCTTTCATTCTCGTTGAGCGCGGCCGCAAGGACCTGACGACCGCCGTGCGACGCCTGACCGCGTTCGGCGTCCCCGTGACGGCGCACACCGAAATCGGCAAGCTCCCGCCCTTCGCGGGCGTACTTTATTCCAATGAGCTCCTCGATGCGCTTCCCATTCATCTGCTCGAAGGACGGGAAGGAAAGGTCTTCGAGATTTTCGTCGACGAGGCTGGACGCGAGGTGCGCGGGCCGCTCTCCGTTGCCGAGCTCCAGGCGCCCGCCGAAGCAATGGCCGGGATCCTTCACGATGGCGAACGTCACGCCGTCGGGCTGGAGGCCAAGGCCTGGCTCACCTCCGCCGCGAGCCGCGTCGAAGAAGGGTACATCGTCACCATCGACTATGGCAAACGCTTCGCGCCCGGCACCGCTAATCCGCCGCGCGCGTTTCACCGCCACGCGGTCGAAACCGAGCTGACAAGAGAACCGGGCGCCCAAGACCTCACCGCCTCCGTGGACTTTGAAGCGCTGATCGGCGCGGGCTATGCGGCGAACCTCGGGCTTGAATCTTTTGAGAGCATGTCCAAATTTCTGATCGACGGCGGCCTGCTCAGCTGGCTTGAAGCCGCCGCCGGCGATGATTCCGCCGCGTACCGTGAGCGCGCCAAGCTCAAGACCCTCATCCATCCGGAAGGAATGGGAGAGGTCTTCAAAGTTCTTATACAGAGGAAAGCGAAATGATGAGCGCATACGCTGTCGTCTACGCCTTCGTCGTCGTCGCCGTCGGCTTCGCCGCGGTGACCCTCGGCGCGGCCAAAGTCCTGCGCGCGAGCGTCCCCTACGCCCGCAAAGAAAGCACCTACGAGTGCGGCATTCCCGCGGTCGGCTCGACCGAGGTCAAGCTCAACATCCGCTTTCACGTCTTCGCTCTGCTGTTCGTGCTCTTTGATGTCGAAGTCCTTTATGTTTACCCGTGGGCCGTGACCGCGCGTGAGCTCGGACCGTTGGCCCTCATCGAAATGAGTATTTTCATCGCGATTTTGCTGTTGGGCCTTGCGTTCGCCTGGCGTAAAGGCGCGCTGGACTGGGAGTAGCCAGATGGCCATGATTCTTGAAAAGCTGCCGGGATTGACCAAGGGCCTGCCGGGTGGGGAACTCCTCCTGACGACCTCGGATTACTTCATCGACCTCGGCCGCAAGCAGTCGATGTGGCCGATGACCTTCGGCCTCGCCTGCTGCGCCATCGAAATGATGGCTTCTTACGCCTCGCGTCTCGATTTTGACCGCATGGGCGTCATCCCGCGCGCCAGCCCGCGCCAGGCCGACGTTATGATTGTCGCTGGCACCGTCTGCAAAAAGATGGCCGAGCCGATTCTAGAGATATACCACCAGATGCCCGAGCCGCGCTTCGTGATCTCGATGGGCTCGTGCGCCAACTGCGGCGGCCCGTACTACGACTCCTACTCCGTGCTTAAAGGCGTGGACCGAATTGTCCCCGTCGACGTCTACATCGCCGGCTGCCCGCCTCGCCCCGAAGCTTTGCAGTACGCGGTTGTCAAACTCCAGGAAAAGATCGCCAAGATGTCCCTCAAGAAGGGCCTCGCGACTCCCCAGCAGGAAAAGGGCAGCCGCGACATTAACGCTTGATATGACCAACGAAGAACTCTTCGCGAAAATCAGCTCCCAATTTCCCAAGGTCGAGAAGGCCGCGGTGCAGGTGAAAGACTACTTGACCGTCCGGCTCTCTTCGAAAGATGAGCTTTTGCCGTTTGCCCAATGGGCCAAGGACACTTCGTTCGACATGCTCGAGACGGTCACCGCGACCGACCTGCTTGGCCCGGTGGACATGAAGGGATATATCCGCCAGCAGAACTTCAACCCGTTTCTTCCCGAGGGTGCCACGCCGCAAATCGAGGCCGCCGCGACCGCGGGCTACCCGTATCGCCCGGTGATGGACCTGCTGTGGGTCTTCTTCTCCGTCAAGGATCGCGCGCGCGTGTTCGTCCGGTTGGAGCAGCCGCGTGAGAATGTCAGCGTCCCGAGCCTTACACCTTTGTTTAAGAGCGCGGACTGGCAGGAGCGAGAGACCTTCGATTTGCTCGGCGTGCGTTACGAAGGCCACCCCAACCTGATCAAAATCCTGACCCCCGATTTCACCCAGGGCCACCCCCTGCGCAAAGACTACGCCCACATCAAGGACCGATTTGATGAATAACGTCTCCGAATTGAAAACCACATCTCCAGCGGGTCTGAAGAGCGACCAGCTTTTTATTAACCTTGGCCCCCAGCATCCGTCCACCCACGGCGTGCTGCGCATCGGACTCACCATCGAAGGCGAGGTCATCGTCAAGGCTGTGCCTGACATCGGCTACCTGCACCGCGGCACCGAGAAGCTCGCCGAGGTGCGCAACTATCACCACTGCGTCGTGCTCACCGACCGCTGGGACTATGTGGCGGCGATGCCCAACAATCTGGTGTTCTGCCTCGCCGCCGAAAAGCTCATGGGCGTCAAGGCCACCCCGCGCGCCGACGCCCTGCGCGTGATCATGTGCGAGATGAACCGCGTCGCCTCGCACCTGCTTTTCTTCGGGACCTACGGCATCGACCTCGGCGCGTACACGCCGTTTTTGTACGCCTTCCGCGAGCGCGAAATGGTGCTCGACCTCTTTGAGATGCTCTGTGGCGCCCGCCTAACCTACAACTACATCCGCCTCGGCGGGGTCATGGTGGATGTCACGCCGGAATGGCTTAAGCGCACGACCGAGTTCACGGAATACTTCAAGCCCCGTCTCGACGAGTACGATACGCTTCTGACCTACAACCCGATCTTCATGGCCCGCACCCAGGGCGTAGGACTCGTGTCCGCCGCGGAGGCGGTCAACTGGGCGCTGTCCGGGCCGAACCTTCGCGGGTCCGGCGTCGATCACGATGTGCGCAAGTCCGACCCGTATTCCGGCTACGAAAATTACGAGTTCGATGTGCCACTCGGAAAGACCGGGTCTTGCTGGGACCGCTACTTCTGCCGCGTGCAAGAGATGCGCCAGTCCATCCGGATCATCGAGCAGGCGATCGCGAAGCTTCCGGCGGGACCCTTTATGGCCCCCGGCGTCGCGAAAATTCCCAAGCCCGCGCCCGGCGAGGCGTACGCGCACGTCGAAGGAGCGCGCGGCGACCTCGGCATCTACCTCGCGTCCGACGGTGGAATTTCACCCTTCCGGCTGCACGTGCACGCGCCCTCGTTCATCAACCTCGCCATGCTTCAGGAAAAACTCGTAGGCATGAAGGTTTCCGACGTGATCGCGCTGCTCGGCTCAATCGACATCGTCCTCGGCGAGGTGGACCGCTAACATGACCGCCAAGAAGCCCAACCCCGACGATAAACAGCCCGAAACTCCCAAGGTCCCGGAGCCCGCTAAGGCCCCCGAGCCCGTCGCGGCGGCGCCCGTTCCTGCCGCCGCGCCTGCCGCCGCGCCCAAGCCCCCGGCCCCGAAGTATGTGCCGCCGGAGCCCGTCCTCAACCACAAGAATGGCCGGCTGATTGAAAACCGCTTTACCACCTGGCCCACCGAGGTGTTCGCCAATCGCTGGTCGCGTCCCGGTTACCAGTGGGGCGCGGGCATGCTCGCCGGCATTTTGATCGGACTCGCCCTCACCGGAGGGCTCATCGGCGAGCTCGCGAGCTGGGCGGACAAGTTCTACGCGCTTCTCGGCTCATTGGCCGCGACCGAAGGCCTGCCGCCTTTGGCCGTCGACGCTGTTTGGGTCGCGATCAAGGTTCTTATCGTCTTGCATATTGTTCTGATCAACGGTCTCTGGTCCATCTGGTGGGAGCGTAAGATCTCTGCTCACATCCAGTCGCGCGTGGGCCCGACCTACGCGGGCAGCCCGAAGGGCTGGAACTTCCACGGCTGGGCCCAGACCGCCATCGACGGCATCAAGCTGCTTCTTAAGGAAGACATCACGCCGGCCGCCGCGGACAAGTGGGTTCACGCCTTGGCCCCCGGCTTGGTCGTAGCGCCCTGCATCATCGCGTTCGCTCCCGTCATGTTCGGCGACGGCATGTCGGCCGCCAAGCTCGACATCGGCACGCTCTATGTCTTCGCCTTCGCCGGCATCTCGGTCATCGGCATCGTCATGGCGGGTTGGTCGTCAGGCAATAAATATTCGCTCTTGGGCGGCTTACGCGGTGCCGCGCAGATCGTCAGCTATGAGCTGCCGCGCGGCTTCTCGGTCGTGCCCATTCTCATGTTCGCGGGCTCGCTCGATCTGCAGGTGATCGCCAATGCGCAGGCCGGCTACTGGCACGGGATCATTCCTCGCTGGTTTATCTTCTATCCCGTGGTCGGGCAGCTCGCCTTCGTGATCTTCCTGATCGCGTCGGTGGCCGAGACCAACCGCACGCCCTTCGACATTCCTGAGGCCGAGTCCGAGCTCGTCAGCGGCTTCCACACCGAGTATTCCGGGATGAAGTGGTCCATTTTCTTCCTCGCCGAGTACGCCTACGTCCTGCTCGGTTCGTTCCTGCTCGCGACCTTCTTCCTTGGCGGGGGGGCCTCACCGGTCAACGCGGTGCCCTTCACCTTGATTCCCAGCTGGATGTGGATGCTAAGCAAGGCGATGCTGATGATGTTCGTCTTCTTGTGGATCCGCTGGACCTTGCCGCGCTTCCGTGTGGACCAGCTCATGGACTTCACCTGGAAGTTCCTGCTTCCGTGGAGCTTCTTCAACATCGCCGTCGCCGGTCTCTATCTCGCGTTCTGGCTAAAATAATGATCAACTATTTCTCGAAGATATTCAGCAACTCCCGCGCCATCGTGCAGGGCCATTGGATCACGCTGAAGTACATGTTCAAGCCGGCCGTCACGGTGCACTACCCCGACGAAAAGCTCGTGCCCTTCGAGGCGTTCCGCGGCGCGCTCCTCTTCGACCAGCAGGTCTGCATCTCATGCAACCTCTGCGTGAAAGCGTGCCCGTCCAACTGCATCTCGCTCGAGAACGCGAAGAACGAGACCGGCAAGAAGATCGCGAAGGTGGATTGGTACACGATCGACTTCGGCAAATGCAACTTCTGCCGCCTCTGCGAGGAGGCCTGCCCGACGAAGCCCAAATCCGTCTGGCATTCCCTCGACTACGAGGTCATTTTCGTCAAGCGTGATGAAATGGTGCGATGCTGGAAGAAAGACTTCGCGTTCATCGGGAAATATTTCGACCGCAAGACCCAGGACTTCAAGGATCCCGAAGGCCAGGTCAGCTTCCATGACGTTCAGCCCAGGAGAAGCTAGGTGCTCGATCAAATCGTTTTCTATTCATTGTCGATCCTGACTTTGGCCTCCGCCGTGGCCGTGGTCTTAAACCGCAACACCGTGCACTCCTCGTTGTTCCTCGGCCTCTCCCTGGCCGGGGTCGCGGGGCTGTATGCGTCGCTCGGAGCGGACTTCCTGTTCGGTGCGCAGATCATGGTCTACGTATCGGGCATCGCGGTGCTCGTGATGTTCGTCGTCATGCTCCTGGGGCGCGCGTCGGACCTGCACCTGCGGCAGGTCAACGAGCGCTGGATGGCCGCGCTTCTCGTCTGCAGCGTCGCCTCCGTCGGCCTGTTCAAGGTCGCCCGCCTCCATTCGGCGACCATTGCGACGGCCGCCACAAGCCCGGGGACGCACGACATCGGACGGCTCTTCATGGGGGCGTGGCTTCTGCCCTTCGAACTCATTTCCCTGGTCCTACTGGCGGCTCTGCTCGGCGCCGTCTTCTTCACTCGCGCGGAGAACGCCCGATGAACGCTCCTCTGACCCTTTCGCACTACATGATCGTGGCCGGCCTCCTGTTCCTGATCGGCATTTTCGGCGCGTTGACGCGGCGCAACATCATCGGCATCCTGATGTCGATCGAGCTCATGTTCAACGCCGCCAACATCAATCTGGCCGCCTTCGACCGCTTCCTCCACCCTGGAGGCGTGACCGGGCAAGCCTTGGCGCTGTTTGTGATGACCGTGGCCGCCGCCGAGATCGTCGTCGGCCTCGCTTTGCTGCTCGCGATTTACCGCGGCACGGATACCGTGTACGCCGAAGACTTCAATCTCCTCAAGGGCTGATGCCATGATCGAACACGCATACCTGATTCCGCTGATTCCGTTCGCCGCGTCGCTGATCATGCTGTTCGGCGCGAAGGAAGACCCGCATTCGCCCGCGCCCTGGATCGGCATCGGCGCGATGGCGATCTGCCTCGGCCTGTCACTCTCCATCCTCGGTGCCGTGGCGAGGGGGGGCGTTCCCGTTCCGTACGAGCACAACTGGCAATGGTTCTCCTTCGCGGCCTCGATCGGCGGCAAGGCTTTTCTGTATGACATGCCGATCGGCGTGCTCATCGACGGCCCCGCGGCGATGTTGCTGGTCGTCGTGACCCTCGTCAGCCTGATGGTGCAGATCTACTCGATCGCCTACATGCACGAAGACACGCGCTACAAGCGCTACTTCGCTTTCGTGTCGTTCTTCACGGCGTCGATGCTCGGCCTCGTCGTTTCAAGCAACATTCTCGTCGGCTTCATGAGCTGGGAGCTCATGGGCCTCTCGTCCTATCTGCTGATCGGCTTCTGGTTCGAAAAGGACGGTCCGACCGAGGCGCAGAAAAAAGCCTTTATGACGACCAAGCTCGGCGACTCCGGGCTGTACCTCGCCCTGCTGTTCATCTTCGCGAAGGTCGGCTCCTTCCAGATCACGCAGATCCACCATTTCATCAATCAGGGCTACATGACGACGCCGGTCGCAACCGTAATCGCGCTCGGCATTCTGTTCGGTGCCATGGGTAAATCCGCTCAGTTCCCGCTGTTCATCTGGCTTCCCGACGCGATGGAAGGCCCGACGCCCGGCTCGGCCCTGATCCACGCGGCGACGATGGTCGCCGCCGGAATCTTTGTGGTGGCGCGGCTCTATTTCGTGTTCCTCGCCGCGCCCGACGCGATGCTCGCCGCGGCCTGGATCGGCTGCGCCACGGCTTTCCTCGCGGCCGCGATGGCGCTCGTCAGCTACGACATCAAACGAGTGCTCGCCTTCTCGACCGTTTCCCAGCTCGGCTTTATGATGTGCGCGCTGGGCGTCGGCGGCTACACCTCCGCCCTGTTCCACCTCACGACCCACGCGTTCTTCAAGGCGCTGCTGTTCCTCGGCGCCGGCTCGGTGATTCACTCGGTGCACACCAACGACATGCGGCTCATGGGCGGCCTGTCGAAGAAAATGCCGATCACTTTTCTGACCATGGGTGCGGCGATCCTCGCGATCTCAGGCATTCCCGGCACCTCCGGCTACTTTTCAAAGGACATGATCCTCGCGAACATCTACCACGCGAACCAGCCGATCTTCTGGATCATGCTCCTCACCGCGCTCATGACGGCCTTCTACATGTCTCGCCTGTTCATTCTGACCTTCTGGGGAGATGACCGCGATCACGAAAAGCACCATCACGCTCACGAGTCGCCATTCCTGATGACGGGGCCCCTCGTGCTGCTCGCCTTCCTGGCGCTCGTCTCGGGCTTCATGCTCGACCGCAACGGCCTCGTTTACCGCGTGTTCGCCAAGCCGACGATTACAGCCGCGCAGATTGCTTCGCCCGTCGCCGCGACGCCCTCCACCGAGCCTGCGCCTGCCGCGGAACACGCCGAGGCCCATGCGGCGGTCGCTGAGCACGCGGAAGGAGGAGAAGCGGAGCATCACGAAGGCCATCTGCCTCACGGGCTCCACCTCGCCTTGCCGTTTCTGGTCCTCGGCTCCATCGGCTTCGCCTTCTTCCTTTATAAGGGCCCGAAGTACCCGTTAGCGGACGCGCTCAAGGCGAACCTCGGACCGGTGTTCACTTTGCTTGACCGCCGTTGGTTCCTCGACGACGCCTTTGCTCTTCTGGTCGTTTTCTGCGACAAGGTCGCAGCCCTTGCCTATTGGATCGACACCAACATCGTCGATCGCGTATTCGTGGATGGCTGGGGCCTTCTCATGCGCATTGTCGCCGAAATCAGCAACCTCGTCGACGCGCTTTTCGTGGACCGGACCGTGGACGGCTTCGGCGGGCTGAGCCTCGACCTCGGCGTAGGCCTGCGCACGCTCGTTAAGGAAGGCCAGGTGCAGGAATATCTGATGTACGTCGCGATCGCTTTCAGCCTCGCGGCGACTTTAATTCTGACGCGCTGATTTTAGAAGGGAGAACTTAACAATGAACATGCTGAGCCTCGTCACTTTCTCGCCCCTCGTCGGAGCGCTGATCATCCTGTGCATCCCGAAGGAAAAGGTCAAGGCGATCCAGATCGTCGCCTTCGTTTTCGCGGGCATCGCTTTGATCGCCTCGCTGGCGATGCTTCCCGGCTTCAGCCGCGCAACGCACGAGATGCAGTTCGTGGAGCGCTTCGCGTGGATCCCCTCGTTCGGAGTGCAGTACTTCATGGGCGTGGACGGACTCTCCTACCCGCTCGTGTTGCTCACGACCTTCATGTGCGTCATCGGGCTCGTCGGCTCGCTCGGCATCGAGAACCGGGTGAAGGAGTACTTCTTCTGGTTCCTGTTGCTCGAAGTCGGAATGCTCGGCGTATTCTGCGCGCTCGACCTGATTCTGTTCTACGTCTTCTGGGAGCTCACCCTCGTCCCGATGTACTTCCTCATCGGCATCTGGGGCGGCCCGCGCAAGGAATTTGCGGCCATCAAGTTCTTTCTCTATACCTTGACCGGCTCGGTGTTCATGCTGCTGGCCATCCTCGCGCTCTACTTCGCGAGCCCCGCGCCGCACACGTTCGACATCCTCGAGCTCGCCAAAATGACCGGCGGGTGGGACCGGCATTTCCAGATTCTCGTGTTCCTCGGGCTGTACTTCGGCATGGCAATCAAGATCCCCGCCTTCCCGTTCCATACCTGGCTGCCGTTGGCCCACGTCGAGGCGCCGACCGCGATCTCAGTCATCCTGGCCGCCGTTCTCCTTAAGATGGGCGTCTACGGCCTGCTGCGCATCTCCTACTCGCTGGCGCCGTTGGGCTTCCAGTGGTTCCTGCCGGCCTTGATCGTCATCGCGGTCATCAACATCGTCTACGGCGCGCTGTGCGCCATGGCGCAGACCGACATGAAAAAGATGGTCGCCTACTCCTCGGTCAATCACATGGGCTACTGCCTGCTCGGCATCGCCGGAATGACGACGGCGGGCTTTACCGGCGCGGTCTTCCAGATGTTGACGCACGGCATCATCACCGGCGCGCTGTTCCTGCTCGTCGGCGTGATCTACGACCGCGCGCACACCCGCGACATCTCCGCGTTCGGCGGCCTGTCCGTCAAGCTGCCGGTGTACGCCGGCCTCATGGCGATGACCTGCTTCGCGTCGTTGGGCCTGCCGGGCCTCGCCGGATTTATTGGCGAGTTCCTGTGCTTCCTCGGCGCGTTCCAGACCTGGAAGCTCGCCGCGACGATCTCGGTCCTCGGCATCATCGCGACCGCCGCCTTCTTCCTGCGCATGATGCAGAAGGTGTTCCTCGGCAAGTTCAATGAGAAATGGGCCGACCTTCCGGATATGACGACGCGAGAGCTCGTCTCGATCGTGCCGTTAGCGGTCCTCACGGTGCTCTTCGGCGTGTACCCGAAGTGGCCTCTTGACCTGATGAACAAGACGCTCGAGCACATGCTGGGTAAATAAATGAACAATCTGCGCCTTCTTCTTCCTGAGTCGATCCTCGCGACGCTGGCGCTCGCCATCGCGTTCACCGACCTGGTCCTGCCGCCCAAGAAGGCGAGGGCGCTGTACCACCTCGCCTGGCTCTCCGCCGCGGGGGTGCTCGCCTGGGTCGCGTTCACACTTGGAGATCCCGTCACGCACGGCGTCGGCTCGCTCTGGACCGTGGATCCGTTCAGCCAATTTTTTAAGCTGACGACCTTGCTCACCTGCGTTCTGTGCCTTCTGTTGGGGCTTGATTACAAGGCGCTGCCCGAAAGCCACGCCGGGACCTTCTCGGCGCTGATGCTGCTCTCCACGGCGGGGCTCATGTATCTCGTCTCTTCGACGAACCTGCTCATGATCTTCGTCGCGCTCGAGCTCGTCTCGATCTCCTCGTTCATCTTGGCGGGATTCGAGCGCACGAACCCTAAGTCCAACGAGGGCTCGATGAAGTACTTCCTTTTTGGCGCGTTCTCCTCGGCCATCATGGTCTACGGCATCTCGTTGTACTACGGCGCCACCGGGACGCTTCAGCTCTCCCAGGCCGCCGCGACCCCCGGACCGATGCTCATCCTCGCCCTCGTTCTGATCCTGCTCGGTTTCTGCTTCAAAGCGTCGATTGCTCCCATGCACTTTTGGGTCCCCGACGCGTACGAAGGCGCGCCGACGCCGGTGACGACCTTCCTGTCCGTCGCGCCCAAGCTCGCGACCTTCGCCGCCCTCGCCCGCGTGTTCGGCGCGATCTTCCCGTTGCAGACGTACGACCTGACTCTGCTGATTTCCATCATGGCCGCGCTGACGATGACGATCGGCAACTTCACCGCGATGTTCCAGACCGACACCAAGCGCCTGCTCGCCTATTCCTCGATCGCGCAGGCGGGCTACCTGCTCATCGGCCTCGCCGTCGGTACTCCGCTCGGGCGCGAAGGCGTGATGCTGTATTCCTTTGTCTACGTTGCGATGAATGTCGGCGCGTTCGCCGTCATCCAGGCTGTGGGCTCGGCAAAAGGCAGCTACGATCTTTCTTCCTTCGATGGTTTGGCGAAAAATCGCTTGGGCCTGGCAATGTCGCTCATGTTCTGCCTGCTGTCTTTGGCCGGCATTCCACCGCTCGCCGGCTTCATGGGCAAGCTTTTGATCTTCTCGTCGGCCGTCCAGTCAGGGCTGTGGTGGCTCGCGGTCGTCGGTGTGCTCAATAGCGTCGTCTCGGTCTATTACTACTTCCTCGTCGCGCACCGCATGTTCTTCCGGGAGCCGTCAGATGATATCGCGATCCCGGTGGGGGCGTATGTATGCGGCGGTGTCGCGGTCGCGGTCGTCGGCGTCCTCCTCTTCGGCATCAACCCCGAGCCGCTCATCGCGGGGGTGCGCGCGTCGACTCAGATTATTCCGTAGCGTGTCGCCGGACGCAAGCGTCCGGCGCAGAAGTGCGGCGGAATTGGCCTTAACTTCTAGTATAATATTAGCGCAATGACACGCTCGCTTCTGGCACTTTTTCTTGCTGTTCCCGCCGCCGCGAACCCCGCGGCGATGACGGCCACGCTCGAGGCGCTGCGTAGCGAGGCCGTTGCGGATCCCGCAGCCCTTACCGCGCGCGAAAACGCGTCGGCGCGCGCCGGAAAATCTTTCGACCACACCTTCACGATCCAAACCTTATCCCCGGTTGAGTACGTTGAGTTCGCCGGTGTCGACGGCCCGCGCAAAAATCCGCCGCCCCAGATCGATGACCGGAAACCTCTTCCGAAGAAGGACCCCGTCGCGGACGGCACGGCTCCCAACTCGGCCGACGGAGAAGGCACCGATTATTATTTTACCGGCAAGAAGCCGCTCAACGGCATCACCATTTATACGCCCGTAAAGGGCCAGGGCTCCACGACGGAAGGGGACTCCCCGACCGCTAAATATGGAGCTTACGGGAAGTACGCCATGATCGGCGGCGTGGTGCTTCTCGGCATCGGCCTCGCGCTCGGCGGCGCGCCGCTCGTCGGCCTAGCCTTGGTCGCCGGCCTGTTGATCGGCGCCGGCGCCGTTCTTTCCTTCCTCTTCGGCAAGAAAAAGTAAGCGCGCGTCGCGCGTTTATTTATTCCAGTTCAGCTTGCGATCTTTCGGCGCGCCCGATTCCTGAACCTTCAGGTGGACCGCCGCGCCCAGAGCCGCGCCCACGCCCGCCGTCCCGATCCAGCGCCAGCCGCCGCCTGAGACGACGAAGGCCGTCCACCACGCCGCCATTCGCTCCGAGAGCCCTGAGGACCACGACTGAGTCTCCGGCACGCTCCAAGTCAGCGCGGATATGAGCAGCGCCGCGGCAGCCACGGGGCCGAGCACACGCGCCCAGACCGCCTCGGAACGATCCTGTCCCCACTGTCCCAGGTACGCCGAGCCGATCAACGCGCAGATGCCCACGGCCGCGCCGATAGCCGCCTCAAGCGCGGGCATGGGCACACCGGTGGCGACCACGTGCCGCGCCCAGCATGCCAATGCCCCGGCGCAGCCCGCGACGCTGAGCGCCTGATACCAGGCGTTCTTCCGGTCGCCGTAGGTCAATGCCGCCGGAAGTAACGAAAGAAACGCCGCACCCGTCACCCAATCTCCGGGACCGGCCCGGCGCCACTGCCAGCCGAAAGCGATCAGACCGAACACAGCGAGCAGTCCGACGAAGGCACCCCGAGAGCCCAGAGCCGAGGCCGACACGGGCTCGGGCGGGGGGGGAGGAAGGGGAAGGTTACGATTAGGGGCCGGCATCTGCACGGTCTCGGGCTTGGCGCTGACGGAGTTGACCTCAGCCACAGGCGGGACTGTCGGGGAAGGCCGGCTCGTTTCCGGGCGCGGAATCGCGGGAAGGATCTTGAACGGAGAGCCGCTGGTGTCCGTATCGAGGAGCATGCCGATCGAGAGCATCTCCTTCAGAAGCGCCTGCGCGTCGGCGGGACGCTCATCGGGATTCTTGGCCAGCAGGCGACGCAGTAGGCCCGCGGCGCGCTCCGTGATCTCGGGGCGCAAAAGACGAACTTCAGGGGGAGCCTCGTCGCGATGGCGCACGAGCGCGTCCATCGCCGTGCCTGGATACGGCGCCTGGGCGGTCAGCGCATAATACCAGGTCGTCCCCAGCGCGTATAAATCCGAACGGGGATCTGGAGGTCCGCCGAACGCCTGCTCCGGCGCCATGAAATGAAAGGACCCTGCGATCGCCTCGCCGGGAACCGCCGCGATGCCGGCGGGACGCGCGATGCCAAAGTCCGTGAGCTTCACCGCGCCGCGCGTATCCACGAGGATATTGCCCGGTTTGATGTCTCGATGCACGACCCCCGCCTTGTGCGCGACGCCCAATGCCGTCGCCGTCTCCCGGATGATCTCAAGTGCCTCGGCGGGGGCCAGGCGGCCCAGACGCTTGACGCGCCCCTCCAGAGATTCGCCGTCCACCCACTGCATTACGATGTAGGGAATGCCCTGATCCTCGCCGACCTCATGGATCGCGACGATGCGAGGGTCCTCGAGCTTAGCCGCGCTGCGGGCCTCAGCCAAGATCTGCTCGCGCACGGCCGCGCCGGTCGTGCCCGCGAGCTCCCCGGTGATATCAACGAGCTTCACCGCGACATCGCGGTCGAGAGCAAGGTGGTGAGCCTTGTACACGCGTCCCATGCCCCCGCGACCAATGAGAGCGTCGAGCCGGCACGGGCCGAGCGTTTTCCCGACTAAAGGGTCCGCGTCAGGCATATCCGTCGAATGATAACAGGCTCTCCCAACCCCCGCAAGGTGCTAAAATAAACGGAGATGGCGTGGCGCAGACCTTCGATGGCGTGGTACCCGCTCCTGGCAGCTGGAGCGCTGCTCTCCGTGCGGTTAGGCCTACGGGCCGAAGCCCGCATGGTCATCCCGCTCGTCGACGGCCAGGTCCTGTTCGGCCAAGGCTCCGACGAGGACGACATCCCCACCGGCGGTGAAAGCTCGGGCGGAGGCGGCTCCGGCGGCGGTCCGAAGACCTTCCAACGCATACAAAAGGCCGGCGGATATCGGGCCGCATCCTACGGCTTCCAGAACTTCAACAAGGACAAGCTCGAGGTCTCCTACCAGCTGGCGGACAAGGATTTTCGCCCGTACAACGAGTCCTTCGGCTACACCAAGCAGGGCCTCTCCGATGTGAAAACCTGGCGCGAAAACGCGACCAAGAGCGCCTTCAACCTTGCCGTCAAACAAGGGAAATCCCAGGCTCAGCTTAACAACGCGGTCGCGGTCGTCGAGAAGGAATACGACCAGCGCGTGAAGGACTACCTCGGGTCCCACGGCTTTCGCATGATGAAAGGCAACACGGTCACGGTCGACATGCCCGGTGTCGTACGCAAAAATGCGCCTTTGATCAAACCTCTCTCTCTTGTTTTTGAAAAAATTGCGACCGCTCGCAAGTACCGTTCGGGAGATATCATCGGATCCGTGCTCTCCTTCGCGCAAACCGCCATGTACTACAAGCAGCCCGACCCTGTTTATAAGGACAAACACACGGGCGGCGTGCTTCCGCCGATTACGGCGGTCCTCGTCGGCTGGGGTGACTGCGACACCAAAACCGGCCTCATCGCCTCCATCCTGTCCAACTGGACGCAGATGAAAATGGTCGGCGTCTCCGTGCCCGGCCACTATTTAATGGGGGTGCTTCTCATCCCCGAGAAAGGCGACTTATTCCTCGAGTACCAGGGTCTTCAGTACGTGCTGATCGAGCCCGCGGGCCCGGCCTGGCTGCCGCCCGGTCAGGTCGGAGAGGAAACCACCCAACTGCTCAACGGGCGGGAAGGCTACAAGATCGAGCCGTTTTATTAAGGTGAAAGGTGTCAGGCTTACCGGTTACAGTATTTGAACTCGACGGTACTTCAACAATACTGTAACGACCGGTAAGCCTGACACCAACGCATCACTAGGAGATAAATTAATGATTGCCACACGCGTCCTCGTCAGCCTGATGCACTTCTTTCTCATGGTCCTCATGTCGGGTTTCGTCATTTATTGGACGTACCGGACCTTCATCAAGGCTAACCCCGACTTCGATATGGAGAAGAAGATCAAGGAAGGCAACGTCGCCGTCGGCCTCCTTGTCGGCACGATTCTGTTCTCCGCCTCGCAGATCCTGATGGCGGGCACCGACTCGTCGATCCAGATGATTCGCATGCACATGCTCGCGCCGACCGAAGAAAACGCGAACGTGCTCGAGCTTCTCGTGCGCATGGCCGGCCATCTGGCGGTCTCGATGGCGCTGGCCGTGTTTTCGATCTCGATTACCTTGCGCTTGTTCGGACGCCTGACGGCGCACATGCAGGAAGGCAAGGAGCTTGAGAAGGGGAATGTCGCCGTCGGCATCCTCTTGTCATCGGTGGTGCTCGTTTCTTCCCTTTACATCAAGGACGGCGTGAGCTCGATCATGAAGGCCCTGACGCCGCAGCCGTCCATGGGACGCATCCAGGTGCTCAAGTAGTACAATAGTGACATGGCCTCGTCCAACATGAAGCCGGTGGATGCCTTTGCCGAGCTTAAGGGTCCGATGTCAAAAGAGGAAGCGCGCATAGAATCTTCGCGCTGCCTTTATTGCTACGACGCGCCCTGCGTGACCGCCTGCCCGACGCACATCGATGTTCCCCGCTTCATCCGCCAAATCGCCGCCGCCGACCCCCTAGGCTCGGGAGAAACCATCCTTGAGGCCAACGCGCTCGGACACTCCTGCGCTCGCGTTTGCCCCGTCGAGGTGCTGTGCGAGGGCGCCTGCGTCTATCACGACTGGCAGGAAAAGCCGATCCAGATCGCGCGCCTCCAGCGC
>JAYTSX010000194.1:0-5660 GCA_043745445.1 Elusimicrobiota bacterium
TTGGGCTTCGCCATAGTGACCGATATTTTCCTCTTTGCCTACGCGCCGCCGCGGTTGCTGCAGATTGAAGTCTTGCAGTGGATCTTCACCATCCCGATCGTCATCTTCACGATCATCTCGTTGTGGATCTGCAATTGGGAGAAGCCCGTCAAAATCCCCGATGTTTTAATCACCATGGTTCCCCTCGTTATTTGGGGTCTGCTCGTGATCTTCGGCTGGCAGTGGGGGATGTCGGAGTGCCATATCTTGGGGGCTTGGTTTAGTTCCGCAGCCGCGGGAGCGGTGGATCTTTATGCGCGTTACGGCCCTCCGGCGGTCACGCGTCGCCCTTACGCGGCCCGCCTTGCCGGATACGCCGTCGTCGTGCTGACAGTGTACTTGCTCCTGCCTCGGACCCAGTAAAGGCGCTCAGCGGCCGGCGCGAACGCGCTCGGACAGGTCCGCGACGAAGTGTTTGAGCGATTGCGCGTTCTTAAGCCGTTCGGCGGCCTCTGCGGTCTTGCCCGCCGCGGCCTCGGCCTCGCTCAGGCGCTCGAGGGCGAAGGAACTCATCGGCGAAGCGGCAACGGCCCGGGTCCAGAGCGCTTCGTCCGAAGACCATACTGGCAGTTGAGCCCTGGTCGCGGCAATCAACGCGAGGACGATGCACGCGGCCGCCGCGCGGAAGGCGCGTTCGTCGAATACGCGAGCCAGTGTGGCCGCCGCGAGCAAAGACAGGGGGATCGCGGCGAGGTAGGACCAACGGTCGGCCGCGATCATGCGGCCGGACTTAAAGAGCCCGAGCGCGGGCAAAATCAGGATGACATACGCGAGCGCTGATTGAGACAGGCCATCCACGCGTTTTCGCGTGAACGCGAGGTAAAGGCCCACCGTCGAGACCGCGGCGGCGGCCATGGAGAAAGGCCAGGGCTCGAGGAGGATAGAACGCTCGTATAGCGGCGCGAGCCCGATCGGAATCAGGGTCTTCCAAGGATAGAAAGCAAGGCCGTAAAAAGTCTGCGCCAGGCGCTGGGTGAGCCCGAACACCTCGAGCGGTATGGACGCGCCGCTGCCGGCCTGGGCAACCACATTGACTCCGAGGGCGATCAGCGCGAACGGGAGGTAAGCGAGCTTCGCGCGCCAGCGGGGGGCCCCCTCGAGTCGCAGGTCGAGCACCAGCCACGCCAGCGGCAGGACCACCGCGAAAACTTTGGACGCCATGGCGAAAGCGCTCAGCAAGAGGGCCAACCGGCGCGCGGTACGGTCGCCTGAGCCGCGCGCGTAGGAGAGCGCCGCGCCCAAAGAGAATACGCCACACAGAACGTCCCGCCGTTCCGTCACCCATGCCACGGACTCGATGCGCAGAGGGTGGAGCCCCCAGAACAGCGCCGCAAAGAGGGCCGGAAGTTCGGGGCGGCCACCGCCGATTTTGAGACTCCTCGCCAAATAGAAAAGCAGGACAGCGCTCACCGCGTGAAGAAGCACGTTGGTCAAGTGGAAGCCCAACGGGTTGTCGCCCCAGACCGCGCGATCCAGCGCCAGCGTCAGCCAGGACAGCGGCTGCCAATGGCCCAGCCTCGAGCCCGCCAGCATGAAGCGCAGCCCTCTCGGGTCGAAGCTCAGCAGATCATTGGCGGCGACGTTCTGATAGTCGTCCCAGTTCAGGAACGGGAACCGGAGCGCGGGGAGGAAGACGGCCACCACGGTCGCAAAGACGCCCGCCGCGATCAGGTTCGCGCGGGTTTCGCGTTCAGGCACCGAGCGCCTCGAGAGTACGCACAGCGGCGCCGCGCAATCCGTCGGCGACTTTACGCGCCGAGACCCCGGCGGCGCGCGCGGCATTCTCATCTCGAGCGAATTCCGTCAGCCTCTCGGCGAGCTCCGCCGCGTCGCGCACGCGCCGCCCGCCGCCGCCATGGGCCGCCAGGAGCTCGGCCGGGCGGGCGATGTGGCCAGTGTGCGGCCCGAAGAGCACCGGGACGCCGGCCGACGCGGGCTCAAGCAAGTTATGGCCGCCGACCTTAACCAAGGTTCCGCCGACGAATGCGGCGCGGGCCAGGGCGTAAAAGGACGGAAGCATGCCCATCTCGTCAAGAATCAACGCTTCGCGACCCGGCTCGGGGGCGCCGCTCCAGCGGGAGAGCTTCAAGCCGGCGTGCGTAAGCAGATCGGCGGCGTCCGCGGCTCGTTCAAGATGGCGCGGAGCGAGCACCAGGCGCAGGCGCGGCGCATCGGCGCGGGCGGCGAGGAACGCGGCCAGCACCATTTCCTCCTCGAAAGGGTGAGTGCTCCCGGCGACGAACAGCGGGTCATTTTCCCAGCCCAACGCCGCGATCTTGGCGACGGCGGCCGCGTTCGCGCCTGGGGCGAGGTCGCGATCATACTTGGCGTTGCCCGTGACCTTCACGCGCTCCCGCGGCACGCCGAGGGCCGCGAAGCGCAGGGCATCCTCGTCGCTTTGCGCGGCGACCACGGTGAGCGCGCGCAGGGCCGGGGCGAGGAGCCAGGAGATGAATCGATACCGGGAGAGGCTCTTGTCTGTCAGACGGGCATTGACCAGCGCCGGGGAAAGTCCCGCGCGGTGCGCGAGGATCAAAGTGGTCGGCCACAGCTCGGTCTCGGCCAGGACGAGCCGGCGAGGCTTCAGCGTGGTGAGAAACCGGGAGACGAAAGGCCAGGCATCAAGCGGAGCGAGCTGGGCCCAGGCAACGCAGGGCAAGGCGCGCGCGGCGTCGCGGCCCGAACGCGTGGTCGTGGTCAGCACAATCGCGGGCGAGCCTTTTTTGTGCAGGGACTCCAGAATCGGAGCCAGGCCGGCGACCTCCCCGGCGGAGGCGGCATGAAACCACCAGACTTCGCGACCGTGAAGGCGGTCCAATGCCGTATCGCGGATCGATCCGAATCGCTCGGGGAATTCATTCAAAAGCCCCTCGAGACGCCCCCGGTTAGGCGAAACAAGAAACGAGAGAACCACTCCGAGCCCGGCTAAAGGCGCGAGCAGGGTCTCAAGCAACAGAATCAGGAGGCTCATCGAACCAGGCGGTCCGCTTCGGCGGTGAGCGCGTCCATCGAGGCTTTCAGCTCGGCGGCCTTCACGGCGAGGTCATCACCGGCGGCGACGCGAACCGGCTCCCCATAGATGACTACGGAGCGGCCGAAGGGAAGGGGGACCTGAAACCTGTCCCAAGCCTTGGCGATCTCGATCTTATTGGACAAAGCGTTGGCGATGGGAATGATGGGCATGCCCGACAGCTGGGCAACACGAACCGCGCCTTCCTTCACCTCGCGCGCGGGGCCCTTCGGCCCATCCGGGGTGATACCGACATCGCGCCCTGAGCGCAGAATTTCGACCATCTCACGGGCCGCGGCCGCTCCGCCGCGGGATGAAGAACCGCGCACGGCTCCAATGCGGGAAAGCTCCATGGTTTTGGCGATCATCTCGCCGTCCTTCGACTTGCTGACGAGCACGGCGGCCTCGGCGTCGCGGTGCGACCAGGTAAAGAACACCTGACGCTGATGCCAGAATGCGTAAATAAACCTCTCACCTGACGAGTGAATTTTAAGAGGTATGTCGGCGCGCAATATTTGATGACGCGTGGTCCAGCCGACAAACGACACATAGGAGTAAACGAGGTAGGGGACGAGCTTCCGAAGCACTATCTGCGGCCCTTGGCCTTCGACTTGGCGAGCCAGGATTGGCTCACCGCGAGCGAGGCGGAAGGGACAAGGCGGCCTTCGGCCACCGACACGCCAAGCTTATTGCCGGCGTCAAGCTTGCGCAAGGCGGCTTCGAGCGCCTCGGGCTGGGACAGTGGGTTGAGAGGGGAAAGCTCGCAGTTATCCTTCTCGGCCTCATCCGCAAGAAGGGCGGATGCGAAGCGAACCGCCTCGTCGAGCGCGTGCTCCTCAAGGATGGGCCACAGTTGCTCGGGGATTTCCGCTTCCTTCCCACGAATCGAAGCGAAGCCGTCTCCAAGGCTAGCCAGAATCAAGCTATACGCCAGGCCGGGCATCGGCGACAGCAGGGCTTGCTCCGCGTCGGGATGGCCATAGGTATCGAAGACGACACCCGGCGTGAGCACCTTGGCGGCGCGCTCGAGAAACTTAATAAGCACAAGCTCAGGCAGCCCTGCGGCATCGAGGTCGATGCGCGCTTTTTTAGAGCGCTGCTTGATTACATGAGGGCGCAGCGTGAGCTTGAAGCCCTTGATCTTTCTCACCGGCGGCGGCGACCTTCCTTGACCTTGAGCGCGGGTTCTTCCGAAGGGGCGTGCTGGGACCGCTTGCCGCCAAATCGCGTCTGGTACTCAAAGACCAGGGGCGCGGCCACCGCGATCGACGAGTACGTGCCGAGCAAGTTGCCGACGACCATCGCCAAGGCGAAGTTGTGCAGGACGGGACCGCCGAAGAAAAGAATGGTCATGCTGACGATCTGCACGGTCAGCACCGTGATGACCGTGCGCGAAAGCGTCTCGTTGATCGAAGAGTCGATCAAAGTGCGCAGGTCGTGCGTGCGGTCCGTGTGCAACTTTTCGCGCATCCGGTCGAAGACGACGATCGAGTCGGAGATCGAGTAGCCGGCAATCGTCAGCAGCGCGGTCACGATCAGAAGATCCATCTGCATGCCGAGAAAGGAGAACAGGCCCGCCACGCCGATCACGTCGTGGAACAGCGCGATCACACCGGCGATGCTCCAGATCGGATTCTCGAAGCGGTATGCGACATAAACGAGGATGCCGAGCAGGCTCAGCACGATCGCCCAGACGGTACGGCGGCGCAGGTCCTTGCCGACCACGGGGCCGATGACGTCCTTGCGGTCGAGCGTCGGCTCGACCGCCGGGAACGCCTTCTTGAGGGCGGAGAGAGCTTTGTTCGCGTAAACGGTGGCCTCGGCGTCCTCGGTCACCTGCTCGCGCAGGATGAAGGTCGGGCGTCCGCCTTCAACAGACTGGATTTCGGTCTTCAGGCCCTCAGATTCGAGCGCCTTGCGCACGCCGTCGACGTGGATCTTCGAGTCGGCGGGGAAGCTGACCTGAAGCAAGGTTCCGCCCGTGAACTCGATCGAATAATTGAAGCCTTTGGTCACGATCGAGGCGAGGCTGAACACCATGACCAGGACGGAGAAGCCGATCGGGTACCAGCGCAGCCCGATGAAGTCGATGTTGGGTTTTTTAAAAAGTTCCATTAGATCGAGAGCTCCTGTACGTCGTTATGGGTGAGGAAGTAGTCGAAGATCATGCGCGTGACGACGATCGCGGTGAAGAGAGACAGGATCAAGCCGATGGTCAGCGTGACGGCGAAGCCCTTGATGGGCCCCGTTCCGAACTGAAACAGGAACGCGGCGGAGATCAAGGAGGTCACATGCGAATCCAGAATGGCCGAGAACGCGCGGTCGTAGCCGACGGACAGCGCCAACTTGACCGGCTTGCCAAAGCGCAGTTCCTCGCGAATACGCTCGAAGATCAGCACGTTGGCGTCGACGGCCATCGCCAGCGACAGGATGATGCCGGCCATGCCCGGGAGGGTCAGGGTCGACTTGAGGTAGGCCATCGTCGCCAGCAGGAGCAGAAGGTTCATGCCGAGCGCCAGGATCGCGACGAAGCCGGAGGCGCGATAGTAGACCAGCATGAACAGCACGACGAGGCCGAAGCCGATCGCGCTCGAGCGGAAGCCGTCACGAA
>JAYTSX010000195.1:0-1546 GCA_043745445.1 Elusimicrobiota bacterium
CTCGACCCGCTCGACCGGCATGTCGAGGGCGGCTGGGATTTAAACGGCGATCTCTCGGAAGCCCTGCTGAAGAGTATTTTTGACTCGCACTCGCTGGGCCACGACGGCGCGTTCATCGTGGAAGAAGGGCGGGTGTCGCGGTTCGGCGCGCAGCTGCCCTTGTCCAAGGATTTTTCCAAGATCACCAACCTGGGTACGCGGCACTCCGCGGCCCTCGGCCTGTCCGAGCGCTGTGACGCGATGTGCCTCGTCGTCAGCGAAGAGACCGGCACGATCTCGTTCGCGCTGCGCGGCGACCTGGTGCCCGTGAAGGACCTGGAAGAGCTTCAGGACGGCATCGAAATTTTCCTGACCAAACACCTGCCCAAGAACCCTCAGAACTACCTCCATCACTTCTTGACCGAGAACATGCGCGAGAAGGCGATCGCGACCGCGGTCTCGATCCTGTTGTGGGTGTTCTTTGTCGGCATCGGAGCGGGAAGATGAAGCCCGGCTTCCACGCGCGACGATTAATCAAGCTGTTGACGGAAAAGGGGAAGTCGCTCTCGCCCCTGACGATCCTGACGCACGATCACCCTGACCCCGACGCGCTCGCGAGCGCGTGGGCGCTCGCGCACCTCGCTCAAACCGTGGGAAAAATTCAAACGCGCATCGTCTACGGCGGCATTATCGGCCGGGCCGAGAACCGCATTATGGCCGAGCGCCTGCTCGTGCCCGCGCGGCCCCTGCGCAAAGGAGAGCTCGCGGGCGTCAAGCATCTGGCACTCGTGGACACCCAGCCTCCTTTTAAGAACAACCGTTGCCCTCCGCGCCGTATCCCGGACTTAATCGTGGACCATCACCCGCGCCACGCCGACACCCAATCCGATATGCCCCTCATAGACGAGAGCGTGGGCGCCACGACGACCATCCTCGTCGAGGCGCTCATGGCCGCCGGCATTCGCATTCCGGGTCGCTTGGCCACCGCGATCGTCTACGGCATCGGCTCGGAGACGCAGAATCTGGGTCGCGAGGCGACCCGGCGCGACATGGAGGCCTACCAGGCTCTTTGGCCGAAGGCGAATATGCGCACGCTGTGGCGCATCTCCTACCCCCAGCGGTCCGAGCAGTTCTTCCTGACCTTGGCCCATGCGGTGCGCGAGGCATTCGTGGCCGGGCGCGTCGTCGGCGCGAACCTCGGCGAGGTCAGCACGCCGGACCGAGTGGCCCAGATGGCCGATTTCCTTCTGACCTTGGAAAAGATGCAGTGGTCCATCGTGACCGCGCGCTTTCAGAGCCGTTTGCATGTCTCCCTGCGCGCCAACGATCCCGGGGCGGGCGCCGGCCGCCTGCTCAAGCGTCTGCTCGGCGGCGGAAATCGCGGCGGTGGACACGGCATGATCGCCGGCGGCTCGCTCGAGATCGCGGCGGACGCGCCGGAACGCGTATGGCAAGAGGCGGAAGAGAAGATTGTGAGCGATTTTCTGGCGCATCAGGGCTTGAACGCGGCGGATCGACGGCGCCCGTTTCGCGGCGCCTGAGCGACGCTACTTCCAGCCGATGACGG
>JAYTSX010000196.1:0-1537 GCA_043745445.1 Elusimicrobiota bacterium
GAGGACCGCCGCAAGGACCTCGTCAAGATGGTCAAGAAGATCGGCGAGGAGTTCAAGGGCGGCGTGCGCACCGACCGCCAGGACGGCCTCAACAAGATCAAGAAGTCCTTTCAGTCCAAGGAGATCACGGAAGACGATCTCCGCGGCCTCGAGACGCGCGTCCAGAAGATCACCGACTCCTTCACAAAGCAGATCGACGACTCGATCGTCATGAAAGAGAAGGAAATCACCACGATCTGATCGTGGCGCTCGACCCCGCTAAGCTCCCCCGCCACGTCGCCGTCATCATGGACGGCAACGGCCGCTGGGCGGCGGCCCGAGGCCTCCCTCGTGTGGCCGGCCACAAAGCGGGCGTGGACTCCGTCCGCGCCATCGTCCGCGCCGCGGGCGAGCTCGGCATCGAGACCCTGACGCTGTACTCGTTCTCGACGGAGAATTGGCTGCGCCCCGCCGAGGAAGTCGGCGACCTCATGAAGCTCCTGTCCTGGGCGCTGAATAAGGAAACGCTTGAGCTCGACAAGAACAATGTCCGCCTCTCCGCCGTGGGCCGCCTCGAGGCTCTACCTCTGGCCGTGCGCAAGGAGCTTGAAGGCGCGATCATGAGTCTCCAGGACAACACCGGCCTCAACTTGGTTCTCGCCCTTAACTACGGCGGCCGCCAGGAGATCTTGGACGCGGCGAACAAGGCGGTCGCCTCGGGCGCCAAAACCCTCGATGAGGAAGCCATCGCGGAAAATCTGTACACCGCGGATCTCCCTGAGCTGGACCTGATGATCCGCACTTCGGGTGAAATGCGCATCTCGAATTTTCTTCTCTGGCAGGTCGCCTACGCCGAGCTCCACGTCACGCCCGTCCTGTGGCCCGACTTCCGCAAGGAGCACCTCGTTGCCGCACTCGAGGACTATCAGAAGCGTGACCGTCGCTTCGGCGGCCTTTCAGCCAAGTAGCAGCGTCGCGATTTTGTAGAATCAAGCATGCTTCTTCCGCGCGTCCTGACAGCGCTTGTCGGGATACCCCTAATGCTGTATCTCGTCCACGCTGGCGGCGTGGCCTATGGTCTGTTTGTGACCGCCATCTCCGCTCTATGCTGTTACGAGTACGCGCTCATGTTGCGCCTCGGCGGCCGCCCGGTCCAGTTCATCCCGACGGTTGCGCTCGGCGCGGCGCTCGCCGCATGCGCGGGGCTCGGTGGCCCGCTTCCTCTCGTTCTTGCCGGGGGCGCGGCGCTCGTCGTGCTCGTCGAGATGTTCGCCAAGGAGCACTCGCTCGACCGTGCGGCTCTGACCTTATTTGGCGCCTTGTTCGCGGGCTGGATGCCCGCGCACCTCGCGCTGATCCGCGACCTGCGCCCTCACGGCGAGGCCTTCGCTTTCCTGACCTTCGCCGCCGTCTGGGCCATGGACACGGCCGCCTACGCCGCCGGCCGCGGCTTCGGCCGACATGCGCTCGCGCCGGTGCTGTCCCCCAAGAAAACCTGGGAAGGCGCGGCCGCGGGCTTTGCCGCTGCGACCCTTGTCTGCCTCGCCTTCCAGAAATT
>JAYTSX010000197.1:0-5563 GCA_043745445.1 Elusimicrobiota bacterium
CCGGAGCCGAGCACGAAGCCGATGTCGGGCGTGAAACCGGGGGCCCGTTTCTTGATATACGCCGCCGCCTTGCGGATCGCGCCGATGTAAAGATTGATCTTCATGTCTCCGATTTTACCACATAGACGCGGCTTCTCGTTTTAGTAGAATCGGCTCATGCCCACCGCGACCACCGCCCCGACGGACCTGAAGACCCTCACGAAGCAGATGCGCGTCGACATCATCCGCATGATCGAGGCGGCCGGCAACGGACATCCCGGCGGTTCCCTGTCCATCATCGACATCCTGACCGTGCTGTACTGGAAATTTTTAAAGCACGACCCGAAGAAGCCCGACTGGGAAAGTCGCGATCGCTTTATTCTTTCCAAGGGCCACGCCTGCCCCGCGCTCTATTCCGTGATGGCGCACCGCGGCTACTTTCCCGTCTCGGACCTGATGAGCCTGCGCAAACTCGGCTCTCCGCTCCAAGGGCACCCTGACAGGCTTCGCCTGCCGGGCATCGAGTTCTCGACGGGCTCGCTCGGCCAAGGACTCTCCGTCGGCGTCGGCATGGCCTGCGCGGCGAAGCTCGACAAGAAAGACTGGAAAACCATCGTTGTCCTTGGCGACGGTGAGATGCAGGAGGGCCAGTGCTGGGAGGCCTTCATGTCCGCTCCGAAGTTCAAGCTCGACAACCTCATCGCGATCGTGGACTTCAACAACGGGCAGATCGACGGTCCGGTCAACGAGGTCATGAACCTCGAGCCCCTCGCCGACAAGCTGAAGACCTTCAACTGGGAGGTCCAGGCCATCGACGGGCACGATCTCGCCGCCGTGGAGAAGGCTCTCGCGAAAGCCTGGGCCGCGAAAGACGGCAAGCCGCAGTGCATCGTCGCGAAAACGATCAAGGGCAAGGGCGTCTCCTTCATGGAGAACAACATCGCCTGGCACGGAAACGCGCCCAAGAAGGAAGACGCGGACAAGGCCGTCAAGGAGATCGAAAATGGCCGCTAAAGCGACGCGCGAATCCTTCGGCGAGACGATCCTCGAGATCGCCGAGAAGAACGAGAACCTCGTCGTCCTGGACGCTGACCTCTCCAAGTCCACGATGACCCAGCCGTTCATGAAGAAGTACCCGGCCCGCCACTTCGAAATGGGCATCGCCGAACAAAACATGATCGGCGTGGCCGCAGGCCTGGCGCTCTCCGGCAAGATTCCGGTGCTGACCTCGTTTGCCTGCTTCCTCATCGGCCGCGTGGAGTCCATCCGCGTCAGCGCCGCCTACAACCAGACCAACATGAAGCTCGTCGGCACGCACGCCGGCATCGGCATCGGCGAGGACGGCACTTCGCAGATGGGCCTCGAGGATGTGGCCGCGATGCGCGCCCTTCCGCACATGACGATTCTCCAGCCCGCCGACCACACCGAGACCCAGCAGGCCGTACGCTGGATGATCGAACACAAAGGGCCGGTGTATATCCGCCTGACCCGCCAGAAGATGCCCGATGTCCACGGCGCCGACTACAAGTGGCAGCCCAACAAGATCGATGTCCTCTTCGAGCCGGCCAAAAAACCCACGAAGTATCAGGCGACCATCATCGCCTCGGGTGGTCCTGTGCCGCATGCCGTGGAAGCCGCCAAGCTCCTCGAAGCCAAGGGCTTCGCCGTGCGCGTGGCCAACGCCTCGACCCTGCTTCCCTTCGACGGCGAGACGGTCGCCAAGCTCGCCGCCGACTCCCAGCGCATCATCACGGTCGAGGACCATAACGTCCACGGCGGCCTCGGATCTGCTGTCTGTGAGGCGATCGCCGAGCGCGGCATCTCCTGCCCGGTCGTCCGTCTCGGCCTGCGCTCGTTCGGCGAGTCCGCCACGCCCGAAGAGCTGTACGAGAAATACGGCTTCACCGCGCCGAGCATCGCCGAGGCCTGCCTCAAGAATCCGGCGTAAACTCACCGTGCTCTCGGCGCTTGATCGCGTCGTCCTCACCGCGCTTCTGCCTCCGGGCGGGCCTGAGGGATTGCCTGGAGCGCTCGAGTCGGGATTCGAGGATTGGGAACATGGCTTCCTGGCCGACGCGCCGGTGCAGATCCGGCTCGGCTGGCGTGCCGCTCTCTTCGTCGCGGCCTGGATCTCACCGCTTCTCATCCGTCGACTGCCTCCGCTCGAGCGCCTGTCCGTTGATGACCGGGAAACGGCTCTCGAGGCCATGGGCAAGAGCCGCTACTATCTGATGCGCCAGTGCTTCCTTCTGCTCAAGGCCGTAACGAGCTTCGGCTACGGAAGGACAAAGGCGGTGCGCCTCGCGGCGGGGTACGATGCGCGTTGACGGCGCGGCGGGCGCGCGCTTTAACGAGGTCTTCGACTATGTGGTCGTCGGCTCCGGCGCCGCGGGCGCGACCGCCGCGCGGGCGCTCGCCGGAACCGGACGCTCGGTGTGCATCCTCGAAGAAGGTCCCGCCATCGACCCGAAGGATTTCGGCGACGACGCCTGGGGCGCGTTCAAGACGATGTTCCGGGACATGAACGGCCAGATAGCGCGGGGCCGTGCTTTCATCCCGGTCATCCAAGGCCGCGTCCTCGGCGGCAGCACCGTCATCAACTCCGCGATCGTATGGCGCGTTCCCGACGACGTGTTCGCCGAATGGGGGGCGCTCGGCCTCGCCGACGCACTGCCGGCCAAGGAACTTCACCGGTATTGGGACGAAATCGAAAAGGACCTCGACGTCGCGCCCACGCCTCAGGATGCGTGGGGAGGCTTTAACCGGCTCCTGCATGATGGCGCGAAAAAGCTCGGCGTCCGCGCCGAGCCGACCCGCCGCTACGCCTCGGGCTGCCGCGGCACGGGGCAATGCATGACCGGCTGCCCGAGCGGAGCCAAGCGCAGCATGCTGACGACCTACCTGCCGCAGGCCGAAGCCAAGGGCGCCATGATCGTCACCGGGGCCGAGGCGCGCCGGGTCATGATCGCAGACGGCCGAGCCGTCGGCGTCGAGGGCCGATTCTCCGCGCCGGGACGCCCCACGTTCACGGCCCGGGCGCGACGCGCCGTCGTCCTCGCGGCCTCGGCGATACAAACGCCGCAGCTCCTCGCACGAAGCGGCGTGCGCTCCGCGCACCTCGGCGCGCATTTCATGGCCCATCCCGGGACGCCGCTGACCGGCCTGTTCGATGCGCCCGCCAACTTGTGGCGGGGTGCTACGCAGGGCTACGACTCCACTCACCATCGCCGCGACTATCGCGTCAAGATCGAGACCATCGGCCTGCCGCCCGAGGTCGTTTTCGCCCGCCAGCCAGGCGCGGGCCGGCGCTGGAAGGAACGGATGGCGCTGTCCAGACAAACGGCGATCTTCGCCGTGCAGACGCGCGCCTGGGCCGAAGGCACCGTGCGCGAGGGAGCGTTCGGCGCGGACATCCGTTACGACCTCACGCGCCGCGACATGATGCAGATTCGCCGCGGCCTGCGCTTCGCCGCGGAACTATTGTTCGCCGCCGGCGCGCGCGAGGTGTGGCCGGGCATTTTTGGTTTACCGGAAAAGCTGTTGCCCGGACAGGAACATCTTCTTGACTCCGGACCCGACGACCCGCGCTGCTACTCCTGGATTCTTTCGCACCTCTTCGGCACGGCGCGCATGGCCGCACGCTCCTCGGCGGGAGTGGTCGGGCACAACTTCGCCGTGCACGGCGTCCCGAACCTCGTCGTCGCGGACTCGTCCGTATTTCCGACGAACCTTGGCGTCAATCCTCAGCACTCGATCATGGCCGTCGCACGCCTCTGTGCGGAACGCCTGGCAGAGAGGCGCAGCTGATGGAGCATCGTCCGCTGTTTGCGCGCATGAAGGCCATGACCGAGTCCGAGCTGGCCGCGCTGATGGCCGCGGGCCGTGCGCCCACGGACGACGCGCTCGCCGGCTGGGAATTCCGCGGCTGGAATCATCTTCCGCTCCTGGCCTTACTCGGCATCCGAAAGTTCGTGAAAGGTTTCTTCCGCGCCGACGGACTCGAGGGCTATAATCGCCCCCCGAAACAGGACGGCTTTTCGTCCGAGTGGACCGACGCCGGCGCGCCATTCGGCTTCTACAGAGTCGGCGCTCCCGCCGCTCCCGATCTCCGCGTGCCCAATTCGTTGCTGCTCGACTACGGCGCGAGCCCCCGAAACGCCCTTTGGAAACCAGAGCGCTTCCTGCGCGACTACCTCGTCCAGCCCGACCCGAATGAGCCCGATGTTTTCCTGGGCCTCGCAACCCTGGCGCTCGGGCCCGCGCGTCCGGCGACGAATTACTTCCTGCTCGAACGCCTGTCTCAAGTCGAATGGCGCCCTTAATCGCGCTGCTGTTTGCCGCGTCGCTCGCCGGAGCGGCCGAAGCTCCGCCGAAATCTATCCGAGTGTTGACCTTTAACGCCGCGGGCATACCGGTCGTACACCCGCACCTCGCCGCCCGCATCGCCGGCTCCGGCGAGGCGATCGCCAAGGGGGAGTACGATATCGCCGGCCTGCAAGAGCTCTGGCGTGACGCGGACAGTGCGACGCTCCAGCTGGCGTCCGGTCTGCCCTATGCGGCGCGATTTCCTCGACGACTCGCGATTCGTTCGGGCCTGACCATCCTGTCTCGCTGGCCGATTTTGTCGAAGGAAGAACGAACCTTCAGCGCGGTGCGCCCGTCTCTACGGCATCTCGCGCAGGGAGAAGCCTTGGCAGGCAAGGGCTTTCTGCAAGCTCGGATCTCCACGCCATGGGGGGAGCTCGATGTGTACGCCGCGCACACTTTGGCCCAGTACCCCGAGGCCGAATATCACCTGCTGCGCATGACGGAGCTGTTCGAATTGGCCGAGGGGGTTCGTGAGCTGTCGGCGGGGCGACCCTTCGTCATCCTCGGCGATCTCAACTCCGGGCATGGAGAACGCGAGTACGATCTGTTCCTCGATCTCTTAAGCCTGAGCGACCCCTGCGTGCCGCACGGTCAAGAAGCATGCGGCGATCCAAGACGCCCGCTGCGTATCGACCATGTGCTGCTTCCCTCCGGGCCACTCGACGCCAAAATGCGGCGCGTTTTTGATGACTCTCTATCCGACCATAACGGATTCGCCGGAGATCTCCCGCGCGCGCTGATGTCCCTGCGCGCCAAGCCTGATCCCAAACGGCGCATGGCGGCCTTGCTGGCTATCGAGGGAGCCGTCGGCGCCGCGATCGAACGCTTGCGCTCCGAGCGTATTCGCGCGAGTGGAATTCCCCTGTTTGGCGCGTTCATCAGCGCGCGTTACGCTCGACAGGAAGCGCGGCTGAACGCTATTCAGGAGCGCGCCGCTTCGGCGCGCGCGATTACAGGCTTGAGCGAAAAGTCCGACCCAAAGCCGTGAGCACCGCCTCGGCCGCGCGTACGCCACGATCGTTGGCTTCCTCGAAAATCGAGTAGCCCGAAAGGTCGGAGTGCGCGAAATGGATCGCGCCCACGGGCTTCGCCGCGGCCAGGCGCTCGGCGCCCCAGATGAAGCCGGGTTTGGGAAGAACCATGGCATGGCCCCACACCCAGGCGTCGAGGCGCGTTACGCGTCCACGCAGGCCTGGAAGCGCGCGCTCAAGATCGG
>JAYTSX010000198.1:0-5562 GCA_043745445.1 Elusimicrobiota bacterium
ACGGGTTCGATCGTGCACATCACCCCGGGTGTCGTCGGCTATGCGGTGCTGGGAGCCGTGATTCTCGGCTTCTTCGCCGGGCTGTACCCGGCCTGGCGCGCCTCGTCGATGAGTCCGGTCGCGGCGATCCGCGAGGGAGCATAATATGAAAACAATCATTGAAGCTAAGGGGCTTAAGCGTTACTACCGGCGCGGCTCGGAAACAGTGAAGGCTCTCGACGGCGTGGACGTAACGATACACGAAGGCGAGATGGTCTCGATTCTGGGGCCGTCGGGCTCAGGGAAAACGACTCTGATCAACCTGTTGGCCTGCCTGGACGCGCCCACGGAGGGGAGTCTGCTCGTGTCGGGAAAATCCATCGTGGGCCTCTCAGAAGACGAACTCGTCGAGGTCCGGCGAGGCGTGCTGGGGTTCGTGTTTCAGCAGTTCAATCTCTTGCCGACGCTCACCGTCGCGGAGAACGTCGAACTGCCGCTCACCTTCCTCGGGCGTCCGCCTGATCGCACGAAAACCGCGGAAATACTGGCGCTGGTCGGCCTGGCCGACCGGGCGAGCCATCTTCCCAAGGAGTTGTCCGGAGGGCAGATGCAGCGCGTGGCGATCGCGCGGGCGCTGATCATTGGCCCGAAAATACTCGTGGCCGATGAGCCGACGGGGAACCTCGACAAGGCGACCGGCGAGGCCATCTTCGAGCTGTTTAAGCGCCTCGCCGCGGAGAAGGGCCTCGCCGTCATCGTCACGACGCACAACCTCGCGCTGGGCTACGAGGCCGACCGGGTGATTACTCTGGAAGACGGGCGCGTCGTGAAGGTGGAACATCGGACCGCCGTGGGGATGGTGTCCGGCGACACCCCTTGACTCGAGGAAGAGCCGGGTCTACACTGGGGGCATGAGACCCCTCTCGACGATCTTCGCCTGTTTGCTGGCCGTTTCCGCTTCCGCCCAGGTCGTCGGCGAGGCCGCGTCCGCTGGGAAGGGTTCTTCGGCGGCGGGCGCGTCCGTGAGTCAGGTTCCCGGTGTTTTGTCCTCGCCTGCATTAAGCCCCTCTGTGGCGCCGGGATTACAGGGCTCCCTCCTGGCGGCGCCCGCCCTCGCCGCCTCACTGATCTTGCCAGTCGAGGCGGCGGCCCTGCCGAACAAGGGCCAGGACTACACGCCCTCGCAATGGAGCAAGGTCGTCTCGGGCGCGAAGGATGAAGGAACCAAGGCGGTGCTCAATTCCCTGCGCGGCGACAACCCCTCGTCGCCTAAAGTGGCCGTGACCTTAAATAACGGCGAGAAGGTCGAGGGCGCGTTCCGGGGCCTGGCGGACGGGAAGATGATTTTTGAAACGGGCAAGAAACTGGTCGGTCTGAGCCTGGATGCGGGGGGCATCGCCGAGGTTCGCCGCACGGTCGATGTGATGTTCGACGGTGCCAATCTGCGCCCGGACGATGTCGTCGTTCATCATCGGCCTGCCGTGGCGGATCCTTTCAAGGACCTTGCCCAGTATCGCGGCCGGGTCGTCGACATCGACATGCGCGACCTTGATGACCTGAAATGGTCAGCGCAGACCGTCTCCGGCCGCATCGTGAAAGCCAACGGCGACGAAATCCAACTTGAAGGTCCAAAGGGGATTAGCCATGTATCGCGTGAGTTTCACCGCGTGGACAAGGTCGCGCTGCGCACCGAGCACTATTCTTCTAAGGACAAAATCTCCTCGATCGCGGACGTCGCGGGCAAGATTCCCGACGGGGGACCGGTCGAGGTCGTATTGCAGGGGGGCAAAATCGTGACGGGGCGCTTCTTCGGCATGCGCAAGGACGCGGTCGGGGATTACGCGCTCATCGAGGTTCCGACGGCAGGCGGTACGGGCTTCCGCGCCTACCGCGACTTCTATGATCTGCGCACCCCAGGTTACGCGAAAGGCGCGCTCCTGCCGGCCTCCGAACTCATCTACGCCGCGCCGTGACCCCCGATTTCGCGGTGAAGGATATTCCGGGCAGGGGGCGAGGCGTGTTCGCCGCCCGCGCCCGCTACGCGGGTGAAAGGCTGATGCCCATTGAAGGCGAGTCCGCTCCCCGGCGCGGTTCCCACACGATTCAGGTGGGACGGAACGCTCATATCAAGCCCAACGAGCCCTTCATTTTCACGAACCATTCCTGCGACCCCAATGCCGGGATTAAGGCCGACGCATCGGGGAAGCTTGGGCTGTACGCTCGACGCGGCATCCAGGCCGGCGAGGAGATCACCTGGGACTACGCCATGTCGGAATCCGAGCTCGACGCGATGACCTGCTCCTGCGGGGCGAGCGCCTGCCGCGGCGTGATCACGCGGGGCTGGGAAGGTCTGGGTGAAGAGTGCCGCGCGGCTTATCGCGATTGGCTCATGCCTTATCTTCGCGCCCCTTAAAAAGAGACGGGCGCCGGTTGTCCGCGAGAACCTGGGGTAAGGCCTCGCGGATCGGCGCCCGTCTAAATCAAATCCTTACTGCAGTTTGCCGGCGTCGATCATGCCCGCTCCCTGCAGGGCCGGCGTCAAGCCGGGAAGCGGGGTCGCGGCTTTCTTGAACATCGCGCGTATCGCGGCGGGCGTCGAAGCGCCCCGAGCGACCGCGAGCGCCGCCAGCCCGGCGACATGCGGAGTCGCCATCGAGGTGCCGGACAGCTCGACCCAGCCGCCGTCCTTGTTGACCGATTTGACGTCCACTCCGGGCGCGATGAAGTCCACCTCAGGTCCGCGGCTTGAGAAATCGGCGACGCCATCCTTTATATTGGAGGCGGCGACCGCGATGGTCTCCGGGTAGCTGGCGGGATAGCCTACGGGCCCGCCCGAGTTCCCGGCGGCGGCGATGATCAGGAGTCCGGCCTTGTTCGCGGCCGTCACGGCGCGCTTGAGCGCCTCGCTGCCTTCGTCGGCACCCAGGCTCATGTTGGCGATCTTGATACCGTGGCTCGCGGCCCACTCGATGCCGGCGATCACATCGGAGAAGCCGCCGTTGCCGTCCTTGTCGAGCACCTTCACCGCGTAGAGCTTGGCCATGGGGGCCACGCCGACCACGCCCTTGCCGTCGCGTTTCCCGGCAATCGTGCCGGCGACGTGCGAGCCGTGCCCCTGGTCGTCGTCCCACGCCTCGGGCTTCTTGGGATCCAGGGCATTGAAGCCTCCCACGACGACTCCCGCGAGGTCTGGGTGGGTCCGGGAAATGCCGGTGTCGATGATCGCGACGGCTGTTCCCTGGCCTTGGCCGCGCGGCGAGGTCCAGGCGGCGGCGGCATTCACGCGGCGAATGCCCCACGGCTGTTCCGGGTCCTCGGTTGCCGCCGGCTTGATCGCGGAGATGCGCTTAAGAATATCCTTCGCGGCGTCGCCCCAGGCGAACTGAGCGGCGGTCAGGGGCGGGGCGACGGTTACGGCCTTGAGCCAGTTGACCTTCTTATCGGTCTCGACCAAGTCTACTTGAAAGGTGCGCATGAGCTTGGCCTCGGCGCCGTCGGCGCGGAAGGCGGGGAGCTCGATAACGATCGCGTTGATCGAAGGGAGCTCTCGAATGACCGCGCAGCCCACGCTTTGGGCGAGTTTGCGGCAAGCGTCCGTGGTGACGCCCGGCTTGCAGGCCACGATCTTCTGGACGGTCTCGCCGGCGTCGAGGGGGCAAAACTGCGCCCGAACGGAGGTGGCGAGAAGGACGGTGAGGATCACGAGGGGAAGTCTGCGGGGGCTCATAGGCCTAATATTAACCGGGACTTTCGGCCCATGGATGGGCCATGAGTCCTATTCGCATCTAGGCCTAAAGTCCCATATATGATTTCTGTCATCTCCGGCGCTTTTGAGATAGAACTTTGGGCCCAGACCAAATGCCTTTCGTCTCTTCCCCGTACGGCCCAGAGCAAGAGACCCGCGGCCGGTTACAATAAGCGTAGACGGCAGACCAGACGCAGGGAGAAATCTCGCATGGCCCGACGCCTCAACCGACTCGTTTCGATCGTTTTATCCAGCGCCCTCTTAGTCTGCTCCATTGGCTTCGACGCGCAGCAGGCCGCCGCCCAGACCATAACGGGCCGCGTCGCTCCCGTTTCCCCGATGCCGCAGGCCGGCTTCGGGATCACCAACGCGCCGATCCCGTCGCTGCCGCTGCCCGTGCTGTCGCTGGCCGCGCCGTCGCTGTCCGCGCCTGCGGTCGTGCTCGGCACCCCCCTGGTCGCCGCGCCCGTCGCCGCCGCCGCGATTGCGCAATCTCTTAAGGCCGCCGCGCCGGCACTGCAGGCGCTGGCCAAGCCCGAGACCGCCGGTTCCGCGGCGAGCGTCGCGGGCCGCGACCTTGAAGACATTCTGACGGGGGCGAAGTCCGCCCGCACCTCCGCAGAAATGCCGGAGGCCGTCGCCGGCGCGGCGTCCGCGCTGACTCAGAATCTCTCCGCACCCTCAGTCGCGCCGCAAGCGCCGAAGTCGCCCGTCGTTCCCGCCGCAACCCCGAGGGCTGACGCGCCAAAGACGGTTAAGAGCGCCTCCTCTTATAGCTTCCACCGCATGGCGCTCAAAGCGATCGCCGCCGCGACGGGTGCGATCTTCTCCTTGCCTCAGGCCGGGGCCGGGCTGACCGCGAAGATCATCGCGTCGGCCGCCGACAAGCAGCTTGTGATCTCTGACTTCGATGACACCCTCGCCGGCTACAACGAGGTTCTCCCGGAGCAGAAGGTCGCCGCGATTCGTGCCATCCGCAAGGCAGGCAAGCATTTTGCCGTCGTCAGCGACCGTGGCGATGAGAAACGCCCGGGCTCGAGCCAGCTGACCGTGTTCGAATCCCTCGCTAGCCTTCCCGCCGATGTGACCGAAGGCATGTTCGTCGCCGCCAACAGCGGCGGCAAGCTCTATCAGTATAAGGACGGCGTCCCGGTTAAGGTGTGGGAGGCGCAGCCTCTCGCCGCCGGTACGCTGGATGCGGTGAAGCAAGCCGCGGCGGCGACTGTCGCGAGGCTCCAGGAAGCCGGCGTCGAGCAGCACCCCGGCGACTCGGTCAATCCTAAGGAGTCCTACAACACCTACGGCTACGCGTTGATGATCAAGGTCGGCGCGACCCCGGTCCAGATGAAGCAGGTTGCCGCAATCATGAGCGAAGAGCTCGCCAAGCGCGGCATTGAGGTCGAGGTATCGGGCCGCCTGCCCAAGGATGTCAAGAACCCCGGTTACGCGACTTTCTCCATCATCACGAAGTCTCCCGCGACCGCGATGATCGCCGAGAAGCTCGGACTCACCGCCTCTGACGCTCTCGTCATCGGCGACATGATGTATGTGCCGCGCTCCGCGAAGAAGGAATCGTGGATGACGCGCCTGGGCCTGAAGCTCAGCGGCCTTGAGATCGGTGAGACCGGCAACGAGACCGACCGCAACATGTCCAAGGGCCTGCCCGGCGTGCTGGCCCTCGGGGTCGGCCGCAAGATGGATCCCCGCATTCCTAATGGCTGGAACCTCGCGGGCCGCGGCCCTGAGGTCACGCAGCAGGTCCTCGAGTCCGTCGCCTCGAAGGCCCGCCGCATCGGCACCGATGATTCCGGTTCGCGCACCGAGACCCTGCTGCAACT
>JAYTSX010000199.1:0-21034 GCA_043745445.1 Elusimicrobiota bacterium
GCCGGTCTCCTTCGCTACTGGCGAAGGAGACCGGCCTCTGTTATCCTGAGTCCAGAGCCATGAGCCGAATTCTCGTCGACAGACGCATCCGTTGGGAGGCCTTGCGCGCGCAGGGCACTGACCTCCTGCTCGTCTCGGCGCTCGCCGTCATCGGCCTGGCCTACGGGCTTGGCTACCGGCTCGACTGGAGTGAGGAGAACGGACGGCCCGAGGAAGATCAGGAGGTGGCCGAAATCGCGGCTCCCGCGTCTTTGGGCAAGGTTCTTCCGCCGTTGGTCTCCGCCGTGCCGGTCTTGCCGGCGCCTGAACCTTTCCCGACAGCCGTCATTCCCGCTCCCGCCACGCCGACGATAGGTCCCGCGCCTTCAGCGATGATCGCCCCCGATCCTCGCGACGCCCAGTGGGAGACGATGACGGGAGAACTCGCCAAGATGGCCGACAAGTATCCCGGCCGCGTTTCGATTTACATGAAGGACCTCAAGTCGGGCAGGACTTGGATGCACCACCCCGATGATCTTTTCCCGGCGGCGAGCTTGATCAAGGTCCCTGTTATGATCGCGGCGTTCTATAAAATCCGCGACGGGCAGCTGGCGCTTGATGAGCGCATGGCGATCTCAAGGCATAACCGCGTCGGCGGCTCGGGCTCGCTGAAATGGCGGCCCGACGGCACGAAGCTGACGGTGCGCGAGCTCCTCGTCCACATGATCAACGAGTCGGACAATACGGCGACGAAGATGGTCCTCGACCGTCTGGGCATCGGCTACGTTCAGCAGCAATTCCCCCGCATGGGGCTTCTCTACACCGGCATCTACGAGGAAGGCATGAGCATCAAGGGCGGGCGCGTCATGCATGAGAACTACACGACCGCGCGCGAGATGACCTCACTCATGGACAAGATTTACATGGGACAGGCCGTCGATAAGGTGTCGAGCGAGGTCATGCTCGAGATCCTTAAGAAGCCCAAGGCCGTCGCCTCGCGCCTGGCCAAGGGCATGCCCGTCGGGTGGGAGATCGCGCACAAGACGGGCTTGCTTCGTCAGGCGTGCCATGACTCGGCGGTGTTCTTGACGCCGCACGGCGATTACGCGATCACCGTTTTGACCGGCCAAAACCGTTCGTACTCAACGGCGAAGGACTTCATCACCAAGGTGGCGAAGGTGACCTTTAAGCATTACGCCGGCCCTCAGTATTACGCGAAGGGCGGCGCGCGCCGCAAGGCGCGGGCGGCGCGGTAGTGCGGTCGCTGCTCCTCCTCGCGCTTCTCGCGATGCCGGCGTTCGCCGGCGACGACGGTTACGAGGATCCGCCCGCGATTCAACGCTATCTCGCGGAGCTCCAGCTCGGCGACAGCCTCGAGGATGTGCAGCGCATCTACCCGCCCGCCCAGGATTGGCCGTCGCACATCGATCCGCGCGGACGCGTGACGCGCTATCGTGTCGAGCGCGGGTACGCGAAGAGCTTTCCGTTGTGGACGCAGGCGCTGATGCTCGGTTTTAAAAGAGGGAAGTTGGTGGATATCCAGGTGGTCTACAACGCGAAGCGCTCCGGCGAAAAAACCGCCGAAGACCTGGCGCGCGATCTCTCGCTGACATACGGCGAGGGCGAGCGAACCGGCGACAAGTTCTGGTGGACGGACAATCGCACGGTCATGCGGGTGTTCCCTGTGGAGGTCCCGACCTTCAAGGATGGAGAGCGCGGCGTCGAGTGGCGCACCTCCCTCCAGATCCTCGATAAAGACCTCTACAAGCGCATCGATTAGGCAACTTTTTACCCCCCTCAATCGTCTGATATAGCAGGGCCTCGAACATGTTCGAACAGTTATCGAACAAAAATCGAACTTGTGTTCGAACAAGACTTCTGCTATACTAATTCCCTTGGGCCCCCGAAGCGATGGGGAGTCTCGAGGAGGGAGAAATCACTCAATGGATAACAAAGACACGGGCAAGTCGAAGGCGTTGGAGCTGGCGATGGCTCAGATCGAAAAGGCTTACGGGAAAGAAGCGGTCATGATGCTGGGAGACCGCGCGGCCAAGATCAAGATCGACGCGATTTCCACCGGCGTACTGTCCCTCGACTTGGCGCTTGGCGTGGGCGGCTTCCCGCGCGGACGCATCATCGAGATCTACGGGCCCGAGTCCTCGGGTAAGACCACCTTGGCGCTGATGGCCGTCGCCCAGGCGCAGAAGCTCGGCGGTGCGGCCGCGTATATCGACGCGGAGCACGCCATGGACCCGGCCTATGCAAAGGCGCTCGGCGTGGATATCGACGGTCTGCTCATCGCCCAGCCCAACTGCGGTGAAGAGGCCCTGGAGATCACCGAGAAGCTCGTGCGCTCCTCGGCGCTCGATGTCATCGTCATCGACTCCGTCGCGGCCCTCGTTCCCCGCGCCGAGATCGAAGGCGAGATGGGCGATAGCCACATGGGCCTGCAGGCGCGCTTGATGTCTCAGGCGCTGCGTAAGCTTACCGCGGTCGTCGCGCAGAGCAAGACCACCATCATCTTCATCAACCAGATCCGCAACAAGATCGGCGTCATGTTCGGCAACCCCGAAACGACGACCGGCGGACTGGCGCTGAAGTTCTACTCGACCATGCGCCTCGAAATCCGGCGCATCGAAAACATCAAGGAAGGCGACGTCGTCGTCGGCGCGCGCGCCCGCGTCAAGGTCGTCAAGAACAAGGTCGCCCCGCCCTACCGCACGGCGGAGTTCGAGATGATCCACGGGTTCGGCGTGTCTCGCGAGGGCTGCCTCGTGGACCTCGGAGTCGAGGCCGCGATCGTCGAGAAGTCCGGCTCGTGGTACGTCTACGAGGGCGAACGCCTCGGGCAGGGCCGCGAGAACGCGAAGGCCTACCTCAAGCATCACACGGCCGTTGGCGAGAAGCTCGAGAAGGCGCTGCGCGACAAGTATCTCGTCGCTCCCGTCGACTCCAAGCCGGAAGCGGAGACCGAAGAAGCCGCACCGGTTGCCGCAAAGGCTGAGCCTAAGACGCACGCGAAGTCGAAAGCTTAAGACGAGACACGAATAATGCCGCCGCCTCCGAAAGGGGGCGGCGGCTTATTTTTTGAGCACTCGCACCGGTGCGAGTTGCCCTCCGAAAGACGATAGAATAGACCCGTGGACGACAAAGACGCGGCCGCCCGCCTCGACGAATATTCCCGATACCTGAGCCTAGAGCGCGGGCTCTCCCCGCGCACGGTGTCGGCGTATCGCTCCGACATCGGCGCTTTCCTCATTTGGGCGGGAGAGCGGAAGCTTGACGCCCGCAAGGCGCAGAGGAGCGATCTGGATGATTTTCTATGGTCGCAGCGCGAGCGGGGGCTGAAGCCCGCGTCCCTGTTTCGCAAGGTCGAGTCCCTCAAGTCGTACTTCTCCTTCGAGACGCTTGAGGAGCGCCTGCCGGAAAGTCCGGCGGAGACCCTGCGTACGCCGCGCATCCCCGCGCGGCTTCCCAAGTATCTGACTAAGGAAGAAGCGGGGCGTCTGCTCGCCGCGCCCAACACGGCGAGCTACGAAGATGTACGCGATCGCGCCATGCTTGAGCTGCTCTACGCCGCGGGCCTGCGCGTCTCGGAATTGGTGTCGCTTAAGCCTGAGTCGGCGAACCTGCAGGACGGCTGGGTGAAGGTGCTTGGCAAGGGGAACAAGGAGCGGATGGTTCCGGTCCACCCGCGCGCGCTCGCGGCCGTGCGGGTCTATCTCGTGGAGCGCGAACGCCGCTTTAAGAATCCGTCGGCGGAGCTGTTTCTGGGCCGCACCGGAAAAAAACTCTCACGCGTACAATTTTGGCGCCGCCTTCGAGATTTAGGCGAGCGCGCCGGCATCAAGCAGCGCCTTCATCCGCATCTTCTTCGGCATACCTTCGCGACGCATCTTCTCCAGGGCGGCGCCGACCTGCGCTCCGTACAGGAGATGCTCGGCCACGCCGACCTGGCCACGACGCAGATCTACACCCACCTCGATGCCTCGGCCCTCAAGGCGGCCCACTCTAAACACCACCCTCGCGGATAGGCTCAACACAGGCTACACTAATGACCATGAAAGCGCTCACCTTGATTCTGTGCCTGACCGGACCAGTCCTCGCGGCCGATTCTTCTGGGCCCGACGAGGCCACGCGAATTAAGATCGTCGAGTACATGCTCAAGACCCCGATGAGCGAGGCCGATCCCGCTTTGGTCTCCGGCTTCATGAAGCTCGACGCCGCGACTCTTCCGAAAAAGCTTCAGGACAAGGCGCGCGGCAAGCAGATGGAGATCGACGCGATCGTCAAAATCCACAATGGCAAGAAGAAGGGGCCCTTCCGGTTTCCGGCCGCCTGCGAGATCAAACGCTATGAGGGTCCCGAGGGAATCCGCATCATGAATTACATCATCGGCAACGAGGAAATCCTGCAGGAGGAAGAGGAGTATCTCGAGCTGAAGGGCAACTGCACCGAGGAGCAGTTGATCTGCGAGTTCTCACTCAATATTGTGCTGATCAAGCGTCCGGGCAAGCCGCCGCTGAAGCGTTACTTTATGATGCAGCAGGACCCGTTGATGGCCTGGGTGGCCGAGAAGCGCGGCGGCGGCGCCAGCGCCGGGAACCAATACTTCCAGTCGCTGAAGCCGTCCTGCCAAAAGTCAGCCGGCGCTCCCTAGATTTTCGAGACGACCATCGCGCCGCCCATACCGCCGCCCGCGCACGCCGCGAGCATGCCCGTGCGGCCCTTCGGGTTGTTCTTGAGCGCGTGGACTAAATTGAGCATGAGGCGCGCGCCGGTGGCGCCGAGGGGATGGCCGACCGCAAGCGACCCACCGTTAGGATTCATCGCGCCGGATTTATTCTTGGCTTCCCAGTCGTGGCCGAACTTGGACTTCCCGAGCTTGAAGATGGAAAGCACGGTCGCCGCGAAAGGCTCGTGCAGCTCGATCTGATCGAGGTCCTCGAACTTGATGCCCGCGCGCTTGAGCGCCGTCGGGGCGGCCAAAGCGGGAGAGACGCCCATGTGCGCCGGGTTGTTGCCTTCAAAGCCCCAGCCTTTGATCTCGGCGAGCACTTCCAGACCGAGCTCCTTGGCCTTACCGGCGGTGGTGACGATCACGACGGCGGCGCCATCGGAGCGGCCGCATGAATTAAAGAGGGTGACCGTGCCCTTGGTGCCTTCTTGATAGGTTTTGCCTTCAAGATGCGCGGCGTTGTCGGTGTAGAACTGCTTCATGGTGTAGGCGGAGTTGTCGAACGCCGCGGGGGCCTTGGCGAACATCTGTGGCTTTTCGACGAGATCCTCGCGCAAGAACGGATACTCGTCTTTTTCGAGCACCGTCGCGCCGTTTTTCACGACGGGGACCACGCTCGAGGCGAAGAAGCCGGCGTTCCAGCCGGCGATCGTGCGGCGGAAGCTCTCGCGCGCGTACTCATCCTGCTCGAGGCGGCCGATGCCGTAGATTTGGGCGCAGACTTCGGCCGTGACGGCCATATTGATGTGTTTGACGGGATCGGTCAGGCCCTGTTCCATCGCGTCCACGACTTGCACGTCAGGAGAGGCGAGGAGCTCCGCCCACTTGTCTTTGACCACCGTCAGGGAGCGCAGGGCCTTGGAGGAACGGCTGCCGTCGATCGAGTAGGGGATGCGCGACATGACCTCGACGCCGCCCGCGAGATACACCTCACCTTCGCCGGCCATGATCATGCGGCAGGCCGAGGCGATGGACTCGATCGACGAGACGCAGTTATTCTGAACGGTGACGGCCTGCACGGAAAGGGGGAGGCCCGCATTCAAGGCGGCGACGCGGGCGATGTTGGGGGCGGAGAAGCTCTGACCGACCCAGCCGATCATGACGCCGTCGACTTTGTCCTTGGCGAGCTTGGCGCGGGACAGCGTGGCCGTGATCGCGTCGACCAGGAGGTCTTCCGGCTTGATGGACGACAAGGACCGGGAGATGTGCCCGATCGCCGTGCGCGCTCCCCCGGCGATGACGATGGTCTCTGATTTCGCGTTCATGGTGGTGGCCTCTCTCAACAGTGAGTGATGGCGACTATCATATAATAACGGCTGTGAAGCGGCTCGTATTCGTCGCCAGCCATGTCGGCTATCCCATGGACCGCACCCCTCTGGGCGGCGGAGCCATGGTGGGTTTGCAGCTCGTGCGCCATTGGCATCCTGACGCGTCCTGGTCTTTGACGGTATTAGGCTCGGGCCCGGAGACGCCCCTTGGCGGCTGCGACTACCACCGCCTGGCGGCGCGTCCTAAAGGATTGGTGGACCTGGGTGAGTTGGACTACGCCCGTTTCTGCCGCGATTTCGAAACGGAAACGACGGAGTGGATTCTGGCGCGAAGCGGGCAGTATCCGCCGGAACACACCGTGATCGTCGTCAACGACGTCTCCGAGGGGCCCGCGCTCGCGAAACTAGCCGAAGCCGGCTATGCGATCTTGTCGATCTGGCACGTCGACGTCGTGGATTATTTCAACAAGCTTTACCTGCGGCGCATCGTGGCTCCCGAGAAGCTCACGCGGATTCATGAGCGCATGCGCTCGATTGGGGCGGACTGGATTCTGCCGGATGTTCTCAATCTCGTCTTTGAGAAGCAGCGGGAGACCGTCTACCACTCCAAACGCATGATCGTGCCCTCACGCGCGATGGGCGAGACCTTGATGCGGTGCTATGGCGAGTTGGTGGGCTACGAAGAGCTTTCCCGTCGCATCGTCATCGTGCCCTGGGGCGTGTGGGCGGACCCGGCCGGCCCCGCCGACGAGAATCGCGCCAACGAACTTCGCGAGTACCATGAAATGACCGACGAGACCATGGTGCTGATGACCCTGTCGCGCATCTCGCCGGAGAAGGGGGTACATCTTCTTTTGGAGGCGTTAAGACTTCTGGAAGTGAACGGCAAAGTAACGGGTAAAGATATCCGGCTGTTCATCTGTGGGGAGCCGGCGTTCATGATGGGCCAGGCCTACGGACGGAAAGTGCGGGCAGCCGCGGCCAAGCTAAAGCAGATCAAAGTCGTTTTTCCCGGCTATTTAGATGCCGCCGCTAAGCGCGCGTATTTCCATCTGGGGAACCTCTTTATCTCGCCGTCAATCCATGAAAGCTATGGATTAAATGTCGTTGAGGCCATGCACGCGGGATTGCCGGTGCTCGCGAGCGACCACTACGGGGTGCGCGATACCTTGCCGTCGGACGCAGGGCGTCTTGTTCATTACCCGACGCCCAAGAAGGCCCCGCCGCTCCTGGCCGCGGCGCTTTTAGATATGATCGCCGACAGAGAGAAGCTGAAGAAGATGGGTGAGGCCGCGCGCGTCGCCGCGTCGGCGATGCCGTTCGCCTCGGCCGCAGACGCCGTGCGCTTGGCCGCGCTGGGGCTGGTCAAGTGAAGCCTGGACTGCGCGCCGGCATTACGGTGGATTTGCCCGCTCGGGTAGAGAAGCACATGAAGCCGCATCTTGAGGGTCTCGTGCGCCATCCGCTGTACGCGACCTGGGCCATGGTTTATCACATGGAGACCGCGGCACGCATGCTGCTGGCGCCTTATCTCGACGCGAACGAGGAAGCCGTCGGCGGCGCCGTGCTCGTCAAGCACCTGCGCCCGGCCCGCATCGGCGCGCCGCTGCATATCTTCGCCAAGCTGGTGCGTGTTAAAGGAATGCGCATTTTTGCCCGCACCGAGGTGCACAGCCGGGGACGCAAGATCGGCGAGGGCTCGGTGCTGCAGGTGGTCATGACACGGGCCCGTTTCGCCAAACTTCTACTGGAGGCGCGTTGATGGATGGATACCCGCTCGTCAGCGAGGTCCCCGTGCGCTTTTCAGACACGGACGGCCTCGGGCATGTCAACAACGCGAATTATCTGAGTTTTCTCGAGGTCGCCCGCGTCGATTACCTGCAGAAAGTCTTGGGCCTTTTTAAGATCGAGGAATTCGGGATCATCATCGCGCGCATCGAGATCGACTACAAGAGCCCTGTTCTTCATCACGAGAAAGTTTTAGTCGGCTGCCGTGTTTCTGAGATCGGCGGGGCCAGTATCACGATGGAGTACCGGCTTGAGGACAAGGCGACCGGCCGCCTCGTCGCGCAGGCCAAGTCGGTGGCCGTGTCGTTTGACTATGCCCTCAATCGCCCGGTCCGGGTGAGCGACGATTGGCGCAAGAAGATGGAGGATTTTGATGGGATCTCGTGAAGTCGTCGTCGTTGCGGCCGTGCGCTCGGCCGTGGGCCGTTTGGGTGGAGGTCTGGCCGCGGTGCGGCCCGACGATCTCGCCGGGCATGTCATCGCGGCACTTCTAAATCAGGCGCCCGGTCTCGATCCGGCGCAGATCGCCGACGTCTACCTCGGCTGCGCCAACCAGGCCGGAGAAGATAATCGCAACATCGCGCGCATGGCCGCGCTTCTTGGGGGATTGCCGAACTCGGTGCCGGGGGCGACCGTCAACCGCTTGTGCGCTTCGGGTCTCGAGGCGATTAATTGCGCCGCGCGCGCGATTCTCACAGACGAGGGCGATGTCTATATCGCCGGCGGAGTCGAGAGCATGAGCCGCGCGCCCTACTCCCTGCCGAAGGCCGAGGCCGGATACGCGTTCGGCAACCTCACGGCCTACGATACCGCGCTCGGCTGGCGCTACCCGAACAAGCGTTTAGCCGAGTTGTTCCCGCTCGAAAGCATGGGCGAGACCGCCGACAATGTCGCGGTGAAATTCAAGATTTCGCGCGCTGATCAGGACGCGTACGCGCTAGAAAGCCACCGCCGCGCCGCAAAGGCTCGGGACTCGGTTTTCTCAGAGGAGATCGTGCCGATACCGGTGCCCCAGAAAAAAGGGTCGGCCCTCGAATACGCGCGCGATGAAACCGTGCGCGAAGATACAAGCATTGATAAGTTGTCCCTGCTTAAGCCGGCCTTTCGAAAGGACGGGTCGGTGACTGCTGGAAACAGCTCGACGCTCAACGATGGCGCTTCCGCGGTTCTCCTCATGGAGCGTCAAAAAGCTGAGTCCCTCGGCCTGAAGCCGTTCGCGCGCTGGGTGGGATCGGCGTCGGCCGGGGTCGAGCCCTCGTTTATGGGTATTGGTCCCGTGGCCGCCATAAACAGGTTAACGGTGCGGATCGGCTGGAAGGTCGGCGATGTGGATCTCGTAGAAATCAACGAAGCGTTCGCGGCGCAGGCGCTCGCTTGCCAGAGAGAGCTCTCCATCGACAGCGTTAAAATGAATGTCAATGGAGGCGGCATCGCTCTCGGGCATCCCTTGGGCTCATCGGGATGCCGCATCGTGGTGACCCTTCTTCATGAGATGCGTCGCCGCAAGGCGAAGCGCGGATTAACCGCGCTATGCATCGGCGTCGGCCAGGGCTTGGCGACGGCCTGGGAAACGATTTAGGCCGATGCTAGTGTTGTCGCGTGACAGCGCCTGGTTGACTCGCCTTGAGCATTTGGCGCGGCGCGGCGTCTGGCCGCTTGAGGCGAGCTCGGCGTTGCCCGCGGCCGGGCGCACGCCACCGCCGGAGCGCGCGCTCATCGTACTCGACCGCGGTCTCGCAGGTGCGATTCCAAAGAAAGCCGTCGCGGCCCTTCGCTTGCTGTATCCGGGAGCCGCGATTGCGCTTGCCGTCGACGCGAGCGAAATGGACCATGATGCGGTGCTCGCCGCAATTTCCAGCGGGGTCGATGAGGTCATCGCTAAATCGTGGGCGGACGAAAAAATTTCCACGAAGCTCGCCGCTTTACGCGACCGCTCGCTCTCCGCGCAGGCCCGGCACAGCGCCGACGGTGCGCTCAAGGCGGAGCGCCGCGCTCATCGCGCTCTCATCAAGAGCCGGGGCCGCTGGAAGGAAGTTGTTCTCGACGCCGGCGGCTTCGCGCTTCTCTGGCGCCTGCTTGAGCGCGAGGGCGAGACCGTCTCGCGCGCGGAGCTAAGCTCGGCGCTTTCCGCCGCAACGGGACGCGAGCTTGAAGCCGGAACCATCACGCGCCGTCTCTCGGCTCTCAAAAAGGCGCTGACCTCTTGGTCAGGGGACATCGAAAGCGCGCGCGGCGGCTTATACAGGCTTGTATCGGCGCCGAGGCGCGGAGCTTAGCGGTGTACGCATCCGCGTTGAGCGCGGCCTTTCTGAGCGCACTCTTGGTACTTTCCGCCGGTGCCGCCCCCACGCTTGAACGGCCGGCGTGCTGGCGCCCTAGCCCCAACGAGTTCTTTTTCGGCGTCTCCGGCCCGGACGACAATGGGAACGAACGCTTCGGGCGGGACAACCTCGCCTTTCTCAGTCGCGGCGCGCCGGCGGCGCTGTTCGCCGCCCCGCTCTCGACGAACGCGCCCCGACCCTCGGACGACGGGTTCCAGGATCTTCTCGCGTCCTCCTCGGCCCTTGCCGGACTGGGCGGGCGTCCAGAGGGCGCGCTGCGCTTCGTCATAACCGGTCACGGCGTCCCGGCGGGAGTATATTTGGGCACCACGATGGCCGGCGAAAAAAAGTGGCTAGAGCCGGAGGACTTCGCAGTCCCCATCGAAACCGCGCGGCGGGCGGGCAAGACGGTACGCGGGGAATTTCTATCTTGCTTCTCTGGACGCTTCATGAGCGCAATGATGCCGGGCGAGGGCCTCGCCCCGGCCTGCGCGCTCTCATCAACGGTGCCGGAGAAGAAGGCCGAGGGCTGTTACGCCGAGGACGAAGCGCAGACGCGCCTGGATTATACCTGGGTCGCGGCCGCGGCCGACGACTGCCGTCCGGGCCGAGATTGGCGGGCGGTCCATGCGAAGGTCGTCGAGAATCTCGAGGGCTACGACATCCCGATGTTGAGCTCGGATTACTTTTTGCTCTACGGGCCGGCGGCGGTCTGGCTCGGGCGAGCCGCGCGCGCGCCGTATCCAAGAGGGATTTTGGTGCGTCGCCTCGATGAGGGCGCGACCGTCTACATGGATCTGATCAACGCGCGCATCGTTTCCGTCGGCGGGCTGGGAGGAATGCGGCCCCGTCCTGAGACCTCCGTCGTCGATTGCGCGGCGGAATATGCCGACGCAAACCGGGCGCTTGACGCCACGCACCGCTCCCACTTTTTCCTGCATCGAGACGTCGCGGCCGCGGGCTGGCCAGCGGCCGACTGCGTCCCGAGCGTGCGTCTGAGTTGGCCGGCCGGCGGGGGAGCCGCCCCGCTCATCGTGCGACTGGCCGGCGCGCCGACGGACGACTATTGGGATCCGGAGTCCAAGGAACCTGTCCAGGCGGAATTCCGGCGCGATCTTTCCGCCGTAGAGCTGACCGTTCCGATTGACGGCTTGAAGCCGGGCGCCCGGCTCCTGCTGACGACGATTTTACCGGCGTTCGATTTCAATCTGAAGGGCAGGGTGTTGGAACGACGGCTCAAGGCCCTCGCGGTGCAGGCGCAAGCCCAGGACCCGAACCGCGCTCGCGCGATGCGCGAGATCCTGAGGCGGATGCGGGCCGCCAAGGTTGGCCTCGAAGACGGAACGCGCTTTCAGGGAGCCTGGCTCAGGAGCTTTCTCTTCGATCTTTTCAGCGAGAATGATACCGTGAGCGAAAACCTCGACTACGCGCGCCTTGCGCTTCTGGCGGCCGTGACCGTCACGGAGTCGGAGCTTCGGCGCGAGGCGAATACGGACTTCGAGGCGGCGGGGCTCGTCGCCGGTCTCGAGCAACTGCGAGCGTGCGAGCGAGGCCTGAGATGAGCGCAACCGACGCGATCTTCTTCGTGTCATTCGGCGGTCCGGATAAGTCCGCGGACATCCTTCCCTTTCTTGAAACAGTGACCCGTGGGCGCGGCATTCCCCGCGAGCGCGTGATCGCTGTGGCGGCTCACTATGAACATATCGGCGGCAGGTCCCCGATCAATGAGATCACGCGCCGCCAGGCCGAGGCCTTGCGCGCAGTCCTCGCCAAGGCGGGTGACCGCCGGCCGGTGTATCTCGGACAGCGCAATTGGCACCCTTTTCTCGAGGAGACGCTCGCGAAAATGCGCGACGACGGCGTGCGCCGCGCCACGGGATTTATCACGGCGCCATATCGCTCAGAGGCGAGCCTTGAGCGCTATGTTCAGGCCGTTGAGGCCGCGCGCGCGAAGCTCGGCGCCGGAGCGCCGCTCATCGAATTCGTCGAACCTTGGTTTGATCATCCGTCCTTCGTCGACGCGATCGCGGCCCGCGTCCGTGAAAAAGAATGCCCAGTCGGCGCCGAGTGGGTGTTCACCGCTCACTCGATTCCTTGCGGGATGGCGAAGGAATCGACCTATGTTTCGGAGCTGCGTGAGACGGCGTCGCTTGTCGCCGCAAGGCTCGGCATCAAGGATTGGCGGCTGGTCTTTACGAGCCGCAGCGGGGACCCGCGTTCCGCGTGGCTTGAGCCCGATATCTGCAAGGTGATCGCCGCCGATGCCGCACGCGGCGTGCGGGACCTGATCTTGATCCCGGTCGGCTTTGTCGCCGATCATGTCGAAGTCCTTTACGATCTGGATGTCGAGGCGAAGGCCGCGGCTGATGCCGCCGGTGTCCGTCTGCATCGCTGCGAAACTGTGGGAGATCACCCGGCGTTCATCGCGATGATCGCCGATGTGGTTCGCTTGGGCGCGCAAGCCGGCGGCGGTCTTTCCGAAAGCTCGGGGACCACGCGTTTTCGTGACGGCCGCGTTGAAGGCAAGGTCGGTCAGGAGTCTGCCGTCTGCCTTTGCTTTCCCGGCCAAGAAAATCCGCCCTGCAGCCGCCCGCCTCGACGCTAAGGCGCGGGCTCGTAAACGGCCTTAGCGAGCACGGCCTCTGCCTTGCCTAGGCCCGCCGGGTTGGGCGAGCCGGCGAGCTAGTCTTTGCGGCGGTCGACGACGAACGCCGAGCCGGGCTTGCCCTTCGCGACTTTCTTGAGCTCGGCGCCGAGGTGCGCGACCTGAGCGAAGCCGGCGAGCTTACGGTCGCGGTTGTGGCAGATGCCGATCGACACCGAGAGTAGGGGGAACTCCTTCATGTTGCCTTGACGGTCCTTGGCGAGGATCACGCCGCGCGCTCGATCTTCGTCACTATAGAAGGAAGGTGAGACCGCGTCGAAGGCGTCGCAGATATGTTGGGCCAGCGTCTCCATTTTCTCGGGTGTAGACAGCACGATGAAGTCGTCGCCGCCGATATGGCCGACAAAATCCGCGCCGGCGCCGCCGCGTAGCTGGTCGACCAGCACGCGCGCCGTGCCCTTGAGCACGCGGTCGCCCTCGTCGTAGCCGTACGCGTCGTTATACGCCTTGAACTGGTTGAGGTCGATGTACAAAACGGCGAATGGGCGTCCGTCGGCGACGGCGCGTTCGATGCGTGTCTCGATGGCGAGGTTGCCGGGCAGGCGCGTCAGCGGGTTGGCGTCGATGCCCTGGCGGCTGCGCTTGAGGATCATGCGAATACGGGCCAAAAGCTCACGCACGTCGACGGGTTTGGTGATGAAGTCGTCCGCCCCCAGATCCAGGCCCGCGACCTTGCTGTCTCGTGTCCCCGAGGCGGACAGGATGATGACGGGGAGGTTCTCGAGGAGCGGATCCTCGCGCAGGGCCTGGCAGACCTGAAAACCGGTCATACGGGGCATCTTGAGATCGAGCACCGCGATGTCGGGGGGGTTGGCGCGGATGGCCTCAAGCGCGGATAGCCCGTTGTCCACGGCGGTCACCACAAACCCCTCCCGTTCAAGGGTTTCCTTAAGGGCTTGGAGTAGATCGGGCAGGTCATCCGCGATTAAAATGCTCGCGGGGCCGCGTTCGAGAGCGGGTCCGTTCATTCCGCAAGGATAGCCCTTTTTTCGGAAAATTGACAGGTGGCCCCGTAAATCGTAGAATGCTCCGTCGTCGCCGAAAATGCCGACACAACCCGAGCCATCTAAGGAAGGCCAGAAAAACGCCTTGGCTCTCGCGTTGAGCGTCGGCTGGGAGTTGGCCTCTTTCAGCTTGCTCGGCGTCGGTCTGGGATATTGGCTGGACAGGCATTTCAAATCCTCGCCGTGGGGGACGCTTGTCGGCGCGCTCTTTGGAATCGTGATTGGACTCTATCGCCTCATCCGAACTTTCAGCCTTCCCGAAAACAGCGGCACGCGCCGCGGCTGAAGGCGCCGTTGTCGCGCTGATCGGCGGACTCATCGCGGGCCGCGTATGGTCGTCGGGGCCGGAGCGACGGAGCTTGATGATTGGCGTGTTCGTCGCGTGGGCGGCCTCATCGGTGAGCGTCGCCTGGTTGCTGTGGGCGAACGGTCGCTCGATGAAGGCCTTTTGGTGGGCATTCGGCGGCGGGATGGGTTTGAGGTTCGGGCTCGTCTTCGTCTTGGCGGTCTGGGGTTACGGACGCAAGACGGTGACGCTGGAGTCGTTGTTGTTGGCGTATGTGTTCGCGCTGTTGGCGCTGCTGTTGACGCTGGAGATGAGGCACTTTAAGATCAAATGAATTTCGAGCATATCCTCGCGCACCACCTTGTCGATCACAAGACTTCTCACAAGGTCGTCGCCGTTATCGCGGGCCTTCCCGTCGATATGGGCCTTTCTCCCCTTATCCGCACGATGTGGATCGCCTGCGGGATCGCCGTCGTGGGGCTGACCTTCGCCGCCCGCTCTGAATCGAGCCTGGCGCGCGTCATGCGCTCGATGTTCGAACCGCTCGCCCTGTTCGTGCGCGACGAAATTCTTGAGCCGATCTTCGGCCACCACGCCGGGCACTACCTTCCCTACTTCCTCACCCTGTTTTTCTTTCTGCTCACCTGCAACCTGCTCGGCCTCGTGCCGCACATGGCGGGCGTGACCGCCAACCCGTGGGTCACCGCGGCGATGGCGATCTGCACCTTCGGCCTGATTCAATACGCGGGCGTGAAGGAGCAGGGCCTCGTGTCCTACGTCGTGCACATCGTGCCCGGCGGCGTGCCGCTGATCCTGTGGCCGCTTTTGTTTGTGATCGAAGTTTTCGGCATGTTCGCCAAATGCATCTCGCTCTGCATTCGCTTATTCGCGAACATGCTCGCCGGCCATGTCGTGTCGCTCGCTTTTCTCTGCATGATCTTTATTTTCTCAGAGATGAACAAGGCCGCCGGCGCGGGCATGATCGTCCCGTCAATCGGCCTCGCCCTGTTCATCTATACGATGGACGTTCTGGTGTCGTTTCTCCAGGCGTACATCTTCACGTTCTTGACCGCCCTGTTCGTGGGCGGAGCCGTTCACCCGCACTAAACCGCGGAGGTCGCAACCCGGAGGCCATAGGCTTTTCCGGATACAAGCAGGTTAAGGAGACAGACAAATGGGTTACCTCGGACTTTCTTACATCGGAGTTTTCGTCGGCGCGGGCCTTTGCCTCATCGGCGGCGCGTACGGCATTTCCAAGCTCGCCAGCGCGGCCCTCGAAGGCGCGGCTCGCCAGCCTGAGTCGGCCGGCGCGCTCCAGACGATGATGATCATTCCGGCCGCCATGATCGAAGGCCTCGGCCTGCTGGCGCTCGTCAGCGTCCTGCTCGCCGCTCTCGCCCTCAACGCGGGCGTGCCCGTTGCCGGACACGGCGCGGAAGCTGCGGCCGCCGCGACGCACTAGTTCAAAAGTCTCCCGGGCGGCGCGGACCTCCCGTCCCGGGAGCACCAATTTTTCGTGATCTGAAGTAGGAGCGACGACTAACATGGGCGATCTTCTCAAACCCGATCTCGGCTTGACCGTCTGGACCATCGTGACCTTCCTCTGCCTGGTGGGAATCCTTAAGGCGTTCGCCTGGGGCCCGCTGCTGAAGTCGGTGGAGGAGCGCGAGGCGCGCCTTAAGGCCGATCGCGAGGGCGCCGAGAAGGCGCGCGCGGAAGCTGAGCGCATTCAGAAGGAGCTCGAGGCGCACATGGCCGGCATTCAGGCCAAATCCAAGGACTTGCTCGCCGCCGCGACCAAGGACGGCGAGGCGCTGCGCGCCAAGCTCAAGGCCGAAGCGGAGGCCGACGCCGCCGCGATCAAGGCGAAGACGACGCTCGAGCTCGCCGCGGAGAAGGACAAGCTCGTCGGAGATCTGCGCAAGGAAGTGGCCAGCCTCTCCGTGCTCGCCGCGGAAAAGCTTTTGCACAAGTCGGTCGACGCGGGCGTTCAGAAGTCCGTCCTCGACGGCTTCTTCAAGGATTTGGATTCCACCAAGAAGGCGGGGAGCAACTAAGATGCAGGCCTCCGATCGCGTCCTGGCCGGCCGCTACGCGGCGGCTCTTTTTCAGGCCGCGTCCGCCAAAGGCGAAGAGCAGAAGGTGCAGGCGGACCTCGGTTCCGCGCACAAGCTGCTGCTCGATGCGATGTCCGCGCTTCGCCATCCGCGCGTGCCGCCGGCAAGCAAGAAAAAGTTGCTCAACAGCGCCCTCGGCGATAAAGTCGGCGCGACGACCCTTAAATTTCTCGATTTGCTCGTCGACAAGAAGCGCTTCGACTTGATGATCATGGTCGCTTCCGTCTATGCAAAGCTGGCCGCCGAGAAGCGAGGGGCCGCGAAGGCGCACGTGCGCACCGCCGCCCCGTTGTCTCCCGACGCGCTGCAACAGCTCACGGCGAAGCTGAAAAAATTTACCGGAAAAGAGATCGAACTTGACGTAAAAGAAGACCCGGAGCTGATCGGCGGTATCACCGTCAAGATCGGCGACTGGGTTTTGGATTCCAGCCTGCGCGGACAATTGCGCCGGCTGAAGGAGAGCTTCAACTAACATGGCCATCCGACCCGAAGAAATCACCGCCGTCATCAAGACGCAGATCGAAGGCTTCTCAGGCTCCACGGAGCTGAAAGAAGAAGGATCCGTCTTACAGGTCGGCGACGGCATCGCCCGCGTCTACGGCATCGAGAACGCCATGTCGGGTGAGCTCCTTGAGTTCCCCAACGGCGTGATCGGCATGGTGCTGAACCTTGAGAAGGAAAACGTCGGCTGCGTGCTGTTTGGCAGCGACGCCCTCGTCAAGGAAGGCGACCCCGTGCGCCGCACCGGCAAGGTCGCGCAGGTGCCCGTGGGTGACGCCATGATCGGCCGCGTCGTGGACGCGCTCGGTCGCCCCATCGACGGCAAGGGCACTATTAAAACGACGAAGTTCCGCCCGCTCGACATCGTGGCTCCCGGCGTCATGGAGCGCGCGCCCGTCGTCGAGCCCCTGCAGACCGGGGTTAAGGCGGTCGACGCGATGATTCCGATCGGCCGCGGCCAGCGCGAGTTGATCATCGGTGACCGACAGACCGGCAAGACCGCGATCGCCATCGACACGATCATCAATCAGAAGAACCAGAGCAACCGGCCGATCTGCATCTACGTGGCCGTCGGCCAGAAGCAGTCCACCGTCGCCGCCGTCGTGCAGAAGCTGCAGGACGCGGGCGCGATGGAATACACGATCGTCGTCTCAGCCGGCGCCTCCGAGCCGGCCCCCATGCTTTACATCGCACCCTACGCCGGCTGCTCGATCGGCGAGGAATTTTTGTGGCAGGGCAAGGCCGTGCTCGTGATCTACGATGACCTGTCCAAGCACGCGGCGGCGTATCGTCAGCTCTCGCTGTTGCTGCGCCGCCCCCCGGGCCGCGAAGCGTACCCCGGCGATGTGTTCTATCTGCACAGCCGCCTGCTCGAGCGAGCCTGTAAGCTCTCGAAGGAAAACGGCGGCGGCTCTTTGACCGCCTTGCCGATCATCGAGACTCAGGCCAACGACGTCTCGGCCTTCATTCCGACGAACGTCATCTCCATCACCGACGGCCAGATCTACCTCGAGTCGAACCTGTTCTACTCAGGCATCCGCCCCGCCGTCAACGTCGGCCTGTCCGTGTCGCGCGTCGGCGGCGCGGCGCAGACGAAGGCGATGAAGGGCGTGGCCGGCCGCCTGCGCCTGGACATGGCGCAGTACAACGCGCTGGCCGCGTTCGCGCAATTCGGTTCCGAGCTCGACGCGTCCTCGCAGAAGCAGCTTGCGCGCGGCGAGCGCCTCGTTGAGCTCCTCAAGCAGGGCCAGTACGTGCCGCTGTCCGTCGAGCGTCAGGTGCTGTCGATCTACGCCGGCACCAACGGATTCGTCGACGAAGTTCCGGCCAAGGATGTGCGCCGCTACGAAACCGAGCTGCACGCCTACGCCGAGGCGCGTCACGCCGCGACGATGAAAGAGCTCGGCGACAAGAAGGTCATCGACGACGCGCTAAAGGCGAAAATCGAGGCGCTCCTCAAGGAATTCAAGGCTCAGTTCAAGTAATGCTCCGACTCCTGCTCGCCGTATGCCTGTTTTTCTCACCGCTGTTCGCGGCGACGGCGGCGCGCGCGCAGGAAATCCTCAGCGGCTCGCTCATCGAGGCGCTCATGGCGGTCGGCAAACCGGAGCTTGGCGGCGTCTTCACCTACGTCGGCGATAAAAATTCACCGAGCGCGTTCGCGGACCTCATCGCGCGCGATGTTAAGTCGATGAAGCGCTACACGAGCAAGCTGGGCAGTGACCGCAAGGTCGGCGGCGGCCTGACCGCGTGGGATCACCAGGTCTGCGCCACGCTCGTAAACTATTACGCGGGAGCCGCGATGCCCGGGATCAAGAAGCCCGACGGCAAGCGGCTTAAAGAGCTCAACGACTGCGTGCTCTCTTCCGTCGTGGAACTCCAGGACATCGTCTCAAAGAGGAGCAAGTGAGCCCGCGCGCGCTCGTGACGGGTGGGGCCGGCTTGATCGGCTCGAACCTGTGCTGGGAGCTCGCTGCTCGCGGCTGGCAGGTCGTGGCGCTCGACGATTTCTCCGCCGGGACCTTTGAGAACCTGCGCGGTTTTCCCGGCGATGTTGTTGCCGCTGATTTCGGCGATGTGTCGTACTGGGCCCCTCGTGTCGGTAAGATTGACGCGGTCTTTCATCAGGCCGCCATAAGCGACACTACGGTTTTAGACCAGCGCCTGATGATGAAGGTCAATGTCGAATCTTTCCGTGATCTCCTCGTCTGGGCCGCTAAGGCGAAGGTCAAGAAGGTGGTGTACGCATCCTCGGCGGGCACCTATGGGGACGCGCCGGCCCCTCAGCGCGAGGATGCCGAGCTCCGCCCCATGAACGTGTACGGATTTTCAAAGTGCGTCATGGAAACCGTCGCCGGCTCCGCGAAGGGCGTGAAGGCGGTCGGCCTGCGCTACTTCAATGTGTTCGGCCCGCGCGAAGCGCATAAGAATAAATCCGCGAGCATGATCTGGCAACTGGCCCTGCAGATGAAGGCCGGCCGCCGGCCGCGCATCTTCGAGATGGGCGAGCAGTACCGCGACTTTATCTATGTGAAGGATGTCGTCGACGCGAACATCCGCGCCTTTGAGAAATCCGCGCCCGGGGTTTACAACGTCTGCACCGGCCGTAAGACCGATTTCAACGGCATCGTGGCGGCGCTGAACTCGACGCTCGGCACGAGCCTCCAGCCTGAGTACATCAAGAACCCGTACAGCTTTTACCAGAACGAGACGCTCGGCGACCCCACGAAAGCGCAGAAAGGTTTTGGTTTCCGTTCACAATGGACCGTCGAACGCGCGATCCAGGATTACATCGGCGGACGAAAAGTCCCCGTCGGAGTCTGACATGGCATCCCTCAGAGAACTTCGCAGCAAGATTAAGTCCACTAAATCCACCGAGCAGATCACGAAGGCCATGAAGATGGTGGCGGCGGCGCGCATGCGCAAATCTCAGCTCGCGATCCTTGCCGCGCGGCCGTTCGCGTCTAAGATGGATCGCATGGTCCGCGAACTCGCGCTGCTTGAGGTTCGTTTCGATGTGGCCGCCAAGAAAGAAATTCAAATTCACCCCTACTTCGATAAGCGGACCGAAGGCCCTGAGCTGCTGGTTCTTGTCACCGGCGACAAGGGTCTGTGCGGCGCGTTCAACTCGAACGTGATCCGCGCCTCGCTCGAGTGGTTCCGCCAACGCCGCGATCAGAAAACGTACTGCATCGCGGTCGGCCGCAAGGGCCGTGATGTCGTGCAGCGCATTAAGGGCCAGCAGATCGAGACGGCCTTCGAGCTCGTCGGCATTTTTCCGAAGATCACCTTCACCCATGCGGATCTGCTCGGCCAAGCCGTGCTCGACGCCTACCTCAACAAGGGCATTTCCAAGGTGACCGTTCTGTACAACGAGTTTAAATCCGTCGCGACGCAGCGCCTATTGACCGCTGAAATACTCCCGATTCCCGTGCCGGCCGTCGTTCCCGAAACCGTCGAGCTTCCCGACTACGGCTTTGAGCCCGACCGTCAGGAGTTGCTAAGCGCGCTTCTGCCGCGGCACATCAAGGCCCAATTTTACCGCATCCTGCTTGAGTCGCAAGCCGCGGAGCTCGCGTCGCGCATGAACGCGATGGACTCGGCCTCCAAGAATGCGAAAGAGATGCGCGAAGGGTATGTTCTGGACGCGAACCGCACGCGCCAGGCGATGATCACCAAAGAAATTGCGGAGCTGGTCGGCGGGGCTGAGGCCCTGGCCGCTTAATATCATGGAGAACATTTTGACCCAGAAGACCGGCAGCGAACAGAGACGGCATCCGCGCACGGCCGTCGGCGCGACCTTTGACATCAACATGCAGGGGCCGACCGCGGCGAAATGCCGCGCGACCATCACCGACTTATCCGAGGGCGGCATGACATTCCGCACCGATGCGGAGCTCGAAAAGGGCATGACGCTGCACTTGCGCCTGAACCCTGCGCTTCAGATCCGCGGAGAGGTCCGCAGCGTGCTCGGAGCCATCGGCGGCCAGCGCCGCTACGGCGTGCGATTCCACAAGATCGGATTCACTTCGATCAACTGATAAAGAGAGCGATAAAATGAACATCGGAAAAATCGTCCAAGTCATCGGCCCCGTCGTCGACGTTGAGTTTCCCTCCGGGAAGCTTCCGGCGAACTACAACGCGCTCAAGATCAAGCTGCCCGGCGAGAACGGCTCGGGTGCGACCTTGACCGTCGAAGTGGCGAGCCATCTCTGCGACAACATCGTGCGCACGATCGCGATGGCCGCGACCGAAGGTCTGACGCGCGGAACCGCGGTGGAAGACACCGGCGCTCCGATTTCCGTGCCCGTCGGCAAAGCTTGCCTCGGCCGCCTGATGAACGTGCTCGGCGAAGCCAAGGACAACCT
>JAYTSX010000200.1:0-21016 GCA_043745445.1 Elusimicrobiota bacterium
CCTTCAACGAACTTGGGCTGGAATTAGCCAGTACATTTTCAACCGGCGAAGCTTGGTCACCATGGAGAGAACCCAACTTCTCCAGTTCCTGATTGAGCACCATATCGAACACCCTGGCCGCCCCGTATCAGTTATCGATGTCATGACTGGCCTGCACTCTCTGAGATGGGTGCTTCACCCCGGGGCAGATTCTCAACAGCGAAAACTCGAGCTCTACCTTGATTCATTGTGCATATCCGGTGAACTCTCAAAACGAAACGGGCGCTATTTGGTGGCTGGGCAGGCCATCGCATCAATCGAGAAATACGCTGAGGAAGAAAGGCGACACAGCGAGAACACTCGGATTCAATACGGGATACTCATCGGAACAATTGCCATGGCGGTTTGTGCCTGGCAGAGCAACAAACTAAGCCAGCGAGTTGCCCAGGCGAATGAAGAGCCGGTACTGGAATTGTCTGTAATCGATCATGGACGCAATGCGCCTCTTGCCTACGAATTGTATAACGGGAGCAGCTTCGCGTTGGAAAATATCGAAATTACCGACTACCTGTACGCGGCGAATCTAAAGCTTGAGTTCGCGTCAGCGATTCCACTTGGTGGACAAACAATCGTTCCACAACATTCTCTTGACCGCCTGGAACCCTGGACAAGAGGGCCCTTAAGCACGGTGCGGACAACTCCCACGGACAAACAGTTTGCTGAAATGTCGTCCGGAAGCCGTGTCGCGATACTCCATCTTGATATTTCATACCGAAATGCTCTCACGCACAAGCAATATGAACGCACTGATCGATACATCCTCTTGCCGTCGGAAACTGGATGGACGATCAACAGGGTTTTAAATGGAACAGCGTGGGCAACGACTAATTTCAAAATGACAAAGTACTCAGGTCAGCGCCATCGCTAAGCTGGAAATGTGGGCAACCGTCGCGCTAGCCGACTGGCGTGCGCACCTATCAAGAATGTGATGCTGCCTATTAGAATGCCCTCCGTTCTTGATTCTCGAACGCGCCAAAAGACGATACCAAGGGTGATTGCAGGAATCAACGAAAAGGTTAGCCAAGCGATGCCGCAGGAGAACGCGCCAGGCGCGCCGCCCACGAATGGTATAAGCGGAGGAGACGTTCCTCCTGCATCCAGAAACCGTAATATTTCGTGCAGGCACGCGATGAGGTATATAAGCAGGCCAATAAGTGCAATTGGCGCGACAATGGCTATATATTGACCCTGAATTTCAAGATCGGCAAATTTCGCATGCCCTTCCCGCAGCTTGCTTTCGGCCTCCGATAGAGCCGCATATCGAATCTGCTGACATGTCATCGCCTGGACTTTCCTTGAGTCGAGATGCGGGTAGTGCTCGGCGAACCACTTCGGGGCAACACGTACCGTCTCGACGGACGCCGCCTCGAATCGGACGTCATAACTCATGTCCACGTGATTCTCTATCTTCCCGCCCGATCCATGATAGAGTCCGTCCGTTCCTTGCACCGCCGGCGTCCAAGTTGTTTTAAGCATTCGCAGACGGATTCTAGCCAACCCCATTTCTCCGGGGCGTTTAGGCCAACTAGAAACGATGACTTCCATAAGTCTCGGCCCGTGACCAATTGAGGTCAAATTCCCCCCATCCCTTGGCGCCGTGCTTGAAGATCGACCTCCACGAATCCAGTCAACCGCAGTCGCTGACAGGTCGAATCTGGAAACATGCTGGAACTGCAACGTCGTATTATTGAGGGCGGCACGAAGCGTCTCGATAGACGAATTATCGACGCTCGGCAGTCCTCCAAATTGAACGACGCGTTCGGATCCCTGAAGGACACCACGCGAGAGCTCCCCATCCATCAGATCATCCGTCGGAGCGACTATGGACATTAGTTCATGGTAGGTAGCAGCGGAATGCGGGATCGTCGCAAGCAGCACCCTAGGGTCGGCGACAAACCCCCGGATATCCCGCTCGAGCGCCTCGGTCTCACGGAGAACTTCAGGGGCGTCCGTCCACGCCGCAAGAACAAGATAGCCCACCGTGGCGGCAGCCAACACCAACAGCATATGAACCGTCCGAACGTGCCGAATCTCCTCAACCAACAATTCCCGGTCAGCCATCTATTCCCGCCTCAATCATGCGAGCACTCTACCAATTTGAGGATTTCGATTCGAAGGACTGGAACATAAAGTTTCGCATGGGTAACGCTCGTCTTATAAAGCTCGGGCAGAGTCCAGGCTGAGCCGGAGTCTGACCACCTGACCAAGGGCTGTCTGCTCGGCCACTTTGTCCGTTCCAAGAAGACGATTGCAGTGGAGATGGACCACGCTGTGACAGATGCTTCTCACGCTCTTACTCAACCTTTCCGCCTTCTCGAGGGCGTAAAGTCGCGAGGAGACGGCCGACACCCTGGTGTGCCTTTCCGAGAGGATTTTTCCTAGTGCTTCCAAAGCCGTGCCCTTCACTCCTGCAGCCAAGGAGCGAGCGCTCGATACGAGGGCCCCTTGTCTCTTTCTATATTCAATGCTCCCAGCTGACCTGGGCAGACCGCTCTCACGGCACCACGCAATTCGCTCGCTTTCTGGAATACCGAGACTGCCTAAAAGGTTGTCGATGCTTATCGTCGCGAGATCGACGCGGTCCATGTGGAGAGTCCCATTTTTCGAGATCTCTAGCATCTGAGAGACCGCGAAGCTGTCAGATGAGAAGATATCCTCAACCTCGCCAAGTCCCTCGTTGCCGCCGTAGCGGTCGATCTCCCGCTCGTACGTATCGATGGCGAAGTGAAGACAGCGGCCCTCTTTCATGAGTTCTTGTGCCCAATCACACAGTTGCGGCCAAACGCTGCGAGTCAAATCGTCGGGTTTCCCTTGGAGGCGCAGACGGACGTGCGCGGCTGGGTCGTTATACCGAACGAAATGCCAGCGCCGAACCAATCCGCAAGATACGAGCCGAGTTGCAAAAGAAGTGAGTTCCCGAGAGATCAACGCCTCCTCATTTTGAGCATCCCCGTAGAATTTCACATACAGCCAGTCACTGCCTGGAGCGCGTAAGCGATCCCGGCTGGAGGGTGCCGCGGTCAGGATATTGTCTTGCTGGGGATGGCGCCGGGGAAATCGTTTAGAACCATGAACCGGAACGGACTTGCTTCGCAGAATCAACGGCACGACGAACTCGGATAAGTAATGACCTGCCGGCCCCCCCAGCCACGCTTGCTCGAGACTCGGAAATACTTCTTGCAGGATAACCTTCCCATTCGCCGACTTTTTCTTTAGTTCGCTCATCAACTCATTGCTCTGCCTGGGATCGTCGAGGTCCAAGAGGAGCCTGTTGTCGTTTTCGACGAGATAGACGTGCCTCGGCACATTCCAACGCGTCCGCCAACCGCTCGGATTCGACAGGAGTGCGTTCGTGACTCGCCACTGCGCCGGCGCAAGAACTATCCGCCCCGTTTTGATTCTGGGCAGAAAAGGCAACTGAGCAGCCGTACCCCACTGGAACGCGGTCACGGAGGCCATGCCGTCACGACTGATCTCGGCAATAGATCGGATAAGCGCGGGGGCGCGCTGATTATTCAGCATGTGGCCCGCACACATAGAGACGTCCGCTCCCTCACGCGGCCAATGAACGTAGAATCTATTTCGCTCGACTCCTACGACCAGTTCCTCGAGCGGAATCGTTTTCGCCCAGGACACTCCGGGCTGAACTCCCCAGAGTATTTCGTTTGATCTTACGGCTGGACGGATGGACACATTTGCGGAACGGGACTTCCGCGGCAAGTAGATCAGTTCCGCCCAAACACGATCGGGGTAAAGATTTTTCTCCCTCTGGGAAACACTTTGAAGCGCCTCCAAGGCCTCGACGCCGAGCATATCAACGAACCGACCTAGGCTTCGCCCGGCACCGGAGCTTCCCGCATGAGGTGCGACGGCGATCTGGAACTCTCCCCTATCGAGTGCCGCCGCGGATTCGGCGGCGACTGAAATGAACAGGTCGAGAGACGCAGGGTATGATTCTGCTTCGACCGCTCCGCTCTGCAGAGCCTTGAGCGCAGCATCGTCAAGCTCGACGACACTCACGCCGTCGCGCAGCGCATCTACGGCCAAGCTGTACAAATATTGATCTCGAGTCGAGTTCGCAATTCTATTTCGCTCGAACACCGGCTGAGCAGTGGACGAGGCGAATTCAACTGGACCCAGGCCGAACGCCGGATGTAGCAACTCAAGCAGGGGCACTTCTACGCCCTCGCCGTAGCGCGCTCTAAAAGCCTGTCGATAGGGGCCGATGACGGGATCGCTATAGTTTCTGGCCGTCTGGTGAAGAAGTAGTTCGGCCGCGAATGCCGCCTCCTCTCCAACCGCGCGGGATAGATGCTTCCCCGAAAGGCGAAGCCCCATGTCTACTTGCAGCGAGGTCTCCCCATCGAACGAGTACATTGTCGCCGACTCGCTTGCCAAACTTCTGAAGGCCTCAACCGAATTCTCAACAGGCATTTGGTCCCAGGCGGATATTTTAGCCAACCAACTCTCAAGCCGTTCCGCCTCCAATGCGATGATTGGAATCGAACTCAAGCTCTCGCACAATCGTCTCGCCGCATCGCTCCCGGTCAATGCAGGACGCAACTCCGTGAGCAATACTGTTTCTTGCCATAGCGCCGAGATCATATCCTCGACCTTTTGCTTGTCGGTGCCGGGAAACTCAGCCTCGATGCGTCTTGTGAGTTCTCGATAGGGAATCGGCTGGCGGGCATTGCTAAGAAGACATCGAACTGCTGCGGTTGCACGCATGGACACTGTAGTAGGCGTGATGGAGTCAACGAGTGAGGCGCGTTCCGAAAGATGCAGCCGCCCGTCTCTAATATATATCGCGGGGTTGGCGAAAAGTTTAAGTTCCTTCAACACCTCTGGCTGTGATTCGAGTTTCTGAATGAAACCCAAGATCCACTCCATGTCAGGGCGTGTGCGCGTCTGATGGCGCGCGTCCAAAGCGAGGTCGGTATTCCCCCAGCGAGCCAAGGCGACGCCGGCAAAGAGACCGTATGGAGTCGGCCGAGTAGACATGCGTATCAAATAGCGCAGCAGCTTGCTGTCCAGTTGCACTGACTTCCGTTCGGGAAGTCCGGATTTCTCAAGCGCCGTTGATAACGATGGGCTACCGACAGCCAGCGCTCGGAAAACGCCTGGGACGCTGATGGCAGCGCGCAAATCTTGAGCGCCGGCGAGGGCAAGGTATTTCTCGACAGAGAGCAGCGGCGCTCGGATGACTAAGAAATCGAGCGGTTCATAAGACGATTTCCGCGCAGGGCTCGATTTCATCCGTCTAGATGAGGAAAAGTTTGTCCCAGTGCGGCTCATAGGCTCCCGTCGCCGCGAGCAGGGTCATCACGACACCTGGCGCGCCGTCAAGCAGGCCGGGATTGTCCACCCGGCGATTGCCCGGTTCAACACTATAGAATCCCATTGGGGCCTCGGGGTCGAAGGAACCCAAAATCTGCTCCGTCAGGACGCCCGCTTCCCGCGAAAAAACATCCAAGCCGGTGTCATGCTGGAAGCGAAGTGTGATCTGAAGCAACCCTGAAAGTCCGTGGCAAAAAGTCGGCGGCAGGTTGGACGGCGTGGAATTGAGTCTCGCATAAACCGCCTCCATGCCCTGTAAGGCAAGCTCCTGATATCGGGCCTCGCCGAGCGCCGATCCGGCGAGCCAGAGCGCTCGAGCGACTCCGGCGCTGCCATAGCACCAAGCAGGACGATTCGAGACCAAACCTATATGTTCGTCGCCGCAGGTCAACGAAACAGCATCAGGCCATCCCGGTCCCCATTTATCGATTCGTTTTTCCCCGTTTAAATAGCGAGCGACTCGATCAACAGCTCCCTGAAGGCCATCGACGCCGATACCGGCGCTCAACGCTTTTGACATCAGCGCCAATGGCCCTGAAATGCCGTGAGCAAGACCAAGATTGATGTTCCCAGCAGGAAATCGCTTCAACATGTTCTTATCTAGCAGCGCGGCGGGTGAGTGCCACCAAGGAAGTCCCCGCGTCTCAGTGCTAAGTTGCACGAAGCACCGGAGTACGGCGTCAAGTGCCTCGGCCACTTCAGAATCTCCACGCCGATTCATCAGGTAGACGCCAATGCCGGACAAACCTGAAATCGCGTCAAATTGGTTGACTGAACATCCTGGTGACTGTTGCCGCAGCTTATTACACTGGGCGAGGACGCGAGGCGCTAGATTCCCATCAATCTTGGCCAGGAGATTCCTGTAGCGTACTCCGCCCTTCGAGAGAGCGTCAGCTGCAAACCCGACGCCGCTGAGCCCGGCAAACAATCCCAACGGCAGACCGTGGGACTCTTCGGCGGAGCGAACAGCCTGAAGCAGATAGCGATGCCCAACCGCGTCCCAGTCGCCATCCGGGAAGCAAGCACCGAAATATGCGCTGGCGATCGCCAAACCAGCAAAACCCTGCGCGACGGAGTATCCTTGCCAGTGGATCGATTCTGGGTATGCCGTCTGCAGGACCGATGACGCCATCGCCGTATCAACTGCTCGCTTGTCGCCAATCCGCTCGGACGCGTCCCGTAGGACGGAGAACATTTTATCCGCCTTTACAGTGGGACGCCAGTTCCGTTGACTGAGCTGAGTTTTCAAGCCCGCTCTAACATCCGCAGCTGTCTCCGCATGTATAGCCTGTCTTGGGACAGGGACACGTCGAAGGGCAGGTGTCATTGCATGTAAAATTGCATGTGCTCTCACAGGTGGCGCGGCAGGTGTCCTGGCAAGTCCCAGAGCAAGTCGACGGGCATGAATCCTCGCAAGTGCCGCGACCGCAACTGCGCTCGCACGAAACCGGGCAGGTATTGTCGCATGTATCTATGCAAGACGCGTGGTTGGAGTCATCGGCCAACTTAAGCTTCGGAGATTTTGGCGATCCCTCCGGATGGCTCAGTTGGATGTCGAGATCGAAATCGTCCGTAGCTGGGGAGACGGCCGAATCATGCTGTCCCATTTGGGCGGCCGCTCAGTTTAATTCCAAGTTGACCGGCTTGCTATTCAGCTCGTTCGCAAAAGGTTTAGCCGTGACCGAAACGCTCTCATCGACGACCTGAAATTCGAGCCCGCTGACCCATATTTGACCCAGGCCGGAAATGATGGCTCCGAAAGAGATCGTCGCGCTATCGGCTGGAACGTCGAGAACGACCTCAAACTTCTTCCAATCACCGTTCCCTCGAAACGCCCTTTTTTCCATGTTGTCAAAGGAGGTGACCCTGTTGTCGGCCGCATTGACTCGCATCCACAGCCCCGCCCATGATTTCACTCCCTGCCCTTTGATATATCCGGAAAACCGCACCCTTTTCCCTTTATAGTCGTCCGCCTTGACGGCCTGCATCAACGTCGCCGTTCCGCTCTTCTCGTCGATGGATTGAAGCGAAACGCTGTTCCCATGCGCGCTCTTCTGGGTGGAATCTGCTTTGACGACATAAGCTTCGGGTTTAGAGCCTTGAATCGTCCACCCTTGGGGTGGAGCGCTCTGGGCCATCACCATGCCACCGCATAGAAGCATGGCGGACAAAGATGCGGCAACAATCGAGGTCTTATTCATATCGTTCTCCCTTGGACGCGCACATTTGCAACATGGGGATATTACAACAATGGCTGACAATCGGGACGAACTCTAGTCTTCAAAGAATGGGTCGACGTTTCGCTCATGCCTTTGTTCAACAAGAGGAATCGCCTGGTGCATTTTGACGGCCACGGGATGCCGTCGGCGAAAGCGGGCGTAAAGCGCAGCAGTTTCGCCGCGCGCAAGGCCGCATCGTCGAAGTCGCGTTCCGCGGACTGGAAGACGTCGACTGAATATGCTTTACGGAAGCTCGACAATAGAGGGTCCAAAGTGCTTTACTTTGTTGTCCCAATTTCGGCATCCAAGTTGCCGGGTCGTTGGGGACAAAACCCAATACATGAACAACATTCTTTCCGGTTTTCTATCGGCAAATCTCCTCCCCATCGGTGAGGACGACGAGAAACTCAAGCTCCTGGATTCAGCGGCTGAGTCCCTCGCCAAGGAAATCGCAGCCGACCCAATGTTGGCTTATCGTTGCGCGCTCGTCGGTCTGGATGAGCGCGTGCCTGCGAGCGATCCAGTACACACGAAGGTCGGAGAAGTCATCGCTACCAAATGGCAGACGATGACGAACAAGACGGGCGCGTCACCCGTGCAGGTACATCGTGCGGTGCTATTGCGCGGCATCGAGATCGCGGCTACCGAAGGCCAGGATCTGCGCTTCGCCATGACGCTGATTGCTCGCAATCTCGGGTCCGCTGCGCTCGACGGCAAGGGGAAGATCCCGATCGCCGCGATGCTGGCGACCTGGGAGTCCGGCGTCGCAGAGGAGTTGAACGGCGCGTGGGTTAATACCGTGGACATGTCTCTGCCAAAGCTCGCGGGGAAACTGAAGAAAGCCCAGGTCAACAAGGAAGAACTGGCCGCCGCGTTCGGTCGGGCCTCGGGACCGCACGACAAAGAGAGCAAGCCGTACCCCACGCCTAACCCGCATTGGCCAAACTCGCCAACCCCCTGGGCGCACGAGTTCGCGCCGCGCGCTGCTGAAGCCGTCTACTCCGCGGTCCAGGCCGGCACCAAGGGCTACGCGGAAGACATGCAAGAAGCGCTTCGCGAAATCGTCGCGGGCTGGTCCGCCAGCCTCGAGCGCCTAGCGATGCGCGACGCCAAGACCGAACTGCTCTGGATTCGTATGAGCCAATACTCGCCTTCGGCGCGCGCGGGATTCCGCTCGCTCAACGATACCGACCGTGTACTGCATGCCGTCATAGACGTGAGTCGCATGGTCACGAAGCTGGCACCCCCGAGCGTCGAATTTTTCTTAAAAGACCTGCTGGCTGAACTGGCGCCAAAGCGCGCGCGGCTCGCCGATCTTCTCGCGACTATAGGCCCCAAATTAGCCTCATTGCCGGAGGGCAAAGCCATAGCCGCGGATAAGCTTCCGGCGCAGGGGCGGCGCTCCTGGCTCGACTGCTCTGTACGCGAGATCGGCAATGGGGACTTTGTGGAGCAGACCGGAGTCTCCCGTGAGCATGAGGATTCATTGGCTGAGTTCGCTGTCCAATTCTACCGCGAGTTGCAGATCCGCAAGCTTCTCTCGCGCGCATCGTGAACGGTACCTGCAAACGCCCAGACTGCGACGTCCCGTCCGGTATGCAGTGCGAGATGGGCACCCGCGATTTCCGAAGCTGTCCGCATTTTCAAGCGGGAACTGATTCGGCCTCCACAGTCGAATCCTCAACGGAGACCCTTGACGACGGATCGGGCCTTCGCTTGCCCTGGACCGGTCGCGGCCTTGGCCTGGCCGACATGACTCTCGCCTCGTCCCGCGGTCCGGCCCGCTTGGTGGGTTTGATTGGTCCCTTCAACGCTGGGAAAACCGGGTTGTTAACGGCTACATACGCACACTTCGCGACGAAAGGTGTAGTAGCTGGGTACGACTTTGCCGGATCGTTCACTTTACAGGGCTGGAGTCAGCTCAAGGATCACACGACGTGGCCATCGCCGAACGGCGGCATGTTCCCTCCCCATACGCCCGATACAGGCCAACGCACCCCGAGCCTCCTGCACCTTGCGTTTAGGCTTCGCGGCGCGATGGTGAGCGACCTTCTTTTCACCGACGCGCCAGGAGAGTGGTTCACACGCTGGCTGTCGAACGAAGCCGCTGTTGACGCGGCGGGAGCGCGCTGGATCGCAGAAAATGCGACCCATTTCGTCTTTGTCGTCGATCGCGAGGGATTGGCCGGACCAGACGTAGGCCGTATCCGGAATACGACTCTCACGCTTGCCCGGCGGTTGAGCGAGCACCTGCGTGGACGTCCCGTTATCGCAGTATGGACTAAGAGCGACGGCCTGTGCGACGAAGGCGTCGAGGCGCCTGTTCGCGCGAGGCTCACTGAATTATTCGGCGAGCATTCGTCGTTGAATCTCCACATCCACGATTCGGCATGCGTCGATCTGTTGGAACTCCTCCTAAATCAAACTCCGCAAGCGGCGCGTCCCCAGACGCTCGCGACCCACGATTCCGCTTTTCTCGCTTATCGAGGCGCCGCGTCATGAACGCCGCGTCAACTCCGCGACTGCTGGTTTTGGGCGGACCGGACTCTGGTAAATCGACGTATCGGGGGCAGGTCTTCCAACGATTTGAGCACAAGCCCGGGGAATTAAAACTGCTCAAGTCGGTGGGCGATGTAACGGCGATCGAACGCGATGTCGATCGACTTGCTCAAGGCCTTCAGCCGAACCATACCAGCTCCAACACATACGTAACGACGGACTTCGCCCTCGTCGATTCTGCTGGCCGCCAATATGAGTTGAAGTTCGCGGATTACGATGGAGAGCAGTTGCGACGCATGTCCCATAGTAACCTGCTCCCCGCGCTTTGGGTCGAGCGGGCCCAACAGGCGGACAACTGGCTCCTGTTCCTGCGCATCGACGGCATCCGCGCGGTTAAAAGCTTCATGACCCATCCCGTGGACTCCGGACCGCGCGCAGAGGCCAAGAATGACGCCAAGCCTGGGCCGCTGCCTGCCGGGGCCGTGACAGAAAGCTACGCCATCGAGATACTTCAACGACTCCTATTTGTCCGAGGCGCTTCGTTGCGCCACCGCGTTGATGCTCCGCGGCTGGTCGTAATGTTGTCATGCTGGGATGAGCTTCCAGAGTCGGAGCGGAGCATGGCGCCGGGTGCGCTTCTTGGCATCCGCGCGCCGTTGCTGAGCCGGTTTCTTGCGGCGAACTGGAGCTCAGATTCAGTGCGAGTGTGGGGCCTCACCTCGACTGAAAAATCCCTTCCGGCTGAAAATCCCGATAAGGAATTCGCGCGCAAGGGCGCTGAAAATGTCGGCTACATCGTCACCGGCGCGGGTCAGCAGGAGCGCGACTTGACCTTCCCAATCAACTGGCTGATTCAGCCGCGTTAGCGGATGCGAATCCACTATGCGGTCTTCGGCGAACAGAACAACGGCCACGGCTTGCTGGCCTCGTCTGGGAACCCTGAATTTGCTGCCAAGCTGACAATCTTGACGGACCGGCCCGGGCATCCTCCGATCGGTGCCGACTGGGGCCCGGTGGTCAGCGGGTTCGCCTTGGAAGGCCATTATGTCTTCCTACGGATGCAGCCTGACCCTACGGTTCGCCGAGCCGGTATGGTGCGAACCTATGCCGCGTACTTGCCGTTGGCGGACGTTGGCAGGCTGAACAACCTCGAGCTTCTCTTTTCAGTGCTGCCCTCAGGGCTAGATTCGCAGCCCCCTGCTCCCGTCCCACTTGAGATTCCCGACTCCGATCTCGCGGCAAAGCCCGATGCGCGGCATGCAAGCGCGCGGTTCAGCTTGGCCCGCCTTCTCTGCGCGCCGGACACAAAGCTCCCGTTGCTCTGGAATTCGGCGGAGCCCTACCTTCCTACGGTCGCGATGCTCTGGGCCCAGCTACCCCCCGGGCTCCGCGAGAACTTCTCATTTCAATTTATGTTTGCGCCCGAGCACCATACCGCGACGGCGCCTACGCTGATCGCGACGCTGCCTGATCTGGGGGGCCGATGGCCTAGCGCGTCGGTGGTGAGCCCGGGCGACGCGGGACAGCTCGCGCTGACGCCGGCGCAATCCTGGTTGGCGGGCTCCGGCGACGGGGCGTCGTTCGACCAAGCGCTTCGTGACTTTGCGATAGAGTTGCCGCAGTTCACACGGCTGAATCTGATCGCGTCCTTCGCCGACATGGTGAGCCGGCTCTCGACCCTTTCCTTTGTTGAAGCGCGCAAAGCGGTCAACATTTCTGCCAAGTTCTCGCGAATCACACCGGTGTCGAAGCCGCACCGGGAACAGCTTTTCGCACGGCTTTGTACGCTAGTGGAGGCCGGCACCGCCGAGGAGTTGTTGACGCTCCGAAACCTTGAGGCCGACTTATTGCCCGAGCTCATTCCCGAATTGAATCAGGCGATGCAAGCATCAATGACGGTGCGCGCTTCAGCAGGCTCCCTTGGCGCGGCGGATTTCCAGTTGTTCGATGCCGCAGTGGCGGAGCCGTCGAACTGGTGGAGCGTGCCCTTCATCAATTGGCTGCGCCTGGCAGGTATGACACTTGACGTAGCAGGGGTCAAGAGGCTGATTTGGCTCGCGGCTTCTTCCTCGGTACTCGACACTGTCGCCGTGAAGCTGCCGGCTACTGTACAGGCGGAGACCCAGACTCTCGGGCATCTTCCAGACAGCCTTGAAGTCGCCCCCGCGGAGAACCTTGCCAATCTTGCTACCAAACGCGGCTGGATGCGTCTGCACGCCGCCTGCCTTGCGAAGTCGCTGCTGCCTGAAGAGGCTGTCGCTCGGCACATGGCCGTCGCCGGTTTGGCCGACGCCGGTTTGTCGGTCCTTGAGGCCCTGCTCGGCTTGAGAGTCCTTGCGGGAGCCGCCTGCAGGTCGGGGGTACCGTCGCTGGTCGAGTTCATTGGCGGCGCCATCGGGCGCGATCAAACGACGAATTTTTCCGTGCTTCCGGCCGAGTGCCTTCACGGCAGCCGCATTATTCAGCGAGCCGTGACTTCGGGCGCGGGACCCCTCGTAGGTGAGTTGCGCTCTCGCGTTCTCAGCGCTTTGAATGAGGCGAAGGCCATCGATGCCAGCCTCACCGGACTTTGCGAAGTGAGCGTGGCGCGTGACCCGAGCATTCTCATCGACCTCGAGGATACCGCTTCCTTCATCGGTAGGCTGCCGGAAGATGCCAGGCGTCAAGCGGACGGCGCATTTGAGGCCTGGGTGCAGGCCGAGGTGAAAGCCGGTCGCCCGGTGGCAATTGAGAATCCCGATGCATTCCAGCAATGGCTCAATGGCCGCGCGGTCGTGGATTGGCTTTCGAAGGTGCCGGCGACGGGCGCTGTGAATGCGGGTATTAGCGCCTTCCGGCAGTTCCCATTTCTTACTGACACGGATTGCCGAAAATGGTTGGTCGACCTTTTCACGCGCACACGAGACACGAGACTTGATCCCAACGCGGCGGCCGCTCTTGCCGGTTTCCTCGGATCGGTCGATTTCCCCGAGTCAGCTAAGATCATCCGCGATACGGCTGTCGATTACAGCCGCGCGGACGTCGTCCCCGTACATGAACAGATCAGGTACAAGTATCAGATGGCCCGAGCGTATCGGCATAAGCCCGCTGCATCGTTGTCAAAGCTGCATAAGGTACTAATCGTGACGGCACTGCCGCTGGAGCGATCGGCGGTGATCGCTTTTCTTCCCACAGCGGCCTACGATCCGGACCTTCAAGCCGATGTCGCCGTCTGGCCGACTGACGAACCGTATTATCAAGTGTATGTCGTCACGAGCGGCGCCGGCAATCTGGTCGCGCAGGGCGCGAGCCATCGGTTCCTGAAATCAGGAATCAAGCCGCGGCTTGCCTTTTTCACCGGCGTATGCGGTGGAGTGAAGGACAGCGACATCGGCGACGTCGTTTTCAGCACCAAGGTGTACTATTCCGAGGGAGGTAAAGAGGAGGACAGCGGAGTTAAGGAGCGTCCGGCGATGAAGGAGACTGATAACGCCTTGGTCCAACTCGGAATCCGCGTCTCGGAGACACCTTGGCAGCCTGCTGATCACGGGATGCCGCGTCCGCCGAAGGCAAGCCCAGCGGTGTTCGCTGCGGGTGAGCTTGTCCTCGCGTCGACCGAGCCTACCGCCCAAAACTATCAGCGCATCAAGAACTCCTATAACGACACGCAAGTCGTGGACATGGAGGCCTACGGTTTCCTAAAAGCGATGCAGGACGACGGCATCAAGCTTTCAATGGTCCTTCGCGGCGTGTCCGACAAGATCGCCAAAAAGGCGGAGGCCGATGCCCAGGGCAATCAACCTCTTGCGGTGAAGAATGCCGCGGCCTTTCTGTTTGCCCTGCTCGAATCGTGCCGCCTACTGTTGGAACCGAAGAAACGTAAAAAAAAAGGCCTCGTTGAATTCTTCTTCGGCTCGGATTCGTAGCTGATTCCTGAGGGTAGGCCTCCGGTGATCGGCGCGAATATTCTCTAGGAGCGGTGTCGAGATTTTGTCGAGATTCCGCCAAAAACAAGCAGAAACCGACAAGAACCGACAAAGGTCAATTCATCAGAAAACGCTTGATTTTGAAGGACTTCGAAGAGAAAAGAATGAAGAGATAAAACGGCGTTATGAGCTTGGGAAGCTCTCGTTCTACCATTGAACTACACCCGCGACGAGCTGAGTTTATCATTCCGAAAGATGGTTCCGCCAGATGGAATTTTAACTGGCAAATTCCGGGGTCCTCTCACCTTGCTGCCGGGCAAGGGTTGGGTAGTTCGGCGGCGTCGGTCACCCCGAGGCGTGCTAACGGTCGTGAGGAGCATTTCCACCGGCGCCGAGCGGCTCAAGAAAATGAAATAGGGACTGGCATTGACGCAATCCCGTCAAATCCGATATATTCCGTCAGGATTTAACAGGAGGCGCGATGAACCAGCTCGAGTTCGCAGTCCGGTGGACGCACGTGTTCATGGGGATCGTCTGGATCGGCCATCTCTATTTCTTTAATTTCGTCAACATCCAGCTCCAGGGCAAGATGGACGACGCCACCAAGAAGCTCGTGAATCCGCAACTGATGCCGCGCGCCTTGTGGTGGTTCCGCTGGGGCGCCATGGTCACCTTCCTGTCCGGCCTGTTCCTGTTCGCGCAGATCTACTTCCACACGCCCGAGATCGGCTGGGGCGCCAACATGCTGTTCAAGGGGGCCGAGGGCCTGACCGACCGCGCCCGCTGGATCATGTGGGGCATGACGTTCGGCTCCGTCATGTGGTTCAACGTATGGTTCATCATCTGGCCCGCGCAGAAGAAGCTCCTGGGCGGCACGGCGGGCGACGCGGCTCCCGCGTTGCGCGCGCGCGCCGGCATGGCGTCGAAGATCAACACCTACCTCTCGGCTCCGATGCTGGTCGGCATGCTCGGCGCCAATCACGCGGGCATGAGCTTTAGCTACGGCGCGCTGCTTATCGCGGCGGGACTGGGCCTCGTGATCGTCAAGGGCGCGTACGCGCACTCGACCTTCGTCGGGCAGAAGGTTTAACCGTGTCCGGCATTCAGAACAAGCCTTACGTCATCGACGAGCAGCCCGGCCGCAAGGCCTGGTGCGCCTGCGGGGAGTCCGAGAAGCAACCCTACTGTGACGGCTCGCACGCGCGCAAGAACACCGGGAAATCCCCCATCATCGTGGAAATCACCGAGGCCAAGAAGGTGGCCTGGTGCGGCTGTCGCGAGTCGAAGAACAAGCCGTTCTGCGACGGGACGCACCGGACCTTGCCGCCGAAAGCTTAGACCGGCCGGCTCTTCAGGAGCTCAAGGAATTCTTTGCGCGTGCGCGCGTCCTTCTTGAACACGCCGACCATGCACGATGTCGTCGTCGGCGAGTGATGGCTCTCCGCGCCGCGCATCTCCATGCAGAGGTGGCGCGCTTCCAGGACCACGGCCACGCCCATGGGCTTGAGCTTAGAGCTGAGCGTGTGCGCGATGTCCATCGTCAGCCGTTCCTGGACCTGGAGACGCCGGGCGAAGACCTCGACGATCTTCGGAATTTTAGAGAGGCCGATGATTTTCTTATTCGGAAGGTAGGCGACATGCGCCCGTCCGAAAAACGGGAGCATGTGATGCTCGCACATCGAATAGAAGGCGATGTCGCGCACGATGACCATTTCATCGTAGCACTCGGTGAAGAGGGCTTTGTTAATGAGGGTATCGAGGTCTACGCGGTAGCCGCTCGTCAGTTCGCGCAATGCTTTGGCGACCCGGTGCGGGGTCTTGATCAGGCCCTCGCGCTTGGGGTCCTCGCCGAGGTCGGCGAGGATTTCCTTGAAATGACGCTCAATGCGGTCGATATTCGGCTCGGCGCGTAGCTTAGGCGATACAGATTTTATGCGGCTCACAGCGCCGCCAGCCACTCAAGCAAGGTGCGCACCGGAGAGCCAGTGGCGCCCTTCGGAGCGTAGGTCGCCGAATCGCTGCCTGTGAAGGCCGTGCCGGCGATGTCGAGATGGACCCAAGGCTTTCCATCAACGAACTCCTGCAGGAATAATCCGCCGATGATCGAACCTGCCTCGCCGCGAGCCTTTGAGATGTTGAGCAGCTCGGCGATGTTCCCTTTGATATTTTCTTTGTAGTCCTCGACCAGAGGCAGCTCGCAAAAGGCTTCATCGGCGCGCTTGCCCGCGGCCTTGATTTGGCCGATGAGCTTTGAATCATTGCCCATGATGCCCGCGACCTTCGAACCGAGTGCTACGACGACGGCGCCGGTCAGCGTCGCGAGATCCACGATGGCCTGCGGCTCCTGCTTGACCGCGAGGCACAGCGCGTCGGCAAGGACCAGGCGGCCCTCGGCGTCGGTGTTCCAAACCTCGATGGTCTTGCCGTTCATGGCCTTAAGCACATCTCCGGGCTTGTAGGCGTCGGGCCCGGGCATGTTATAAGTCGCCCCGATGATGCCGTGAACCTCGACTTTCGGCTTAAGCGCGGCGATGACCTTGAAAACCGCGAGCACCGAGGCCGCGCCCGCCATATCGCACTTCATGTCTTCCATGGAGGCCGCCGGTTTCAATGAGAGCCCACCGGAATCGAACATCACGCCCTTGCCCACGAGCGCGACGCGCTTCTTTGTGGAGGACTTGGGCTTATAGACCAGATGCACCATGAAGGGAGGCTGCTCCGAGCCGCGCGACACGCCGAGGAAAGAGCCCATGCCCATGTCGGCGCAGGCCGTCTTGTCCATGACCTTAACGGTGACGCCCGAGCCTTCGAGGGTCTGGGCGAGGTCGGCGATATTTTGCGGCGTCTTGTCGGACGGCGCGCGGTTGACGAGATCGCGCGCGAAGCAGACCGCGGACGCATAGGCCGCCGCCTTAACACAGGCCTTCTCGAGCGCGACTCGCGAGCCGGAATCCTGGATGATGATGGAAGCCTCCGTGAGCTTATCGGCGTCCCCCTTCTTGTACTCCTCGTATTTGTAGGACGACAGCAGCAAGCCCTCGGCGACGGCTTGCGGGTTCTCCGAACATAGAACGGCGATTTTTTCGCGCTTGCCGCGGATCGCGCCGAGCAGGCTGCCGGCCGCTCGTCGGAAGGTCTCGGAGTTCGCGCCTTTTTTCTTTCCAAGGCCGACCGCGAAAACGCGACGGTGCTTGCCCAGAATATCGAGATCTACGCGGCAGACCTCCTTTGCGCCGGCCTTGAAACTCTCCTCGTGGAGCTTCGCGTTGAGCGAGACCTTGGCGGCATTTGAAAGAATCTTGGCGCCTGCCAAGCCCGCGTCCTCATAAACGAAGACGGCGATGTCGCGGTTATCGGATTCGAGAGTCTTGAGCGGCAGCGGTGAGACGTTCATGGGCGGTTCTCCTCAGCGTGTATCATGTGGGGGGCGGCCAAAGTGGCGACAATCGCGCCGGCAAGCGGGCCGACCCAATAGACATAGTGCATGGACCAATGGCCGGCGGCGATCGCGGGACCGAAGGCGCGCGCGGGATTCATCGCGCCTCCGGTGAGCGGCCCGGCGATGAGCGCGCCGAATAAGGTCGCGCCGCCGATCGTAAGCGGCGCGAGGCGGCGCGAGCGGCGTTGATCGGCGGCGAAGACGGCTAAAACGAGGAAGAAAGTGGCGACAGATTCGACAAGCGTTGCCGCCCGATAACCGATGCCAATCGGAGCGCAGAAGCCGAGATAAGCCGGCTCACGCATGAGGTCCGGTCGCCCCCCGGAGAGCACCGCGCGCAAAAAGAGGCCCGCGCAGGCGGCGCCCAGCAGTTGGCCCGAGAGCGCCAAGACTCCGCGCTGGATGTTGACGCGGCGCAACCCAAGTTCGGCGAGGGAAATGGCTGGGTTAAAGCGGCCGCCCGTGGATGCAAATGTGTGCACCACGGTCGCCGCGGCAGCGGCATAGGCGAGCGCGATTCCCACGGGTCCGATCTTCCCCCCCGTTGCGTAATCGAGGCAAAGCGCCCCGGCCCCCGCGAGCGTCAGCGCGAAGGTCCCGGCGAATTCAGCGGCGAACGCCCTCAGTCCACCCATCGTGGGTGAGGATACTATATCGCCTACGTCTTGCTACAGATGTCCGTCGGGGCCGATCGTTAGAACCGGTACGAGAGCGACAACTTGTGCGTGGAGCCGAGGGTGCCGGCCGGCGCCCAACCGTAGTCGAAGCCGAATCGTTGAAGTCCGATCCCACCGCCGAATGTGATCCCGGTGATTCCGCCGGTATCGCTGCCGTTGAGGCGCCCGTCGTAGCCGGTTCTCAGGGCGGCCGAGAGGCCCTGCTTCATGGGGACGCGCCATTCGAGCCCGAGGGACGGATAAAGAGAACGATCGCGTGGCGCGTTCAGATCGAGCGTGACGACGAGGCTCTTGCTGACCTTGAGCGCCTGCCCGAGCGTAATGACGAGAGGCAGGGGGTCGCCGACCGCATGGAATTTAAGCTGTCCGCCGAGGTTCTGCACGCTGAACGATACGGCATAGGGAAACTCTCCGGGCAGCCAGGTTCGCCAGCGAGCGCCGAGGTCTACGGCGCCGGTCGAGGCGCTGCTCTGGATTTTGGAGGTGACGTACTTAAGGCCGACGCCGACATCGAGTCCGCGCGCCACCGTCGCGCCCCAGGCGATGAAGACGGCGAGGTCCTGCGGCGTGAGGCGAGAGCCGGTCGGCGCGCCGGTGTTGTCGATCTCGGAGATGCCTCCGGAGTTTTGATAGAGAACGGCGATGCCGAGAGTTCCGAGTTGGTCGGGGCGCAAATCTCGCTCGCGTCCGGTTTGCCGGTTAAACGGCGACTCGACAGGTTGGGCGTAGGCGATGAAGTCCTGGTATGTCGATTGATACGAAGCGCCGTGCGTCATCGTCGCGTGGCGGTAGCGTAAGCCGGCGAGGCCGGCGGGATTCCAATAGACTGCGGTTGCGTCATCGACGGCGGCGCGCACAGCGCCGCCCATTCCGGCAGCACGCGCGTCCGCCCCGAGCTTGAGAAACGCGGCGCCGCTCGTCCCCGCCTGGCTTGCGCCAAAGCCGCCCGCCCCGGCGGGAAGCGCCGAAAGAAAAAGCAGAACGACGAAGGATGCTTTTCTCATCTTTCGATGGCGAATTTAACAAGCGAAGTGGACCCGTCGTCTCCTGTGATGCGCGCGAAATAGACGCCGCTGGCGGCGCGCCGGCCGGCGTCGGTCTGGCCGTTCCAGGTAACGAGTCCGGCGGAGGAGCCGTCGTAGGAAAATTCGCGGATGCGTTCGCCGGCAAGGCTCAGAATGCGGACGCTGCCGGAAACCGGCAGGCGATCGAAGGTGATGCCGGCCGCGTCGTACCGGGTGCCGCTCCCCGGCTTCCAAGGGATCGGATAGACCCTGACCTGCGAAATCGAGGTGCCGATTGTCATCGGTGCGAACATCGCGAAGACGGAAAAATGCGGCGTGAAGATGGTGACGCGTCGTGAGGCGGGATCAACGAAGGTCTGCAGCGCTTCCCACCGGTTGACGGTGGTATTAAGCGTATAGACCTTGATCGCGGAGGCTGCCAGCGGCGGGCTCGAGTTATCGAGAATGTTGTCGTTGTTCGCGTCGGCGTACGGCATCGAGATGCTCGCCGAGGAGCCCAGGGTCTGCGTGAACGGGGCGCCATTGACGATCGGGACGATCTCGAGGATGCTGTTCGGTACGAGCGTGAAGCCGGTCGGGATGACGGTCAGGCCGGCGTTGAGGACGGCGGGCGAAACCGAGATCGGATGCGTGAAGGGGTCCATGGAAACGAATAGGGTGGCCGGCGCCCCGAACGCGTTGGGCGCCAGTCCGATAAGGATGTTGTTGTTGGGAGTGGGCGGCGTCACGGTCGAGACGAAGCTGCCTTGATACTCGGCGAGCGCCTCGGCGGCGTTCATAGCCCGGTGCTGGATTCGGACGGAGTCGATGGCGCCGAGGAAGCCCCGGTTGTAAGCTAACGCCCCGGACTGCCGGTTCCCGATCGAAATATCGTGCGCCACGAGCGAGCGCAGCGGGACAGCGCCGACCGTCATAACGGTGGCCGGGGCGGTGCGGCCGTTGATATACAGAGTGGCGGTGCCGCCGGCGGCGGTGTCGTGGACTCCGATGATGTGCGTCCAGGTCCCCGGGGTGATCGCGTTCGTCGAGACGGCGATCTTTGCCGGCGTCGCCAAGAACCGGTAGAGGCCGCCGGATACGTCGAGGGCGAAGGTCTCCGCGCCGCCGTTTCCACGCACCACGATGCCGGCGCCGTTCGGCTGGGCGAGGCTCGAGGGGTTGACCCAGGCGGACACCGTCAGGTCATCGGCGAAAGCGTATTGCGCGGCGTCGAAAATTTGCACCAGCCCGTTGTCGACGCCGGTAAACGAGGCCGCTGTGCCGAGCCCGGTTGGGCCGGCGACGAAGGTGGGCGTGGAGACGCAGCCGGCGGTGATGCAGGTCAGGTAGGCGGTGTTGCTAAATCCCGAGGAGTCTTCGGTAAAGGTGCCGGCGCCCACATCGAAATGCCATTGGCCGACCGAGCCGTTGGGCGGGACATAGGCCGAGGGCGGAGCCTGGACCACGGTGATCGAGGGGTCGACAACCGTCTGGGTGGCAACGAAGTTGGCGAACAGGGGACCGTAGATTTGGTTGCCGTTAATCGCGCGCACGCGCGCGAAGTAAGTGGTGCCAGGGAAAAGTCCGGTGACCGTCGCGGTCGTCGCATTAACGGTGATGGTGGCGACGATGATCCCGAAGGTCGCGTCCGTAGTAACCTTTAATTCAAAGAATGTATATGCGGGATTGGAGTTGCTGTTCCAGGCATAGGTGATGCTGCTTGAGTAAACGGCATTGAGGGATGTAAAAGTCGGCGAGCTGGCATGCGTGAAGGTCGTCGCGCTGGTTCGCGCACCCGGACCATTACCGGAGATCGCTTCGGCGCTGACCGTGTACTGCGTATTGGTCGAGAGCACCGTTTGCACGAAGGTGCGGTCTCCCCCCGTGTACAGCGTCG
>JAYTSX010000201.1:0-20887 GCA_043745445.1 Elusimicrobiota bacterium
CAGACTTTCCGCGCCATCGCCACGGCCGCCGATCTCTACTCGGCCATCGACCTCGCGTCCGATAAGATCGATGCGCAGCTCAAGAAGCACAAGGAGCGCATTAAGAGCCGCCATAAGCCTAAGACCTCCGACACGATGTCCGAAGCCGTGCCTCCCGTCCACGCTTCTTTCGCGGTGTCTCGCCAGCCGGTTTACCCCATGACGCCGGAGCAGGCGTCGACGGAGTTCGACGGCTCAGAACGCGTGTTCCTGGTCTACCTGGATAAGGATACCGATCAGATTCACGTTCTGTACCGGCGCGAGGATGAGAGTCTCGGTATCATCCAGCCCGTTCGCAAAATCAAGCGCTAACGCCGTGCACGCCGCGGAACTGACCGTCGGCGAACTCCTCAAGGAGCAGGGCGAGGGACTTCGCCTCGAACTGCTCTCAGGGGAGAAATCGCTCGGCCGCCGCATCACGGTGGCCGACCTTAATCGTCCGGGCTTGGCGCTCTCTGGATTTCTCGAGCGTTTTCGTGCGGAGCGCGTGCAGATTTTCGGCAACGGCGAGCAAGCCTACTGCCAGAAGTCCGATGCAAAGAAGCTGGCTGATGCGCTTTCAGCAATGCTCTCCGTACCGGAGCTTCCCTGTGTGATCGTCACGCACAACGCGCCGGTACCGCCGGCACTCGCGCAGGCGTGTAAGAAGCACGGTGTCCCTCTGATGCGCTCCGCCTACGACACGACGACCTTAACTGGTGAACTGTCCGAGGCGCTCGAAGCACGCCTGGCGCCGACGACGACGGTGCATGGCGTTCTCGTCGACGTTTATGGACTCGGGGTCATTATCCAAGGAGATTCGGGCATCGGCAAATCGGAGTGCGCCCTGGAGCTTCTTAAACGCGGCCATATTTTGATCGCCGATGACGCGGTTCAAATCCAACACCGCCGCGGCGCCTACCTTCGCGGCTTCTGCCCCGAGCCGCTCAAGAATCACATGGAGATTCGCGGCCTCGGGGTCATCGACGTCAAGCTCCTCTTCGGCATCGGCGCGATTCGCGAACGCACGCGCATCGAGCTCGCGATCAAACTTGAGGTGTGGAATGCGGCAACGGTTTATGATCGAACCGGGCTCGACGCCAAGAAGCTTTCCATTCTTGACGTGGAGATTCCGCTCATCCGGATCCCCGTCAGCCCCGGCCGCAACCTTGCGGTGCTCATCGAGGTCGCGGCTCTGAACCAACGCCTGCGCTCGCAGGGATATTTCTCGGCGGAAAATTTCAATCAACGCCTCATCGAGCGGATGAAAATAAAGGAGCGAGGCTGATGAAGCCCTCGCCGAAAAAAATATTCGTCATCACGGGAGTCTCCGGCGCCGGGAAGAGCCAGGCGCTTAAGGTGTTCGAGGACTTCGGGTGGTTCTGCGTCGACAACCTGCCGATCGCGCTGCTCGATGAGTTCGCGGCCTTCGTGCAAAAATCACCGGCGATGACGCGCGTCGCCCTCGGCATGGACGTTCGCGAAGGCCGCGTCCTTGGCGCGCTCCCGCAGCTTCTTCGTCGCCTCAAGCTCCAGGGCCTCGACATCAACGTTCTGTTTATTGACGCTGCGGACGCGACCGTGATACATCGCTTTTCCGAGACGCGCCATCGCCATCCTCTCGGCGGCAAGATCGCCGAGGCGGTCAAGCAGGAGCGCAAGCTTCTCGCGCCCATTAAGGGCACCGCGGATAAGGTCATCGACACGACTCGCCTGACCCTCGGGGAGCTTAAGGAAAAAATATCCGAAATGCTCGGCCTGCGCCAGACGCGGGAAATGACCCTGCAGGTCGTCAGCTTCGGCTATAAGCACGGCATGCCGATCGACGCCGATATTATCATGGATGTCCGCTTTCTTCCGAACCCTCACTACGTGGCCGGCTTGCGCAAGAAGACCGGCCTCGATTTGCCCGTGCAAAAGTATATTTTGAGCCAGCCGGTCGCGCGTCGGTTTCTTAATGATTGGCATAAACTTATTTCGACGCTTCTTCCGCATTACGTGCGCGAGGGAAAATCTTATCTGACGATCGCCATCGGATGTACCGGTGGCCACCACCGCAGCGTGTTCTGTACGCGCTGGCTGGCGCAGAAGTTGCGCGCGACTGGGCACCCGGTCCAGGAATTCCACAGGGACATCTCTCTGTAATCCTTCAATGATTAATGTCATCGTCGTGACCCACGGAGAGTTCGGCGCATACCTCGTCGAGGCCGCGGAGGGGATCGTCGGCCGTCAGTCGCAGGGTGTTCGCGTCGTCGCCACCTCCTCCCGGCAATCCGTCGCTGAGATCAAGCGGCGAATTGAGCGCGCCTTGGCCGAGCTCGCCAACCCCGATGGCGTTCTTCTGTTCACCGATATGCCGGGCGGCACGCCCAATAATCTTTCCTTCCCCTTGATCCGCGACGAGAAGCTTGTCGAGATGGTCAGCGGCGTCAACCTCTACATGCTGATTTCGGCATTCAGCAACCGCGACAAGCTGTCTCTTGGGAAGCTCGTTGAGAAGGTCGTCGCGGACGGTCAGAAATCCATCCGCGACATCAGGGCAATGTTTTCCGCCGCGGTGGGAGCGCGGGCATGAGCGTAACTTTGCTGCGCGTCGATGACCGGCTCATTCATGGGCAAGTGGTCGAGGGGTGGGTTCCTTTTCTTAAGGTCGACCTCGTGATCGTCGTTTCCGATACGGCGGCCTCCGATGAAATTCAGACCGCGCTGATGAAGATGGCTCTTCCGTCATCGGTCGGCCTGCTTGTGCTTCCGGTCGCCGAAGCGGCGGCCGCTCTGAATTCCCCGCAGATGTCGACGCGCAAGGCGCTGGTCCTCGTGCCCGGGCCGTCCGAAGCCCTGGCGCTTATTGAGAGGGGGTTGGTCGTGAAGCGGATCAATGTCGGCGGTCTGCACTACACGGTCGGCAAGGTGCAGTTGGGACGCGCGCTTTTCCTGGATGAGAAGGACCGCTTGGCCTTGCGGGCGCTTGCGGCTCACGGGGTCAGGCTTGAGGGACGTGCGCTTCCCGGTGACGTCGAAGAAGATTTGGCCGCCGCGTTGGAGGGCAAATGACCGCGGTTGCCGCCTGCGCCGTGTTGGCCGCGCTGGAGCTTGACGCGGTGCTGGTCGCGCAGACCCTGATCTCGCGCCCGTTGATCGTAGGCGCGCTGCTTGGCCTATTGACCGACAATACATTGGCCGGAGTTCAGTTTGGCGCCGCCTTCGAACTGCTGAGCTTGTGTGACCTGCCCGTTGGCGGTTGCCTGACCTGGTCGGCTACGGTCGCCGCTGGCACGGCGACTTTGCTTTCGAGCCGCGGGACGTCGTTCCCGCTCTGTTTCGCCGGTGGCGTCGCCGCCGGCGTCGTTCACGCTCGTTTTGAAGCTCTTGAGCGGGCGCGCCGTGCTTCGACCGGGGATGCTCTCGCCTCGAGCGCCGAGACCGAAGGCCGAACGCTCGGCCGTGCGATGGGCTTGTCGATTGCCGCGCATGCGGCCATGACTTTCGCGGTGGCCGGCGCGTTTGTAGCTGTGGTTTCATTCATGAACCAGCGATGGTGGGCGGGCGCGCCTGATTTTATCCGGTCCGGTGCGGCGCTGGCTTCTTCGAGCGCACCTTGGATCGGACTTTCAGGCGTCACGGCCTGGGGGCTGAGACGCTCATGAGCCCATTGCCCATGACGGCATGGATGAAAGTCCGCATCGCCGCGCGCCTGCTCCTTTTACAGGCGAGATGGGATCCGGCGCGGATGCAGGGATCCGGGTTTGCCTACGCTCTCGATCCTTGGCTCGTCGCAATTTGGGCTGATGAGCCCGAGTCCCTTCGTGCGGCACGGCGCCGGCATCTTGAATATTTCAATACTCATCCGATCGCGGCCTGGCTCGTGGCCGGGATCATCTGCCGGCATGAGGCCGCTGCGGCGGCGCTCTCGGGGGACGCGCGTGAAGCGGCGATCGCCAAAATTCGTTCTCTTAAGACGGGGCTCGGCGCTTCGCTCGCCGGCCTGTATGATTCTTTTTTCTGGGGCACGCTGCGCCCTGTAAGCGCGTTGGGGGGCATACTCGCGGCGCAGGCGGCTTACCGCTACAACTCGTCGCATGCGCTTGCGTGGGCGGTAACGACGGCACTGTGCGTGTATAACATCCCTGCCCTGACCGTCCGTGCTCTCGGCTTTTATCGTGGCGCCGCCGAGGGGGAACGCGCCGTCTTGGAACTGACACGCCTTCCCGTGCAATCCTGGATCGTCGGCTTGCGCCGCGCGATGGTGGGAGGGGCCTTGGCGGCGTTCGCGGGCGGAGTGGGACTTCTTGGTCGCGGGGACAATATGACGGCGGCGCTCACGTTCACGGCAGGACTTGTTCTCACCTGGCGAGGTGTTTCGCCCCTCGCGCAGCTTGGGTTCGCGGGTCTGGGCGGCATGGCTGCCTCGGCAGTGGGATTGTGGCCGTGATGGAAAAAATAATGACGATTCGCAACCGCATGGGCCTGCACGCGCGGCCTGCGGCGATGTTCGTTCAGGAAGCCCATAAGTTTAAGAGCCAGATATTTGTCGTCAAGGACGGCCTGCAGGTAAACGGCAAGAGCGTTATGGGCCTCATGCTCCTCGCCGCGGAGAGCGGCTCCAAGCTCACGATTAAGGCCGACGGCCCCGACGAAGCGAAAGCCATTGAGGCCCTTGAAAAACTTTTTGAGAGACGGTTTGACGAATCATGATCGTCATTAAAGGGATCGCCGCCAGCCCCGGCATCGCGATCGGGCGCGCCTATGTGGTCGAGGATGAGGATATCGTCGTCGAGCGCGTCGAGATTCCGCGCGACAAAATCAAAGAAGAGGTCCGCCGTTTTAAGATTGCGCAGAAAGCGACGCATCGCGACCTCGATGCCGCCGAGATCAAAGTGCTTAAGGTCCTTGGCAAGCACCATGCCAAGCTCATCGACGCCCATCGACTCATTCTGAAAGACTCCCTAATCACGCACGACGTGCCCAAGCGCATCCAGGAAGAAGGAGTCAACGCCGAGTTCGCGCTGTCCGAGGCTCTCGAGCAGGTTAATCGTCAATTCGAGCGCATGGAAGATGAGTTCTTCCGCGAGCGTCGTCATGACCTGTTCGACGTCGGCAAGCGCCTGCTCCTTCATCTGATGAAGCGCCAAAAGCGCTCGCTCGCCGATATTGATGAGGAGTGCATCCTCATCTCGCGAAATCTTCTTCCTTCCGATACGATGGGTCTTAAGGAAACGAAGATCATCGGCTTTGCCACCGACCTCGGCGGAAAGACAAGTCACACCGCGATTTTGGCGCAAAGCCTTGAGATCACCGCCGTGGTCGGGCTCTCCGATGTCAGCCGGCGAGTCAAGACCGGCGACACCGTCATCCTCGACGGGGAGCAGGGCCTCGTCATCATCAATCCCGGGCCCGAGACCATCGCGAAGTATGAGAAGGTCCAGCAGCGGTCTGTCGCCGAGGAGCGCTCTCTTGAGTCTCTCAAGGGCCTGCCGACCGTCACGCTCGACGGACGCGCGTTCAAGCTCGAGGCCAATCTCGATTCGCCTGAGGAGCTCAAGAACGTCGTTTCTCTTGAGGTGGACGGCGTCGGACTTTTCCGCACCGAGTATCTTTTTCTCAACCGGACTGAAGCGCCCTCCGAGGAGGAGCAGACCAAGGCGTACAGCGCCGCGGTCAAGGCTTTGGGGGACCGGGAGGTCATCATCCGCACCGCCGATATCGGCGGTGACCGCCTATCCATGCTCGGCATCGAGGGCCCGAAGAACGAAACGAACCCGTTTATGGGATTGCGCGGCGTTCGTCTCTTCCTGCGCCATCTTGATCTGTTCAAAACGCAGCTGCGCGCCATCCTGCGCGCCTCCCTCAAGGGCAAGGTTCGCGTGATGATCCCGATGGTTTCCGCCGTCGGTGAGGTTCTCGCCGCGCGGCGTTTGCTTGAGCAGGCGCGCGCGGAGCTTGCGGCGGAGGGCGTGGTCTTCAAGGAAGATCTTGAACTCGGCATCATGGTCGAGATTCCCTCGACGGCGATCCTGCTTGAGGCGTTTCTTCCTCATGTGGATTTCGTTTCTATCGGAACGAACGACTTGATTCAATATACGCTCGCTGTCGACCGCATCAACGAGAACGTCACGCACCTCTACGATCCTTATCACCCGGCTGTCATCCACTTGCTGGCCTCGGTCGTTCGCGCGGCCCACGCGAAAGGAAAGTGGGTCGGGGTGTGCGGCGAGATGACCTCGGACCCGCGCGCGGTGCCGCTGCTGGTCGGCCTCGGCGTGGACGCCATGTCGATCTCTCCCCGCATGTTCCTGCGCGTCAAGCAGACGATTCGCGGCCTCAAACATGAGTCCATGAAGAAGCTTGTCGCGAAGGCGCTGCTTTGTTCTGAGTCCGACGAAGTGCGGCGCCTTCTCGAGCAGAACCCCTAACCTATGAGCGCCCCCGACCGGATCCGAAACTTCTCCATTATCGCCCACATCGATCACGGCAAATCGACCTTAGCCGATCGCCTTCTTGAGATGACCGGCACGATCGCCCGCCGCGACATGCAGGCGCAGATCATGGACTCAATGGAGCTCGAGCGTGAGCGCGGCATCACGATCAAGGCCAAGGCCGTGCGCATGGACTATGTGTCGCCTGACGGCGAAAAATGGCTTTTAAACCTCATCGACACGCCGGGCCATGTCGACTTCACCTACGAAGTCAGCCGCGCGTTGGCCGCCTGCGAGGGCGCGCTGTTGGTCGTGGATGCCACGCAAGGCGTTCAGGCGCAGACGCTCGCAAACGCGACGCTTGCGCAGGCCGTGGGCCTGCGTATCATCCCGGTTATCAACAAGATCGATCTGCCTTCGTCGGACGTCGACGGCACCTTGGAGCAAATCTTCGATGTTCTCAAGATCGTCGAGGATCCCGTCCTCATCTCCGCGAAAAGCGGCGAGGGTTGTCAGGGTGTGCTCGATGCGGTCATTCGCGAAATCCCCGCGCCGACCGGCGATCCGAAAGCTCCGCTTTCGGCCTTAATATTCGATTCCTCCTACTCCACCTTTCGAGGCGTGATCCTGCTGGTGCGCGTCGTTGACGGCACGATGAAAAAGGGCATGCGCGTGAAGTTCTTCTCCACGGGCACTGAGGCGATCATCGAGGAGGTCGGCTTCCTCAAGCCCAAGATGATTCCCTCCGACGCGCTTGGCGCCGGTGAGGCCGGCTACATGATCTGCGGCATCAAGGACATCCACACGGTGCGCGTCGGTGATACCGTCATGGAAAAGGACCGGCCTCTGACCAAGCCCCTCCCCGGCTACAAAGAAGCCAAGCCCGTCGTTTTCGCGGGGATTTTCCCCATCGATCAAACCGAATATACCGCGCTCAAGTACGCACTCGATAAGCTTAACCTGGAAGATTCCTCGTTCAACTACACGGCGGACTCATCGCAGGCGCTTGGTTTCGGTTACCGCCTGGGCTTCCTGGGCCTCCTGCACATGGATATCGTCAAGGAGCGCCTGTCGCGCGAGTTCAACCTCGACCTGATCGTGACTGCGCCCAACGTAATTTACCGCGTGCAGACCTACGACCTCAAGTGGATCGTCATCGACAACCCGGCCAAGTTTCCTCCGCACGGCGAGATCAAATCGATCGAGGAGCCGTATGTCCTGCTGACCATCGTGCTTCCGATTGAGCACCAGGAGCCGGTGCTCAACCTGATTAAGGAGCGCCGCGGCGTATATGTGGGCATCGAGTATTTGTCTCCGACGCGCATGCTCATCAAGTATGAATTACCACTCGCCGAGATGGTCGTCAACTTCTACGACCGCCTGAAGTCGGTCTCCAAGGGCTACGCGACGCTCGACTACCAGTCCATCGGTGACCGTGAGTCCGATATGGTCAAGCTCGAGATCTTGATTCACGCCGAGCCTGTCGACGCGCTGAGCCAGATTGTCCATAAGGATAAGTCCCAAGAGATCGGCCGCAAGCTATGCGAGAAGCTGAAGGAACTCATCGACCGTCAGAACTTTGAGGTCGCAATTCAGGCGCGTGTAGACGGCAAGATCATCGCGCGCGAGACGATCGGCGCCAAGCGTAAGGACGTCATCGCCAAGTGCTACGGCGGCGACATCACCCGTAAGAAAAAGCTGCTCGGTAAACAGAAAGAGGGTAAAAAGCGCGCCAAGATGGTCGGCTCCGTCGAAGTGCCTCAAGAAGCGTTTCTCGCCGTCCTCAAAATCGACGAGGACTCAAACTAAAGGATTTTATGGAAGAAAGACTGCTATTTATCGGCGTGTCGCTCGGACTGTTCGCGTGGTACTCCCGTCGCTGGAAGGATCGGGGCGGGCACGTGTCTCCGCTCCAATCCGCGGCCTCGCACGCGGTGTTTTACGCGATCGCGGCCTTCTCCATCGTCATGATTATGACCATGGTGTTCGAGGGGCGTACGAAGGTCATCGCCGTCTGGGCGCGCGCGCTGCGCGTAGGGGATATTTTCCCCGCGCTCACGGCCGCGGCTATCTTCGGCGCGATCGGCTTCTGGCGCGCCTGGTCCAAGGGCGACAGCGTGGAAAGCCGTCGCTTTTATCTCGATGACGACCTTGAATGGGCGGATACCGTTTTCTCGTCCGCCTTGCTCGCCTGGGTGCTCATGACTTTCCTAATCCAGGCGTTTAAGATCCCGTCCGGCTCGATGGAAAGGACGCTTCTCATCGGCGACCATCTGTTCGTCAATAAATTTATTTACGGCCTACGGGTGCCCATCTGGGGCAAACGAATTCTGTCCCTGCGCTCCGTTCAACGCGGTGACGTGATGGTCTTCGAGTTCCCGGTCACCGACCCGCGGGACACGCACTGCGGGAAAGTCAACGCGGGGGAGAACTTCATCAAGCGCGTGATCGGCCTGCCCGGCGAGACGATTACCGTCAGCAGCGGCAAGGTGCTCGTCGACGGTAAGCTCATGTCGGATGAAGTCTATGCCCAGTGGGATGACCAGTTCCGGCAACCCGAGTCCGTGCACGCCAAGGAGATCGCGCCCGAGCGCTATCAACAGCTCTGGCAGGAGCACAAACTCGATCGTGAGCTCGGCGACATCCAGCGGGACTACTTCGGCCCGGTCAAAGTTCCCGAGGGCTCCTACTTCATGATGGGCGACAACCGCGACCATTCCTGCGATTCGCGCTACTGGGGTCCCGTGAACAACCGCTTCATCAAAGGCAAGGCCTGGTTTATTTACTGGCCGCCGTCACGGATGAAGGTCGTTCGCTAGCCGGGCGCGCAAAGACGCCGCTTGGAGATACACAGGCTCGGCCTTTCTTGAATCGGCCTTTGCCAGCGCCGTCGTCATAAGCTGAAGCGCTTCGGAGTTGCGCCCTGCGCCGGCCAACAGCGTAGCCAAGCTCAATGTCGCTTCCAGGAAATCCGGCTTAAGCCGAAGAGCCGAGCGTAAATCCATCTCCGCCCCGGGCGCGTCTTTATTGAGATAGCGCGCGACCGCGCGGTCCACGAGCAGCGACGCGTCCCCGGGCAAACGCGCGATACAGGCGTTGAAAAAATCCGGAGACAGCGTCGAACGCTCCACGCCGCCGATGGGAGCGCAGGCCCGGTGAGGCTCCAGTTGAAGCGCGGACGCCAACGCCGCTGCCGCTTCGCCGTCGCGGGCGAGCCGCGTCAACACGACCGCCTTCAGCGCCCGTCGCTGTGCTTCCTCGCCCGGACTCGGCCAAGCCTTTCCCTCCAAGGTCTCCAAAGCCTGCGGCAACCGTTTCTCCGCGAGAAGCAGTCCGCCCAGGAGTAGGCGCGCTTCGGTGTTGTTCGCCTCTTCCGTCAACGCGTGTTGCAGATCCGCCTCGGCTCGGACCAATCGACGCAGTTCCAGAAATACGCGTGTTCTCACGAGCAGAGCGCCGGCCTTCACTGCGGGCTTGCTCTTCGCCGTCGCCGTCACCAGGCTGTCGGTCAGCTTCAACGCGTCCTCGGTTTTTCCTGCCGCAAGAAGCCTGCCGACCACGCCGCGGGCCGTCGTTACCACGTCCGCCGAGGCCAGCGCCCCGCGGATGAGGTCGTCTTCTGTCAATACGGTTCTGGATTTCAGCTCAAGAGCCTCGTCCTCGATTACTCTCTCCACCCGGCGGCGAGAAACGGCGTCCTGCATCAGCGCCAGGCCGAGCCGTGCATGCGCCAGGTCTCTGCGGGCCTGCTCAAAGTCGCCCAAAATCGCCAGGGAAGCCGTGCGCCGACCCAGGGCGAGCAGATATGTCTCCAGAGCCGGGCTCTGCCGCGTCGTCGACACCGCCGCGAGCCTCAGGATCTCGTTGGCCCGGCCGTCGCGATGGGTCCTCGGGCTTTCTTTCACGCCCGGGTGAAATGAGTTGACTTCAAGAATCATGTAAACCACAAGACCGGCGTACACCGCCGCCAGCAGGACGAAGGCTCCCGTGAAAACCGGGCGAACGAACGAGAGCTCTGGCGATTTTCGGGTCCCGAATCTTCGCGTGAGAGCTTCCAATCCGCACCCGGCGATTACGAAGAGCGCCGGGACCACCGCCACGCGGTACTCCGGCGCACCGCCCGCCACCGCATAGCCGCTGAAGGCCGTCGCCACCAGGGCCGCTCCCTGCAGGCGCTGGTTCTTTCGGTCAAGCAGCAGCGCCGATAGCGCCAATAAACAGGGCAGCCATAGCCCGCCCCAGAACAGGAAAAAGCGCTGCACGCAATACCAGGCATATGCCGCGGGGTGCGCGCACATGTTTCGCAGAGCAAAGGACAAGAGAGCGTCGTGGAGCGGCCCCTCAGAGAGATTGCGCGCGCGGAAGCCTGGCTCCATCGATTCCGCAACGTCCAGTGCCTGCTCCACCGTGGTTGTCGTGGCCGGGCCTGCGCTGCTGGTCAAAAGAATATAGGAGCCTTTGTAGGAGTCGAGAAGGATGAATTTATCGAACTGTGCGTAGTTGCGCGCGATCACCGGAGAGAGAGTCAGCAGCGTGACCGCACCCACCCAGGACAAGCGCTTGAAACGCGCGCCGAAAGTTTCGGGGAAGCGCCACCAGAAGAGATACGCCCCCGCCAGCATCAGCGGAAATGGGAAATGCGCGGAACGGGTCATCAAGCTCAAGCCCAGAATGAAACCGAGCAAAGCGCCCGACGGCGCGTCTCGCCGCTTCATCCAGATCAGCAGCGCTCCGCACAGCGCCAAAATCGGGAACGCGTAAAAACCGTGAACGTTCAACGACGACACGCCCAGTATCTGATTGAGGTCCAGCGCCGTCAAAGCCGCGGCGAAGACTCCGGCCCAGGGCGAAGCCAGCTCGGCGGCCAGAGCGAAGACCATCGCCACATTCAATAGGGAGATTAGCGCCTGAGCCCAGCGTATGTGACCGGGATGGGGGTGAGTCCAAGCGCTTTCGATCAGAGCGATGAAGACCGGGTAGACCGGAGCGCGGAAGGCGGAGGGGCGGAAGTCCGGAATCAGGCCGAGGCTATGGCCGCTGAGCAGCGATATTCCGGTTTCGTAATAGCCCTCCTCCTGATCGACGCGCGGCAAATAAACCGAATAGAGTTGGCTCGCGTGGTAGAACCTGAGCGCGCCGCCCAAAAGAAAAGTCAGGGCCAGTATCAGGCGCCAGTCCATCAGACGGCGCTTTAAGACAATCGGGACTTCTCCGCAGCGCCATATCCTTCGGGGTTGTCCTTTTGCCAGCGCCAGTGATCGGCGCACATCGTGTCGAGGTCGCGCGCCGTCTCCCAGCCGAGCTTTTTCTTCGCGAGCGCGGCGTTCGCCCATATGGCGGAAGAGTCGCCCGGGCGGCGCGGCATAATCTTGTGCGGGATAGACTTGCCGACGGCTTTGGAGGCGGCGGCGATGACCTCGAGGACGGAGTAGCCTCGACCCGCGCCGAGATTGACGGATTGAGCGCCTTTGAAGGAATCGATCTTTTCGAGCGCGGCGACATGGCCCAAGGCCAGGTCCACCACGTGGATATAGTCCCGCACGCCGGTGCCGTCGTGGGTGGGATAGTCTCCGCCCCACACACTCACGAATTCCCGGCGGCCGACGGCGGTTTGCATCACAAACGGCATGAGGTTATTGGGAATGCCGTTGGGATCTTCACCGATGCGGCCGCTTTCGTGGGCGCCGACAGGGTTGAAGTATCGCAACAGCGCTATTTTCCAGCGCTTGTCTTCGGCGGCGAGCTCGTAGCACATGTCCTCGATGTCGAGCTTGGTCTTGCCGTACGGATTGACGGCCGAGCGCGGATGACGCTCATCAACGGGATTTTTCTCAACGGCTCCGTACACCGTGCAAGAAGAGGAAAAGATAAGGCGGCGGCATGCAGTTTTCTCCATCGCCGCGAGCAGGTGATGGGTGCCGATGACGTTGTTGTCCTGATAGAGCAGGGGTTTCTCGACGGATTCGCCCACGGCCTTAAGGCCGGCGAAGTGCATCACCGCGTCGAAGCCCTCTCCAATCAACGCATCTAAACCGTCGGGGTCGCGCAGGTCAAGCTTCTCGAGACGCATCGGCTTGCCGGCGAGCGCCTTCACGCGCTCGATCGACTCAGGCGAGGAGTTGGAGAAGTTGTCAAAGCCGACGACTTCGTGGCCGGCCGTCAGCAGTTCGAGGCAGGCGTGGCTACCGATGTACCCGGACGCTCCCGTGACGAGCACCTTCATCAGAAAGGTGTCATCGCGCTTTGCAGGTGATAATAAGGCGGACGCGCGCGGTAGCGCGAGATGCACTCCTTCATGATCTCCTCGATGAAGTCGGCGTAGTTGTGGCCGATCACCTCGGCGCACGCGGGCACGCAATCGCCGTCGCTGATGGAGGGGTTGGGATTGATTTCGAGGATATACGGGTTGCCCGAGCGGTCGATGCGAACTTCGATGCGCGCGTAGTCGTGGCAGTCGAAGATGCGGTACGCGTCGAGGCAGATCTCCGATATCAACGCGGACAGCTTCAGCGAGTACTTCGCCGGACGCTCCACGCGGATCTTTGAGTACACCGAGTTGTCCTCCCACTTGGCCTGGAAGGGGTAGATGCCCCAGGTCCCTTTGGGAAGCTCATCAAAGATGGAGCGGGACAGGGGGAGCACCTTGACGCGATCCTCGTTGCCCATGATCGAGACATCCACCTCGTCTCCCTCGATGAACTCCTCGATAAGGACGGGGCGGTTGTATTTGTCGAGGAGCATGGCGACCTGGTCTTTGAGCGCCTTGAGGCTCGTCACGACGGAGGCGTTCGAGATGCCGATGGAGTTGTCCATGTTCGCAAGCTTGACCATCAAGGGATACTGCAGGTCCTCGCGGATCGGCTCGTTCTTTTCGAAGACATAGTCGAACTTCGGTGTCGGTAATCCGTGCTGCTCCAGGATCTTTTTCACCTTGATCTTATCGATGCATAGCGCCAAGGTCAGGGGATTGGAGCCAGTGTAGGGAATTCCGAGGCAGTCCAGAATGGCGGCGGCGTGGGGTTCCAACAGCGAGGAATTGTTGATTCGTTCGCAGACGTTGAAAATCATGTCCACGTTCGCGTTGGCTATTTTTTCGAACGGAAGGGGCGTCTCGTTCATGTCGAAGAACGTGACCTTGTGGCCCTTGGACTCGACGGCCTTTTGGATATTGCGGCCCACCGATGTCAAATCCGAATGGACCGCACCTTCTTCGCCGCCTTCGGCGTCGAAGATATTGCACAGAATGCCGACGTGGAGGGATTTCTTATCAAACCCAGTGCCACGCACTTTTTCAATCCTCGCGGACTGCAAAATGCGCCGGCGCGAGACCTGGGCGGCCCCGAAACGATTTTTACGCCGAGTCTTCCCCAAAGACGAAGTCGAATCAAAACGAACAATGTTGATCGACACCTGATGGATCGCCTCGTCGAGATTTTCCTCGGCTTCAGCGTAAGTGTCTCCGCGGCCGACGACCCAGCCGATCGTCTCGAAACCTTCCGGGGGGACGAGCACGGCGTCGCCGGGCTCCTTCTGCACCGCGATCTCGAGCACTTTAAGCGGATCCGGTTTTTCTTGGGGGAGCTTGACGCCGGTGACGACGCCGGAGTGCTCCGGGATCAGATATTTTCCGACGAGATGGCAGCGCGGGTCCTTCAGGCGCTTGGGGTGGCAAGTCTGACCGATCGCGATGCGAGCGGCCTCCTCAATGATGTCCACCCCCCAGATCGTCTTGATCCAGTCGTAGAGGTAGTCGCCGCCCATGCGCGCGTTGATCTCGACGAGCTTGGGGCCGGCGGGCGTGATTTTTGCCTCAAGGTGCAAAGCGCCGTTGGTCAGGCCCAATGCCTTGACGACCTCCTTAGCCATCTTCAGCACATCAGACAGATCCTTATCCTCGTGGCGCGACGGCATGGCATCTCCGGTCTCGACGAAGAAGGGCTCCTTGGTGGGGAAATTGTCGTTGAAGGCGTGAAATTTCACTTCGCCATTTTGGACCAAGAGATCGGCGTCGATTTCCGCGCCGTCCATGAACTCCTCGGCCAGGATATCGGTCCCGTACTTATAGATCGGATCGAACGCGGGCGTCATATTGGTCTTGATGTAGTCGAGCGCCTTTTTCGCTTCGTCGAGGTTGTCGAGCTTGACGACGAATTGGCTCTTAACGCCCCATGCGGGCTTAAGCACGAGAGGGAAGCCGATGCGCGCCGCGGCCTTCTCAAGGTCCGTGTGGCTCTTAATGAGCGCCCATGCGGGTTGGTATTTTCCGAGCTTGGCGTTTTCCAGCGTCTGCCGGGTCAAATACTTGTTTCGCGCATTGAGGGCGGCCTGTGGAGTGTGGCCGATCCAGCCGAAGCGTTGAGCGAGAGTCGCGCACAACGGCACCGCGTTTTCCCAGAAGGTGATGACGCCGTCGATCTTTTCGGTTTTGACGAGCTCTTCGATCTTGGTCATGCACGCGACCTCATCGAGCGGGTCGCACTCGACGAAGCCGTCGGTGATCTTGCTGACCCAGTTCGCCTCGGACGACATCAAAATCATCTTGGAGAAGCCCAGCTCCTTCAGGCGCTGGTAGATGAACTTCTTTTTAGGGTTTGGCGAAGAGATGACGAGAAGGGTTTTATTTTTAAGATCGGCGACAGGATCGATGACGGTGGGTTCGGCGTGATTCATGCCAATAGTGTATGGCATTCCTCGTCGAGAATCAAACCGTCATCTCAGCGTGAGAGGGGGGGCCCAGGTCTCTAGGACCAACGGCCCTTACGGGGCGGACCGATTCCAGGCATTCTATAGGCATGGACAGCATGCGCGCCAGCCACATGTGGACCTTGGTTGCCGCCGGCGTTTTGGCTCTCGGGATCGGCGTTATCGCCCGACAACCGGTCAAAACTCCCGCCGCCGAGGAGATGCGCGACGCCGTCGCCGCCCCCATTTCCCCGGCTATGCTCGGGGCCGCGCGCGCGTCCCAGCCGAACACGAGCTATTTCGCCGGTCCCGCCGGACGCCGCGCGGAGGCGGAGCAGGCGCTGATGTCCTCTCGCCTGACGAAAGTGTCCAAGGCGATGCAGGCCCACGCGCAGAAGCTCCGTCGCGAAGCTGCCCGCGAACGCGCCCTCGCCGTTACCGCCCAATAAGCGCGGAACATTAGGGCCGGCTTCGGGGTCTCGCCGGGATGGATAACAACCTTAGCTTTCTCGATGGTCTGACGATCGCCTCGCCGTGCTCGGTTTCCTGGGACTCGATGAAGGGCGATGAACGCGCCCGCGACTGCTCGCAGTGCCGGCTTCGCGTCTACAACCTCTCGGCGATGACGCGTCCCGAGGCGGAAAATCTCTTAGAGGAAAAAGAAGGCAAGCTGTGCGTGCGCTTTTTTCGTCGCGCCGACGGCACGGTCATGACTCAAGATTGCCCGGTCGGTCTGCGGGCGGTACGCCTGCGGCTCGTGCGGATGGCCGGCGCCGCCGTCGCCTTGATTGCGATGCTTGCCGCGGGCCTGGGCCTGCGGCGCCGGCAGCCGCCGGAGCCGGAGCAACGCCAAATGATGGGTGAGGCGGTGGCCCCGTCGATAAAAGGCCGTATGAACCCGATGACGGCGACGATCGGTATTATGGCTCCGCCCTATGCGACGGCCGGCAAGCCGATAATGAAGCGCCCGATTGCGAGGAAGGCTCAGTAGACCGGCTTGATTCGCGCGAGTCCCGCTTCAAGGCGTTCTTGGAATTTTTTGTCGAGAACATCGGCGCAAACCGCGTAGCGGATCAAAGGCTCGGGTTTTCCCAGCTCGCTGGTTGAGGTAAAGTGGACGCCCACGATGCCCGTTTCCGCGATCACGGCGCGGTTGAACGCCTCGGCGCGGCCCTCGAGCGGCAGCTCTTGGCCGAAAGCGGATTCGGGGGTATGCCAGAGCGTGAAGAAGCCGGCTTCGGTCGTGCATGCGGGCCGCAAGCCTGCGGCCTTTAAAGCCGGGATGAGATAGGCGAGGCGTTTCTCGTAGAGGCTGCGGATCTCGGTGAGGGCGCTCTTCGCGGACGATTCATTGGAGAAGAACTCGCCATAGGCGGCCATCACGCTAGGGACCGGGCCGGAGTCGGTGTTGCCCTTGACCAAGGCAAAATCTTCCACGAAATCTTTCGAGCCCACGAGCGCGCCGAGGCGTGCTCCGGGATCATTGTAGGATTTACTCACCGAATACAGTTCCAGCCACTCGAGCGTGTCGTAATCCTTGGCGACCGACGCCAAGGTCACATGGGTTCCGGCGGCCGCGAGGCCGGCGTAGGCGCCGTCGTTGACGAGGCGCATTTTCTCCTCGATGCAGAACCGGATCAATTCCTGCCACTCAGCCTTGGATGCGCCCACCGCAGCGGGGTTTCCCGGCCGGATGACAAAGACGAGGTCAGCGCGTTCGGCCCCGTCTTTCTTGAGGGCGCTCTTCAGGCGGGAGACGTTTAGGCGCATGTTGTCGGAGGTCGCGAGCGGCCAGACCGTGCGCTTGGCGCCGAGATAAGAGCCGCTCCAGGTGCCGATCACATCGTAAGCGGGGAGGTTTGAGGCGACGCGAAACCCGTTGCGCCGGTCTTTGTCCGGAAGATGGAGCCCACAGGCAAGCGGAATCAAGGCGCTCGCGGTCTTGATGCCCGCGATGGGCAAGGCGCGCAGGTGCGGGTGCTTTTCGACCTCGATGCCGCCGTGCAACTGAACCATAAGTTCCGCGAAGCGGAGCAGGTTCTTGTCCTCGGCGTAGGTGTGGAAGTCGTATCCGGGATCCTGAGCGTATTTAGCTTTGAGCGCCCGGATCGCGGTGGGGGGGATGCCGTCCGGGTTGCCGAGGGAAAGGTTCAGTGGCTCAAGCCCCGTCCGCTTTTTATAATCGCGAATCAGGACGTAGATGAGCTGGAAAAGATTGATCCCCGCAGGCGGTATAAGCCGCATGGGGGGATCATAGCGGATTCAGAACGCGTCGTTGAAGCTCGTCGTCATGGCCCTGTCTCCGCCATGCGCGTCGTCGTCATCACCGGGTTTGTCCTTTCCGTTGTTGCCGCTGCCGTTGTTGTTGTGTCCGCCGCCGTTGCCGCTGGAGTTGCCGGAACCATATCCGGAGTTGGCTGCGGCTCCGCCCGTGTAAATGGTGCCGCCGGCGACGGGGTTGGGCGGAGGAAGCGTGTCTTTGGGGCCGTGCTGGACGCTGGGCGCACGGCCCACGTCGAAGCCCTTGCGATTGTTCAGCACGATTTCGCCGGCGTCCGTCGTGTGCGTGCCGGCCGCCGGCTTATTGGTGCCGGGCTCAGGGGGGGTTTCGTACTTGGGCAACTGCCCGGTCGTGCGGATTAAGGCGCCGGGCTTGGTGAAATTAGGTGGAAGCTCTTCGGCGCCGGGAGCGGGGGCGGGCGTGGTGCTCGTGCCGCCGCCGTCGATCTTGCGTCCGCCGCCCCAAAAGGACCTGCCGCCGCGATGAACCGCGCGTCCCGACGAGCTGCGAGCCGCGACCTGGCGCCCGCCGCCCATTCCGACATTGACCGCCGCCGGCGCTGCGGGCGAATTCGCCGCGGCTCCGCCGCCCGGGGTAGTCACGGTGAATATGCGCGGGGCAGCAGGTGCGGCGGTCGTGGTGCGCCCGTTGACCGTGGTGAAAGGCGTATTCTCCCGTTGATCCGCCAGTGCCGTTTGCGCGGAAAGAGCCACGATGACGGCGGAAATGAGGATATTCATTGAACCCCCCCAGCACTCGAAGTATAGCCCCGAAACGTCAAAAAGTCATTACACGAAGCTAAAAACTCGGTAAAGAACGGGACCGTCGCAAAATATGTAGAATGGCCTCTAAGCGGGGAACCCTCTCCCGTCTCATAATCGTAATATGAGGGTGTCATACTCTGTCCGCTCAAGACGCACTAATAATAGGGAAGGAGAATTTTATGTCGAACCGATTCACGGAACGTGCCCAGCGCGTCATCCTCATCGCCCAAGAAGAGGCCAAGCGCCTTAACCACGATTACGTCGGCACCGAGCACATCCTGCTCGGCCTGATCGCTTTGGGAGAAGGCGTCGCCGCTCAGGTCCTCGCCAATCTCGGCGTCGATCTGCGCCGCGTGCGCTCCGAGATCGAGAAGATCGTCGGCACCGGCGACAATGTCATGCTGCTGGGCGAGATTCCTTTCACGCCCCGCGCCAAGAAAGTTCTTGAGTACGCCGTCGAGGAAGCCCAGCACATGGGCCACTCGTATGTCGGCACCGAACACCTGCTTCTCGGCCTGATCCGTGAGGAAGAGGGCGTGGCCGCGCGCGTGCTCGAAAACCTCGGGCTGCGCCTTGATGTGGTCCGCGAGGAAGTGCTCAACCTTCTCGGCGAAGGCCAGGCGCAGCAGCAAGGCGGCGCAACCGGCGGCGCTCAGCAAGGCTCCGGCTCTCCGACGCGCACCAAGTCCAAGACCCCGACTTTGGATGAATTCGGTCGCGACCTGACGGCCATGGCGCGCGAGGGCAAGCTCGATCCTGTGATCGGCCGCGACGATGAGATCGAGCGTATGATCCAGATCTTGGCTCGCCGCACGAAGAACAACCCGGTGCTCATCGGAGATCCCGGCGTGGGTAAGACGGCGATCGTGGAAGGGCTCGCGACGAAGATTTCGACGGCCGATGTCCCCGAGATTCTTCTCAACAAGCGCCTGCTCACGCTCGACCTGGCACTCGTCGTCGCGGGAACCAAGTATCGTGGTGAATTCGAGCAGCGCCTTAAAAATATCATTGAAGAAATTCGCCGCTCCAAGGGCGCGGTCGTCCTTTTCATCGACGAGCTCCATACCGTCATCGGCGCCGGCGCGGCCGAGGGCGCAATCGACGCGTCCAACATGATCAAGCCCGCGCTGTCGCGCGGCGAGCTGCAGACGATCGGCGCGACGACTCTCGATGAGTATCGCAAGTACATCGAGCGCGACGCCGCTCTCGAGCGCCGCTTCCAGCCGATCATCGTCGATCCGCCTTCGGTCGACGAGACCTTCACCATTCTTCAGGGCTTGAAGGACAAGTACGAGGCGCATCACAAGATCAAGTACGACGACAGCGCGCTGCGCGCCGCCGCCGAGCTCTCCGACCGTTATATTTCAGAACGCTTCCTGCCCGACAAGGCCATCGACCTCATCGACGAGGCCGGCTCACGCGCGCGCCTTCAGTCCTCGGCAACGCCGCCCGAGTTCAAGGACAAGGAAGTCGAGATTGAGAAGGTGGTCAAGGAAAAGTCCGCCTCCATCTCCGGCCAGGAGTACGAGAAGGCCGCCCGCCTGCGCGACAAGGAGAAGGAGCTGCGCAAGGCTCTCGAGGAAAATAAGAAGAAGTGGCGCGAGAAGCGCGATCAGTCCACCCCGACTATCACGGGAGAAGACATCGCCGCCGTCGTGTCCAAGTGGACCGGCGTGCCCGTCACCGCCCTGACCGAGACCGAAACCGAGAAGCTCGTCCACATGGAGGACAACCTCCACAAGCGCGTCATCGGCCAGCAAGAGGCGATCAAGACCTTGTCGCAGGCGATCCGCCGCTCTCGCGCCGGTCTGAAGGATCTGAAGAAGCCGATCGGCTCCTTCATGTTCCTTGGACCGACGGGCGTGGGTAAGACCGAGCTCGCGAGGGCTTTGTCTGAATTCATGTTCGGCAACGAAGATTCGATGATCCGCATTGACATGTCGGAGTACATGGAGAAATTCGCGGTCAGCCGCCTCATCGGAGCGCCTCCCGGTTATGTCGGCTACGAAGAGGGCGGTCAGCTGACCGAGGCGGTTCGCCGCAAGCCCTATTCCGTGGTGCTTCTCGACGAGATCGAAAAGGCCCATCCGGATATTTTCAACATTCTGCTTCAGGTCATGGACGACGGCGTGCTCAACGACAACCTCGGCCATAAGGTGTCGTTTAAAAACACCATCGTGCTGATGACCTCGAACGTGGGCGCGCGCCTGATTTCCAAGGGCAAGTCCCTCGGTTTCGCCGCGGCCGATACGGCCGACCAGGAAGTGCGCGACTATAAGAAGATGAAGGAGACGGTCATGGATGAGGTCAAGCGGGTCTTCTCGCCTGAGTTCATCAACCGTCTCAGCGACATCATCGTCTTCCACCCGCTCAATGAGAAGGAGATGACCGAGATTCTCGTGATGATGCTCGCCAAGGTCCGCGCGAAGATCGAGGCTCAGGGCTATAAGATCGAGTTCAGCGCCGAGACCGATAAGTATCTCATCAAGAACGGCTTCGATGTGAACTACGGAGCCCGCCCGCTCGGACGCACGATCCAGCGGTCGGTCGAGGATCCTTTGTCCGAGGACATTCTTCTTAAGAAATTCGAGCGTGGCGACACCATCTATGTCGAGGTCGACACGGCCAACGACAAGCTGGCGTTCTCCAAGAATCCTGTCGTCAAGGCTCAGTAACACCAGGGTTAGGCGCCGCCGCCGACGCTGGCGGCGGCGCCCTACACCTGT
>JAYTSX010000202.1:0-20859 GCA_043745445.1 Elusimicrobiota bacterium
GACTTCGGCCTGCTCGTCGACGGCGCGGTCGTGATGGTCGAGAACGCTTTGCGCCGGCTTGAAGAGCATAAGGGCGCGCTCGGCCAAGACGAGAGGCTCGCGCTGTTTCTCGACTCCGCGAAGGAGGTCGTCCGTCCCGTCACGCTTGGGCTCGTGATTATCATGCTCGTCTATGTGCCCATCCTTTCGCTCGAAGGCGTCGAGGGCAAGCTCTTCCACCCGATGGCGATCACCGTACTCATGGCGCTCGGCGCGTCCTTGCTCGTGGCCGTCCTGCTCATGCCCGTACTCGCCTTCCTGTATCTCAAGGTTCCAGCCGGCCACGAAGGCGAGGGATTCTTGTATTCGCGCCTGCTGCGCGTTTACGAGCCGGCACTCGAGGCCTGCCTCCGGCGTCCGCTTCTGGCGGCGATTCCGTCAGGGATACTACTCGCCGGCTCGGTCTTCGCCTATAGCCGTATGGGCGCGGACTTCATGCCCGCGCTTGATGAGGGGGACCTCGTCATCAACTTCACTCGCGCCTCGGACATCGGCGTGGACGCGTCGATCGTGATGCAGCGTGAGAGCGAGCGCGTCATCGCCCGTTTTCCCGAGGTCGAGCGCGTGTTCGGGCGTCTGGGAACGCCCGAGTCCGCCACGGACCCCATGGGCGTGCACCTGGCCGATACTTTCGTGATTCTGAAGAAAGATCGGGGCCAATGGCCTGCGGCGGAGAACGGCCGCCGGCGCACGAAGTCCGAAGTGTATGAGGCGATCAAGGAGGCAATCGAGAAGGAGGTCCCGGGCCAGGAGGTCGCCGAGACCCAGCCGATCGAGATGCGTTTCGCCGAGATTCTGGAGGGCAGCCGCGCCGATGTGACCTTGCGCGTCTATGGGCCAGACTTGTCCGTCCTCATCGACCTGCTCGACCGCTCGAGCGCCGTCCTCAAGAAGATCCCCGGCACGAAGGACGCGGAGATGGATTCGTTGACGGCTCTGCGCAAGAGCCCGGTGCTCAGCGCGCGGCCCGACTACGGGGCCATCGCCCGGTACGGTCTTGACATCCGGCGCGTCAACGGACTGCTCGAGGCGGCGATGGCTGGCCGCGAGGTCGGCAGCTTCTACGAGCAGCAGTGGCGCTTTCCGATCTTGCTCAGGGTCGAGGAGAAGCACCGTGAGGACGCGGATACGATCGCGTCCTTGCCCGTCGGCATGGACGGGGGCTCGATTCCCCTCAATAAAGTGGTGAAGTTCGAGAGCAAGGACGAGGTCACGACGATCGCCCATCACTACGGCCAGCGTTACGCCGCGGTGGCCGTCTTTTTGGGCGACCGCGACATCGCGAGCTATGTAGCCGAGGCGCGCGCCGCCGTTGAGCGGGAGATTAAGCTGCCTGAAGGCTATACGATGACCTGGGGCGGGCAGTTCAAGAACCTGGAGCGCGCGGGCGCGCGGCTCGCGTTGATCGTCCCCGTGGTCCTGCTCGCGATCCTGCTCATCCTGTGGTGGAGCTTCGGCAACCTACGCGAGGCGGCGCTCGTTTACACCTGCATCCCGCTCGCGATGACGGGGGGAGTGTTTTCGCTGGCGCTGCGCGGCATCCCACTGAGCGTCTCCGCCTCGGTCGGGTTCATCGCGTTGATGGGAATCGCGATCCTCAACGGGATGGTTCTCGTGACCTTCTTCAATCAGCTGCGCGAGAAGGGGCGCAGCCCCGAGCAGGCGGCCAAGGAAGGCTCGCTCACGCGTCTGCGGCCCGTGGCGATGACGGCGCTGGTCGCGGGGCTCGGCTTCGTGCCGATGGCCCTCAACACCGGCATCGGCGCGGAAGTGCAGAGGCCGCTAGCGACCGTCGTCATCGGAGGCCTTCTGACCTCGACCTTGCTGACCTTGATCGTGCTACCGGTCCTTTATGCGTGGATCGGCGGAGGCCAAAAGAACGCAGTCGAGGTTTAGCGCCGGGCGGCTTTCGCATTCGTCAGGAAGCGGTCGCGGAGGGCGTAACCAGCATCCAGACGCCGATCGCGATGAATGAAATGGCGGCGACCCGGCTGAGAATCACGGGGGATATGACGCGGCCCAGCGCCTCGCCGGCGACCGCGCCCAGGGCCGTCACCGTGATTAGCGCCGCGGCCGCTCCGATGAAGACCGAAAGGGGCCGGCCGGTCGACGCGCTCATCGTGAGGACGGCCAGCTGGGTCTTGTCTCCCATCTCCGCTAGGAACAGCGTGGTGAATGCAGCGATGATTACTTTATAGTCCATCAGTTCTCCTGGCGCGATTCATATTTTCCTTCTCGTTACAGAGGGGTAGGCGGAAGGAGAAGCGGCTGCCGTGGCCGGGCTCGCTCTCGATCATTAGCTGGACATTCTGGCTTTCGAGCAATTCGCGCGTCACTTTGAGGCCGACGCCGAAGCCCTTGGCCGCCAGCCTGCCGCCTTCGGCCCGGTAGAATCCCGAGGAGATCCGGCTCCGGTCGGCTTCCGGGATGCCGATGCCGGTGTCTTCGACGCTGACGAGCGCCGCTCCGGGCTCCACGGCGATGCGCACCGTGACCGTGCCGCCGGGCGGCGTGTACTTGAACGCGTTTCCGATGAGGTTGCTCATGATCACGGAGAGAGCGTCGGGGTCGGCTGTCACCGGCACCGGTTGAGCCGGAAAGTCGAGCCGCAGCTCCACATTCGAATTCTCGATGAGAGGGCCCATCTGCGCGACCGTCGCGTGGACCAAGGTCCGCAGCGGCGTCTGTCTTAGGTGGGGGACGAACCGGCCCGACTCGATCCGATTCAGATTCAGGAAATTCGCCACCGCGGCGGCGAGATGCGTATAGACGCGCTCCAGGATGGCGTAGGACTTCTGCCGCTGCGGCGACGATTGCGCGCCTTCGGTTTCCTTGAGAAATGTTAAAGACAGCTTGAACGTCGTCAGGGAGTTCCCGAACTCGTGGCTGACGAGCGAGACCATGCTCGACTTGAGCTCGGACAGTTCATGTTCCTGATCGTTTAGCCGGCGCAGGCGGTCAATCATCCCGGACAACGCCGTCACGATGACGAAATATCCGAGCCGCACCGCGGCGTCCCAATAAGGAATGAACCAGTGGGAATAGGGCTGTCCCGCGGACAGCTCCGCCTGGAGCCAGGCGGCCGCGGAGATAATCGACATGGCGTAGCCCCAGACGCCGCCGCAAAACCACGCCACGAGCCCGATCGGCAGCAGGTACAGGATCGACATGCTGGCCTGGTTGTCGATGAGCCGGTCTATGCCCCACACCGCCGCGACGAGCGTCAACCCGAGTCCGAAGTACGCGAACTTCGGCACGCGAAGGGAGCTTCTCACGGAGCCACTCTCCAGGGCTTGCCGTTCGAGGGTTCGCCCGCCGTGCCGGTCAATCGCGAGATCTCGGCGCGGATGTAGTCGGCGTCGAAGGGCTTCGTGACGTACTCGGTCGCGCCCAGATTCAAAGCCTTGGCCGCGAGCTCGATGTCCTGCTGGCTCGTGAGCATGACGACGATCAGCGCGGGGTCGGCGGCCTTCGCCGCCGCGAGCACCTCGAGGCCGCTCAAGCCGGGCATGGCGACATCGAGCAGCACGAGGCGGGGACGCTCCTCCTTGATGACTGCGAGGGCCTCCGCTCCGCTGGAAGCCGTGAGCACGGAGAAGAGCGGGGTGAGGATCGCCGCCAGAGCGCCCCTCAAATCGGCGTCGTCATCGACGATCAATATTTTTATCGGCATGGGCCAGTATAGCAACCCAGTTTGGAGAGCAACCGTGACAACTCTCTTGCGGTGAACGGCTTCTTGATGAAAGCGACGGCCCCAAGTAGCAGGGCGTCCTTTCCCGTGTCGGGACCGCACTGGCTGCTCATCAGGATGACCGACGCACCCGAGGCGCGCAGGCGTGACAGCGACTGCAGTCCGGTCATTCCGGGAAGGATGTTGTCCGTCAGGATCAGATCGAAGCGCATCAACTCCACGCAGTGAAGCGCGCCCTCGGCGCTCTCGGACATGGTGCACTCGTACCCCAACGATGCAAGCATGTCTCGAATAGCCGCGAGCTGGGCGGGATCATCCTCTACGAGGAGGGCATGAGGCGAGCGCGGCGGTGGCGATATTCCCATAAGTTTCAGCCGTTGAATCCCGCGCGTGAGTCGCTCTTAATGACCCGGTTGACCGCCAGGGTCGCCAGGTAGGCGATGATCATGCTCCCGAGGATGTCGATGGGATGGTGAATGCCGGCATAGACTCGTGAAAATCCGACGAGCACGGTCAGCAGCCATGTCGCGAGGGCCGCTTGCTTTTGAAAAGGCCGGAGTGTCGACGCGATCGCGGCGCACAGCAGCGCGTGGTCGGAGGGGAAGCCGTTGTTCGGCGCGTGCGGGATCAGCGGGATAAAGCCGCGCTCGACGAACGGTCGTGGGTTGTCGTAAAAAAGAGAAAGGAGCCCTGCGACGATGAGAATCGTCGGCCATGAAAACGCGGCGAGAAATATCATGCGTCTGCGCGTCGGTGCGGCTTGCTTGAGAAAGACGATCGAGCCGATCGCGACGACGGCCAGGAAGAGGTATTCGGCTCCGAAGACGGCGAGCGCATCAGGGCTCGTCATGGGGATTTCCTGGTGTCGAACGCCTTGCCGAGATTTTCCGCGGCCAAAGCGGCCGCGGGGAGGACGAGCAAGGTCAGGAGCGTCGAGGTCAGGATGCCGCCGATGACGGCGACGGCCAGCGGCCGCTGGAGCTCGGCCCCGGTTCCCCAGCCCGCCGCGAGCGGCACGAGGCCGAGCGACATGACCGCAGCGGTCATCAGGATGGGGCGCAGCCGCTTCTTCGCCGCGGATCGAACCGCTTCCTCCATCGGTCGTCCCTGTCGGATGAGCATGTTCGCGTAATCGAGCAGCATGATGCCGTTGCGCACCACGATGCCGACGAGCAGGACCGCGCCGATCATCGAGGAGACGTTGAGCGTCTCGCCCGTCAGCCACAGCGCCCAGGCGGCGCCGATTCCGGCCAGGGGGATCGTCGTCAGGACGAGTGCCGCCTGGGTCGCCGAGCGGAACTCGAACCACAGGATCAAGGCGACGACGACGACGGCCAGCGCCAGGACCTGGAGAAGGTTCGCCATCGCGCCGCGCTGGGCCTCGTATTTTCCGGCGAAGCCCCACGAGTAGCCCGGAGGCAGCTTGAGTTCACCCGCCGCGCGGCCGATGTCGGCGGCCGCGTCCTTGGCCCGGCGGCCGCGCACATCGGCGGTGATCGTCATGACGCGGGTCATGTGCTCGTGCGCGATCTCGCTCGGGATGCCTCCATAGCCGACTTTCGCCACCTGCTCGAGCGGCACGGTGCTGCCGCCCGCCGTCCTCAGAGGCAAGGTGCGCAGGGCCTCCAGATCCAAATTCTGTCCCGCAGCCGTGTAGCGCACGACGATGGACACTCGCTTCTGCACCTGGCGTACGGCCGTCGCCTCAAGTCCGAGCGAGAAGGCTCCCAGCGCATCGTGGATCGCGCGCTCGCTGATTCCGAGCCGGCCGGCGGCCTTCTTGTCGATCTCGACCTCGAGCGAGGGCACCGGCATGTCGGCGGGGGCGCGTAGGTTCGTCAGGCCTTTGACCTTGCCCATCGAGGAGACGAGACGGGCCGAGTAAGAGTGCAGACGGTCCAGGTCGGGACCGGAGAGCTTGACGCCGATGTCGGCCGGGACGCCGCCCAAGGCGTCGTTGATCTTGTCGGCCAGCGGCATGAGATAGTTGACGAGTATGCTCGGCAGGGCGCCTGTGCGCTCGCTCATCGCCGCGATCAGCGCGTCGAGCGAGAGGGGGCGGTCGCGCTTGGCGACGAGCTTGACCATGATGTCGCTGTGATTGACGTTGTCGGTGTCCTCGGAGCCCGGCGCGTGGCCGGTGCGGCGCACGACGGCTGCCACTCCGGGCAGCTTCGCGGCCCACTCTTCGACCTTCATATTCAGACGCTTGGCCTCGGTCAGCGAGGTTCCGGGCGGCATGATCGTCTGGAGCAGGACCGCGCCTTCATCGAGCGCGGGCAAAAACGTGAGGTCGAGCCTGGCCAGCGGCCACAGCGAGACGGCGACGAGCGCGCACGCGGCGGCGACGACGGGCAGCGGGCGGCGCAAAAGCGGCTCGAGTGTGCGCGCGTAAAGCGCCCCCAGCCGGTCCTGAGCCGGCTCTGGCGCGTGAGCGGCCGCCGGACGGTTGAGAAGGGCGTCGGCCAGCACGGGGATGGCGGTCACGGAGGCAATGAGGGAGGCGAGCAGAGCGAAGGTGACGGTGCCGCTGACCGGCACGAACAACCGCCCGGCGAGCCCCTCGACGAGAACCATCGGCGCGAAGATGGCGATGTTGGTCAAGGTCGAGACGAAGACAGCGGCGGAGACCTCGGAGGTGGCCTTGGCGACGACCTCGCGGTGGCTTAAGCCCGCGCGAAGCTCTGGCGTCGACAGCCAGCGATGGATGTTCTCGAGCACGATGATGGTGTCGTCGACGATGATGCCGGTGCCGATGGCGAGCCCTCCAAGCGACATGATGTTGATGCCGATGCCGAAGACGCGCATCATGCCGACGGCCGCCAGGACCGAGAGCGGGATGCTGAGCGTAGCGATCGCCGTCGTGCGCGCGTCTCTGAGGAACCAAGCGAGGATGATGACCACCAGGATGGCCCCGATCCAGACCGCCTCCTTTACGCTTGCGATCGAGTCGCTCACGAGCTGGGCCTGGTCGTAGTAGTTTTCCACGACGTGCCCGGGTGGCAGCGACTTGGCGAAGGCGTCCATCTCGGCGGCGATCGCGTCGGCGACGGCGCCGGTGTCGAAGGACGGCTGCTTCATCACGTTAACGAGCACCGCGGGCTTGCCGTCGGCCGAGGCGTCGCCGCGCTGGTAGGCCGCCCCCTCGGAGACCGAGGCCACATCGCGAACGCGGACGGGGTTGCCGGCCTTGACCGCGATGACGGCGTTCTCGATCTCCTTCGAATTTTGGAACTGGCCGTTGGTGTGGATGACGAGCTCCTGGGTGCGGGCGTTGACCACGCCGGGGCTGGCGAGGATGTTGTTGTCGGACAGCGCCGCGCGCAGGTCGTCGAGCGTGAGGTCGTACTTGATCATCAAGTACGGGTTCGGACGCACCGTGTACTCGAGCGCCTGGCCGCCGAGCACCAGGACTTTGTAGACGCCGGGCACGCGTTGCAGGCGGGGCTTGAGTTCGTAGAGCGCGCGGTCGCGCAGGGCGACGGGGTCAGCGCCTCCGCGCACGGCGTAGCCCTCGATCATCGACAGCGTCGCGCTCAGGTTCTCGACGACGGGCTGGACCGAGGGTGGAAGCTGGGACTGCGCGGAGGCCAGCGCCTGGAGCAGGAGCTGGCGCGCCGCGTTCATGTCCGAGCCCCAAGGAAACTCGACCGAGATCATCGCGATCCCGGTGCCTGAGGTCGAGCGCACCTTGGTCACGCCGAGCACGCCTCCGGCGGCGCTTTCCAAGGGCAAGGTCACCTGGCGCTCCATCTCGAGCGAGGAGAAACTCGGCATCTCGGCGATCACGTTGAGGATGGGGAAGTTAAGCGGCGGAAACAGGTCGACGCGCAGGCCGCGGTAGACGATGATTCCCGAGGCGCACACCAAGACCGCGGCCAGCAGGACCATGCCGCGCGCGTTCAAGACTTTGCTCAGGAAGCGATCAAACATGTCAGTTTTCTCCCGCCTTGAACTCCGCGAACGCCCAGCCCAGTCCGCCTTCGACGACCACCTCGTCTCCCGCGGAAAGGCCGGAGATGATCTCGACGCGGTCTCCGTCGGAGGCGCCCACGACTACCTCGAGAGGCGTCGGCTTGCGGTCTGCGCCCTCGACGCGGACCGCGATGGTCTTGCCGCCCGCGACCATGATCGCGGCGGCGGGTGCCGTCAGCGCGCCGCGGCGCGCGCGCGTTACGATCCGCGCATAGACGAAGTCGTTGGGTGCCAACTGGGGGTTCGGACCGATAGGCTTGAGCCAGGCGATCGCTTGGCCGGTCTCGGCGCTGGCCGAGCGCAGGACGCGCTCGACGCGGCAGGCGACGGCCGCGGAGGAAGGAATGACATAAGCCTCCGCCAACTGGCCCGGGACGACGCGTCTTGAATCCTCGGCCTCGATGCTGACTTCCAGGCGCAGGGCGTCGCCGCGTCCCACGGCGACGCCATAGGCGGGCGCGCGCTCGAGGAGGTCGGCGCGGACGACGCGGGCCAGCTTGGGCGCGTCGTCGATCCCGGGCACTGCCGGAGCGGGGGAGCGCCCGCACGCGGCGCAGAGGGTTAGAAGCACAGGAAGCAGGCGCGCCGCGGCCCTATTCATGGAAGTCTCCCTCGGCTCGCGGTGCCAGGCGCTCGACGCGCGCGAGGTCGTCGAGATACGCGTACGCCGCGGCGTTCTCCCCGAGCATGGTCGAAAGCCACAGCGCGAGCGAGTCGGTCGCCTCCAAAATGCCGGCGCCTCCACGGCGATAGCGCGTCACTCCGGCGCGCGCGGCGTCCCGCGCGTCGGCCGACAGGGCGGCCATGCGGCCGCGGTCGGCTGCGTGCGCGCGGGCGGCCGCCAGCGTCTCGATGAGTGCGGCGCGGATCTCCCGGCGCTGGGTTTCGAGATCGACGCGCGCCAGCTCGGCGGCGGCGTCCTGCCTTCGGGCCGCCGCGCTTATGCGCCCCCAGTTAAAGACCGGCAGGCTCATGCCCACGGACAAAGACCAGCCCCGCGTCATCCCGGAGGTGGTGTAGCCGCCCCAGCCGTAGTCGGCCGTCCCCACGAGCGAGGGCAGGCGTGCTCGCCGGGCCGCGGACGCGGCCCAATCGGCCCCTTCGGCGCGGCGCGCGAGCGCCCGCAAAGCAGGCGACGCTTCTACGGCGGCGGGCAGAGCCGCCGGTTCGGGCAAGGGCGGCGGGGGAGAGGACACGGGCGCAAGCGTCAGCGGCGCGTCCGGTGCCAGTCCGAGAGCCTGAGCGAGCCGGCTCCTTTCGCCGGCGAGCTGGACAGTCACTGCGTCCTTGGTCCGGTCGAGGTCGGCCAAGGAGGAGCGGACCTTGACGAGGTCGAAGGGAGGGGCCTGCCCGACGGTGAAGCGGGGCAGGACCGCGTCGAGAAGCTCGCGCATCCTCGCCGCGACGAGGTCGACGGCGGCTCCGGCCGCCTGGTCGCGCGCGACTGCGTGGTAGAAGGTTTTGACCTGCCAGGCCAGCGCCAGCTCCGCGTCGCGGCGCGAATATCCGGCCGCGTCCAGGTCGGCCTTGGCGCGCGAGGCGTCGGCCGACGCGGGGGAGAAGGGAGTCAGCGACTGCTGGAGGCGCAGTACTGCGTTGTTGTCGTTAGGGAGGTTCGTCGTTGGGTCGTCGGAGCGCGTCAGCTGGCCGACGGCCAGCAGCTGGGGCTTGAGCGCGGAGCGGGCCTCGACGACGGCACCCTTCGCCCCCGTCTGCGCGAGGCGGGCGGACTCAAGCCCGGTCGAATGCGCGCGAGCCAGGCGCAGGCAGTCTTCGAGCGTCAGCGGCCCCGCGTCGGCCGCGCGCGCGGCCGACGCCGAAAGAAGCAGCAGAAGAGCGGCGAAGGTCATGACGCGCCTCAGTCCTTCTCATCGCGTTCGTCGGCCTTGCGTTCATTCAACTCATCGTCCTTCTCGTCGTCCAGCTTATGCCTGTCCGTGGTCTCGACGCGCACGATGCGCCCCGTGGCGGCGTCGACGTTGACCTCGCGCACCGGTTTGGCGTGGGCGCGGACCTCCACGGAGTAGACGGGCCGCCCGTTCTTCTCTCCAAGCGTGACCTTTCCGACTTTGCCTCCGGGGGCGACGCGAAGGGCCGCGTCCTCGGCCTGTTTTGGCGTGATCTTCGCTCCGCCGGCGGGCATCGGCGACGCGATCAAAGTCCCGGCGGGAGCGATCTTGATATCCGTCGTGCGGCCCGCCTCGGTGACCTCCGCCTCGTACGCGGCCAAGACGCCGTCCTGAGTGAGGGTTTCGATGATACCGATCTTGCCCTTGCCGGCGCTGCGCTCAAGCTGCGCCTTCACCGCCGGTGGCAGGTCGGCGAATTCGACCTGCTCCTCGACCTCGATCACCTTGCCCGACGCGTCGATGAGGACGTCCTTCTGTTTCCCGGAGGCGAGCGTGATTTCCGCCTCGTACGGCTTCCCGTCCTTCTCGAGCTCGCGGGCAAGCCCGCGTATCTTCCCGTTTCGGCTCTGCTCGAGAACAGTCTTGCGCACGGCTTCCGGAAGATCCTTGAGTTCCAGCTTCTTTTCGGCGGCCAGCGCGGGGACGGCGGTCAGCAGGGCGAGAATTGCGGCCAGTGATCCTGTGGTCTTCATGCGTCCTCCCAAGTCGATTCGTCTTGAAGGGAGAGTACCAGGCGGACCTTTCCCGCGTCTGTCGCGCTGATTACAGTTTTGTCAGAAACCAACGGCTACGGGTTAGAAAAGTCTTCCTAATCTGGGATAATAACGTCATGAGGGTGCTGGTCGTCGAGGACGACGGGAAAATCGGCGCGTTCGTCTCGCGCGGCCTGCGCGAGGCGGGCTACGCGGTCGATCTCGTCGGCGACGGGGCCGAAGGCTTGGCGCGCTGCCTGTCCGAGCCGTACGCGGCGGCGGTCGTGGACTTGGGCCTGCCGGGACTCGACGGACTTTCGCTGATCGACCAACTGCGCAAGCGGGGCTCTGCGCTGCCGGTGCTGATCCTGAGCGCCCGAAGGTCGCTCGATGAGCGCGTCAAGGGCTTGTCGCGCGGCGGCGACGACTACCTGACCAAGCCTTTCGCCTTCAGCGAGCTCCTAGCGCGCGTGCAGGCGCTGGTGCGCAGGTCCTCATCCGCCGCCGAGCCGACGAGCCTGACCTGCGGCGATCTCTCGATCGAGTTGCTAACCCGTCAGGCCTCCCGCGCGGGGCGTCGCGTCGAGCTTCAGCCGCGGGAGTTCGCCCTGCTCGAGTGCCTGATGCGGCGGCCCGGGACGGTGACCTCGCGCACCGTGATCCTGGAGCGGGTCTGGAATTACGATTTCGACCCGCAGACGAACGCGGTCGACGTGCTCGTCTCACGGCTGCGCTCTAAGCTCGGCCGCGGCAGCCCGGAGATCGAGACGGTGCGCGGCCTCGGTTATGTCCTTCGCTAAAGCCTCGCTGGGCCTGCGCCTGACTGTCTGGTACGCCGTCCTCTTCGCGGTGGGGAGCGGGCTGGCGTTGTCGGTTTCCTATGCGCTGACGGCGCGCGCCCTGCTGGCACGCGACCGGGCCGCGATCATCGATGAGCTCGGCGAGCTCGAGACGAAATACCGGGCTCACGGCCAGGCCGGTTTGGAGCTTGAATCCGGGCGTTCACCCGGCCGCCCGCGAGCATCGTTCGTTATTCGATTGTGCTCATCTGAAGGGGAAACGCTTCTTCTCTTGATGCCATCGGACGGCGAGGCGTTCAACGCGGCCGCGGTCGGCGCCGCTCCCTGTCCGGCGGGCGGTTGGACCGTCCTGGGCCCCGGCGCGGACGACGCGCGTCTTGATCTGGCCGCGACCGTCCTGCCGGGAGGAAATCGCTTGCAGGTCGGGCTTCGCGGCGATGAGCGCGAGGACCTTCTGGAGCGGCTGCGCATGGTAGCGCTGCTGACGCTCGGGCCCGCGTTCCTGTTCGCCGGCGCGGCGGGCTTCATTCTCGCGCGGCGGACGCTGGCGCCCCTTCGCGCTCTGCTGGCGGCCGCGGCGGCCATCGAGGCGGGCGACCTTTCGGCGCGCGTCGCGGAGGGGAGAAGCGGCGATGAGCTTGATTCGCTCGGTCGCCTGTTCAACCGGATGCTCGACCGCATCGGGCGGCTGCTGTCAGGGATGCGCGAGTCGCTTGACGCGATCGCCCATGATCTGCGCACTCCCGCCGCACGCCTGCGCGCCGCAGCCGAGGCCGCGTTGAGCGCGCCGCCCGACTCTGCGGCGGACCGCGCGGCGCTCGTCGAGTGCCTCGAGGAGGCGCAGCGCGTTTGCGCGACGCTCGACACCTTGATGGACTTGGCCGAAGCCGAGGCCGGGGCGTCGCGCCCGCCGGCGGAAGCGTTCGACGCGCGCCCGCTTCTGAAGGAATCCTCCGAGTTGTACCGCCTGACGGCCGAGGAGAGCGGCCGTCTCCTGGACTTGGATTGCCCGGCGACGTTCATAGTGCGCGCCGACCCCGCGCGGCTTCGCCGCATCCTCGCGAACCTTCTCGACAACGCCGTCAAGTACGGCGGCGCGAGCGGCCGCATCCGGCTCGCGGCACGCGAGGAGAACGGAACATCCGTCATTACGGTCGAGGACGACGGCCCCGGAGTCGACGCGGCGGATCTGCCGCGTTTGTTCGACCGCCTCTATCGCTGCGAGAAAAGCCGCGGCCGAACCGGGATGGGCCTGGGTTTGAGCCTCGTCAAGGCGCTCGTCGAGGCGCAGGGCGGCACGGTCGCCGTGGAAAGCACACCCGGCCAGGGAGCCCGATTCACCGTACGGCTGCCGTCCGGGTCCGAGCGGGCAAGATAACCTCGACGGCGCCGGTCGACGCGCTCATCGTGAGGACGGCCTGTTGGGTCGCGTGGTGAATGCCGCGGCGGAGGCGGCCGGCGTGACGCGCACGACGGCGCCGCCGAGCAGACGAACTCGAGCGTGCAATGCCTGTTACACTTGTCGCGAGATGGCGTCGGCCGCCTGAAGCGAAAGACCGGGCTCGACGTCGATGGCGAGCTCGGCATGGACGCAATGACCCAGCCAGCGGGCGCGGGCTTCGCGCACGGCACGTACGCCTGGCACCTGAACCGGCGCGCTCTCGATCTCGGACAGAATCTCCGGGCAAGCGGAGGAGAGAGTAATCAGTACGATCACGACGCCCGCGACATCTTCGAGCTTGCCGTAGCCGTAGGTGAAGCGGCGGTTCGCGCCTCGGCGCACCAGGCGAACGCCAGCCAGAGCGGCAGGCTCGTCAAGGCATCGGCGAAGTTGTGGATCGTGTCGGCAAGCAGAGCGGCCGATCCGGACAGGAGCACGATCCCCAGTTGGAGCAGCGCGGTGGCACCCCTGATGATCAAGGTCACCTTGAGCGTGCGGATGCCGAGCTCGTGCGACTCCATCGTCGCGTCGATCTTGTCGGCGGCGTCGTGCGAGTGTCCGAAGAGGCCGCGCAGGCGTCCGAGGAGCCCCGTTCCGTGGTCGTGGCCGTGATGGACCACCTCGAGGCGGACTTTGAACTCGTGCGGCTCCGGCAACTCCGCAGTCGCCTCCAGGTAATCGCCATGCGACTTGAAGGCGAAGCTCTGCCGACCGCCGTGCGGGCCATGCACGGATTTCGTCGCGGACATAATTTTCTCCAGCCGGCTATTTCAGGTAGGTCCGCATGACCTTGAGGCTGCGCCGGATGAGCCATGATCACGCCGGACATTCGCCCGCGCAGCCTCTTGAGCCCCGACTTCGACGCTTGCTTTTGTTGTGTCAACGCAATATAGTATACCCGGGTATAGTATATAAGTGTCGCTGGGGGGTTAACGACCATGGCGCATACGATTGAGGAAAAGACGAGGCTGTTGAATCGCGTCAGCCGCATCCGCGGGCAGATCGAGGCGATTCATCGGAACTTGCAGGAAGAGCGCGACTGCAACGACATTCTGCAGATGATCGCCGCCTGCCGTGGCGCGATGAACGGGCTTATGGCCGAAGTCATCGAAGGTCATATCGAGGAGCATATCGTCAGCCCTAAAGAAGCACCCAGTTCGGAACGCTCGAAGGCGACCAGGACCTTGCTCAACGTCGTCCGGACTTACTTGAAGTAGGAGGCCGTATCCCATGAATATGTCCGGAAACGAGAGTGCGGCCGAGAAGGCCGCGGCCGGTGAGCGCGAGATGCTCGCAATCGGGTCGCTCGCGCCGGCCGGCGTCCTGGGGCGGTTGGGCGCGGCGGAAACGGGCCTGAGCGCGGAGCAGATCGAGGAGCGCCGCGAGCGCGTCGGCTTCAACGAGGTTGAGCACTCGCGTAAAATCGGCTTTATCCGGGAGATATTCGAGCGTTCACGAAACCCGCTCGTCATTCAGCTCCTCGTGATCGCGGCCGTCGCCTGCGTCATGGGAGATTACCGCGCGACGACCGTGGTCGGTCTGATGGCGGTCCTGAGCGTGCTCCTGGGCTATTTTCAGGAGAAACGCTCGAACAACGCGGTCGAGCGCCTGTCGGCGATGATCAAAACTTCTTGCGTCGTCATCCGCGACGGCAAGCAAGTCGAGCTTCCTTTAAGAGACTTGGTTCCCGGCGACATCGTGGTCCTGGCCGCCGGCTCCATCGTTCCGGCCGACCTCCGCCTGCTGGTCTCCAAGGACTTCTATGTCAGCCAGGCCGCGCTCACCGGCGAATCCATGCCGGTGGAGAAGCACGCCCAAGCGTGCGACACCGCGGGCAAGAATGCCGTCGACCTTCCCAACGCCTGCTTTCAGGGCTCGAACGTCCTGAGCGGCACGGCCCGGGGCGTGGTCGTCAACACCGGTTCTTGGACCTATTTCGGAACGATCTCTCATAAGCTGACCGGCCAGCGGGTCCTGACGAGCTTCGACCGCGGAGTCGAGGGCTTCACCTGGCTCATGATCCGCTTCATGGTGGTGATGGTCGCCGTCGTCTTCCTGATCGTCGGGCTCACCAAACACAACTGGGTCGACGCGCTGCTCTTCGGTCTCTCGGTCGCCGTGGGCCTCACCCCCGAGATGCTGCCGATGATCGTCACGGTCAACCTGTCCAAGGGCGCGTTGGCGATGTCCAAGAAGAAGGTCATCGTCAAACGCCTGAACTCGATCCAAAACCTGGGTGCCATGGACATCCTTTGCACGGACAAAACCGGAACTTTGACCCAGGACCGCATCGTGCTCGAGCGCCACGTGGACGTCACGAATCGCGTGTCGGAAGACGTCCTGCGCTACGCGTACATGAACTCCTACTATCAGACCGGGCTGCGCAATCTTCTCGACCGAGCCATCCTGGCGCACTCGGACCTCGACGTCGAGCGCAGCTGCCGCAAGGTCGACGAGATACCGTTCGACTTCCACCGCCGCCGCATGTCGGTCATCCTCGACTCCGAGGATGAGCATGTCCTGATCTGCAAGGGGGCCGTTGAGGAGATGTTCCAGGCCTGCAGCCGTTACCAGATCGATGACGAGGTCCATCCGTTGATCGAGGTGCTCAAGAGCGATCTTCTCGAAGAGTTCGAGAACTTGAGTCGCGACGGCTACCGAGTGCTCGCGATCGCGTATCGCGAGTTCCCCAAGACGAAGGAGGTATTCTCCGCCGCCGATGAGAGCGAGCTGATCCTCCTGGGCTACCTCGCCTTCTTCGATCCGCCCAAGGACTCGGCCGCCGCGGCTTTGGAGGCACTGCGCAAAGCCGGAGTGGCGACGAAGATCCTGACCGGCGACAACGCCTTGGTCACCCAGAAGATCTGCCGGGACGTGGGCATGCCGGTCGAAAACCTGGTGACCGGAGACCAGTTGCGCGGACTGACGGACGAACAACTCGTCGAGACGGCCGAAAGGTCCACGGTGTTCGCGCGCCTGACGCCCTCGCAGAAAGAGGAGATCATCCGGGCCCTTCAACGAGCCGGACACGTCGTGGGCTTTTTGGGCGACGGCATCAACGACGCGCCGGCCATGAAGACGGCCGATGTGGGCATCTCAGTGGACACGGCCGCCGATGTCGCGAAGGAGTCCGCCGACATCATCCTCCTGCAGAAAAGCCTGCTTGTCCTCGAGGACGGCATCATCGAGGGCCGCAAGGTGTTCGGGAACATCCTCAAGTACATCCGGATGGGCGCGAGCTCGAACTTCGGCAATATGTTCAGCGTCGTCGGCGGCGCCTACTTCTTGCCCTTCCTGCCGATGGCCCCGATCCAGGTCCTTGTCAACAACCTCCTGTATGACTTCTCCCAGATCGGCATTCCCACCGATCGCGTGGATGAAGAGTATTTGGAGAAGCCGCGCCGCTGGAACATCGAGAGCATCAAGCGCTTCATGCTCTGGATCGGGCCGATCAGCTCGATCTTCGACTACACGACCTTCTTCCTGATGCTTTACTTCTACAACTGCATTGCCTTTAAGACGACGGCCGATCCCGGGCTGAAAGCGCATTACGAAAGTCTCTTCCACACGGGCTGGTTTGTCGAGTCGCTTTTGACCCAGACCTTGATCGTGCACATTATTCGCACTAATCGCATCCCTTTTTTCCAAAGTCAGGCGAGTCTCGCTCTGACGTTGACCACGCTGACGGTCATGGGAACGGCGGCTTATCTGCCTTATTCTCCGATCAGCGGCTACCTCGGACTGACGCCCTTACCGGGCTCCTTCTGGCTCTGGATGGCCGCCACTTTGGTGGCTTATGCGACGCTGACCCATTTCGTCAAGACGCGATTCATCAAGAAGTACGGAGTCGATTAAATGAAAAGCCTGCTCAACGCCCTGCAGGACGGCCGGTTGGTCGAGTTGCCGGAAGCCGACAAGGAGAAATCCCTCATCTATCTCGGCCACCTGATCGAGGCGATTCCGGATCTCAGCGTCGGCGTGGACTTTGTCGAATCCATGTTGGCACGGGAGCGCTCGGCGAACACCGGCCTCGGGCACGGAGTCGCCTGCCCGCACGTGCGCGTGTCCGGAGGCGGAGACATGGTTTGCGCCGTGGGTTGGAGCCCGACGGGGATCGACTACGGCGCGCCGGACGGCAAGAAGGTGCACTTGGTCGCGATGTATTGCATCCCGGATGCGCAGAAGAACGTCTATCTCAAGGAAGTTTCGGGGCTGGCGGGCGCCGTCTTAAAGGCGGGGGGAATCGAGCCGATCGCGAGCGCCTCCGACCTCGGCGTCGTCCGGGAGCGGCTGCTCGACTGGGTCTCGACCGCGCTCGAGGCAAGCATTCCTGAGGCCAAGGCCCGAATGATCCGGCTCGAGGCGCGCCAAGCCGCCGCGGAGGCGGCGCCGCCGGCCGACGGCGGCAAGCCGGCGATCCAAGTCGCGGCGGTCTTGATCCTGTCCCTCGGCGACGCTCAAGACGTCGTCCTATGTCAGAATCGCGAGCTGGCGTCCGCCCTCGAGAAGACCTCTGATCTGCGCGCGCAACTGCGGCAGCAGGGGCAATTCGAGGTTGCCGGTTATAAGCTGATCCAGCGCTCGTCAACGCAGTATGAAGGCGGGCGAACCCTCTATGACCTTCTCGCGATCAAGCTCTCGTGACCCCATGAATATCGCGAACATGATCGCCTGGCAAACTGGAGGCGGGTTCGTTGTGGCGCTGGCGATCGCAATTCTGGGCGCTGTTCTCTTATGTCTTCGAAAAAGGCACTAATGATCAATAGCGTCGAACGTAAGCTGTTGATCTGCGCGGCGGTCACGACCGCCTTCGTCCTCGCCGAGGGAGCCGCGGGCTTCGCGTCGCATTCGCTTGCCTTGGTCTCCGACGCCGGCCATAACCTGTCCGACGCCGCGGCTTTGCTGCTGTCCTGGTACGCGGTTTGGATCGCCGGACGCCCCGCCTCGCAGAAGCGGACTTACGGCTATCATCGTGCCGGAATCCTCGCCGCCTTGATTAACGCCGCCACGCTGGTCCTGGTCGCGCTGTTCATCGTGTGGGAGGCCTTCGAACGCTTCCGCGCGCCGCACACGGTCGCGGGCATACCGATGATCGCGCTCGGCGCGGCCGCCGTCGTCATCAACCTGGCGATTGGTCTGTGGCTCACGAAAGCGGCCGAGAGCGACCTCAATATCCGCAGCGCCTACATCCACATGATGGGAGACGCGGTCTCGGCGGTGGGGGTCGTCGTCGCCGGCGTCCTTGTGCGTTTCTTCGGCATGCCGTTGGCCGATCCGGTGATCTCGCTTCTCATCGCGGGCTTGATCCTGTGGAGCTCGTGGGGAATATTGAAGGAGGCGGTGGACGTGCTGCTCGAGGGCTCGCCCGCCGGGCTCGAGATGCCGGAGGTGGAGGGGGCGATCGCGGCCGTCCCGGGAGTCATCCGCGCCCACGACCTGCACGTATGGACGATCGGCTCGGGCGTGATCGCCTGCAGTTGCCACATCGTCGTAGCCGAGCAAAGCGTCCGTAGCGGCCAGCAGGTCTTGCGCGCCGTATCGGCCGAGCTGGAACGGCGTTTCCACATCAACCACACGACCTTGCAGGTCGAGGTCGAGGGCTGCGAGCCCAACGATATGTACTGCGTGCTGAAGGCTTCGCAACACAAGGGGCACCCGCACTCGCACTGATGGCCGTCGATGCGCGGCCCGTTCGATGTGATGCACAAAAGCCGTAGAAATTACGGTCTTCATGCTTGGCGGGTCGCCACTTGATTAAATTGCATATTTTGCTCATAATGTCCGTAGTAACTACGGTATTTGTGTATGCCAGCTATACTCCATCGCCACAAGGAATCCTCTGAGCACCTCTTCGCAATCGCGGAGGGGCAGCAGGGCTATTTCACCGCGAAGCAGGCCGAGAAGGCCGGCTTCGACAAGAAGAACCACCACTACCACGTTCGCTCCGGCAGTTGGATTCGGGAGAGCCGCGGCGTCTATCGTCTTTCAAAATTTCCCGTCGCCGAGCACCCGGATATGATCGTTTGGTCGCTTTGGTCGCGAGACCGGTCGGATAAGCCTCAGGGAGTCTATTCCCACGAGACCGCGCTCAGCGTCTACAACCTGTCGGATCTCATGCCGGCCAAGCTGCATATGACCGTGCCGCCGGAATTCCGCAGGAACGCCGCGATCCCGGGAGTGCTTGTCCTGCATCGCGGCAGGCTGAATGATCATGAGATTGAAGTCATGCAGGGATTCCGCGTGACGCGCCCGCTGAAAGCGATCGCCGATCTCATCGCGGCGGGGGATATCTCCGCCGATCACCTACGGCAGGCTGTGCGGCAAGCGGCCGCGCGCGGGCTCATCAGCCGGTCGAAGGTCGCGGCCGCTACCGGAATATCGGACGACGTGAAGAAGAAGATCGAAGAATTTATGAAGGGGAGTTGATAGAGAAGCCGAAGAAATACGCCACCGCCACGGCGTTCCGCCGCGCGTTGGAAGATAGGCTCCGGCTGATCGCCGAAAAAGAAAAACTCCCGATCGAGCGCCTCCGGCGCGAGGTCGCGTTCGACCGGTTTTTGGCCAGGCTCTTCGCGGGGGCGAACGCTCCCTGGATACTCAAGGGCGGCTACGCCCTGGAGCTTCGCATCAAAGAAGCCCGCGTGACCAAAGACATCGACATGGCGCTGCGCGAGGTCTTGGGCAAGGACAAGCCCCTGCATGAAGCGATCCTCGCGGCTCTCGAGAAGGCCGCAGCGGCGGACCTGGCGGACTTCTTCGTCTTCGAGGTCGGCGCGCTCATGAGAGATCTAGACGCGGCTCCCTATGGCGGCGCGCGCTTCCCGGTCGAAGCGCGCATGGACGCCCGGACCTTCGTGGAGTTCCATATCGACATCGGCGCCGGCGACGTGGTGATGGCTCCGTTCGACATGACCGAGGGTCGAGACTGGCTGAACTTCGCGGGGATACCCGCCGCGAAGTTCCCCACGATCTCGAAAGAGCAGCACTTCGCGGAGAAGGTGCATGCCTACACCATTCCCCGGCCCTCGGCGAATACACGAGTCCACGACATGGTGGACATGGTATTGCTCATCACGTCGAGCCCGAAGCTCGAACTCCCTCTGGTCAAGAAAGCGATCGACGCGACCTTTAAGCGGAGAAAGACGCACGCGATGCCTGAGAGTTTGCAGCTTCCTCCGGCCGATTGGAAGCCGTCTTACGCCAAGCTCGCGCGCCAGTGCGGACTCTCCGAGGATTTGGACGAAGCGTTTCGCGTCGTGGCCGCATTCCTTCGGTCCATCTGACGCCAGAAATTGCCGGTGGTCCGAAGGACGCGGTAAAAAGCGTCGCTAAAAAGCCTGTCGAGATGCGTGTCGAGATAACGCCAAAAACCAACAAAAAACCGCAAACTCGAACAAAGTTGAGTTTGCGGTAATCGTCGATTTCTCGACGAGAAATTGGTGGTAGCGACAGGATTCGAACCTGTGTAGGCTATTGCCGCCGGTTTTACAGACCGGTGCTTTTGACCGCTCAGCCACGCTACCGTCCTTCAACGACGAGGCCATTATGCCAGTTTCGGGCTTGGGCCGCAATTGCTAAAGTAGGGCGTGGCTTCCCTCTCAGTCGTCGTGCCTGCGTACAACGCGGGCGCCCATCTGAAAACGGCCGTCGACAGCCTTCTCGCCCAGCGCCTCGCCGGGCTCGAGATCGTCGTGATCGACGACGGCTCGACCGACGGGAGTCTGCACGCGCTCGAGGCGCTTCCGGTCCGCATCGTGCGCCAGAAGAACCGCGGCGAGGCCGCCGCGCGTAACGCGGGCGTGCGCGAAAGCCGGGCCCCGTTCGTGACGTTTCTTGACGCGGACGACATTGTGAGCCCGGGCGCGCTCGAGCCGCGCCTCGCGCACCTCAAGGCCAACCCCGGAGACGCCGCCGCCGCCGGCCTGCCCGCGCGGCTGATCGGGGAGGACGGCGCCGTCCTCGCCGAGGTCTTCGAGCGCATGGCGGCCAAGCTCACGTTCCCGTTCCGGCTGACGGACGCCTTCTACCGCGTGGGGAAGTTCTTTCCCGTGTCTTGCTCCCTCTATATGTACCGCCGCGAGCTGTTCGAACGCGTCGGCCCCTACGATGAGACGTTGCCGGTCGCGCCGGACTGCGACTTCCATTTCCGGGCGCTCAAGTCCGTGTCGATCCCGGTGCTGCGCGTGCCCGTCTTTGATCGCCGCCTGCACGCGAGCAACCTATCCTTGACCGGACAGGGCCGCGCGATGTCCTTCCGACCGGAAATCCTCGAGACGGTCCGCGCGATCAACCGCCGCCACGGCTTCGAGCC
>JAYTSX010000203.1:0-20803 GCA_043745445.1 Elusimicrobiota bacterium
GGCTGGTGGCTCAAGCGCGGCGACGTGCACAACACGTGCGCCTACGATGTCGTCTTCGCGAAGGACTGGGCCGAGGCCGAGACCATTCGCCGCGAGTTCGAGAGCCGCGAGATCAAGGACCTCGCCATCCAGCGCCACACCGATGGCGACCTCATCAAGTTCTACGGCGTCGGCCCCGGCCAGTGGTTCACCTGGTTCTACCACGACCCGTCGACCGCGCGGCGCCTGCCCTTCGAGCTCGAGGACCTCGCCGCGCAGGCGGAGCTCGCCGCGAAGGCCGTCAAGGTCGAGATCTTCGGCGGCGACGCCATCGTGACTCCCGAAGGCAAGATTTATATCATCGACATCAACAGCTGGCCGAGCTTCGCGCGCGTACGCCCTGAAGCCGCGGTCCAGATCGCCCGTCGCCTGCGCCTGCGCCTGCGTCAGGTCGCCGAAAGGAAAGGATAAGACAATGACGCCACACACTTTGACCGACGCGCCCTATTCAGCCGGGCCGAAATCGAAAGCCCTGTTTAACGAGGAGCAGGAGTTCATCGCTCCCGGCCTGCAAACGATCGCCCTGTACGCCCAACTGGCCATCGAGGGCGGAAGCGGCGCTTCGCTTCGCGACATGGACGGCAAGGAATATTTGGATCTCGTCGCCGGAATCGGCGTCGCTTCGCTTGGTTACGGACACCCCGAGTGGGCGAAAGCAATTGGACTTCAGGCCGCGAAGACCGCGGTCGGATCTTTCACCACGCCGCACCGCGTCAACTTCCTCAAGACCTTGGCCTCCGTGACGCCGAAGGGATTAAATCGCTGTCAGCTGTACAGCTCCGGAGCGGAGGCCGTCGAGGCCGCGCTGCGCCTGGCGAAGTCGAAGACAGGTAAATTTGAAGTGATGGGATTTTGGGGCGGATTTCACGGCAAAACTCAAGGCGTCATGGGCCTGCTTAACGACGGGTTTAAAAACGGCTATGGCGCGACGGCTCCCGGCCTTCACTTATCACCCTATCCCGATTCCCGGAACTGCCCGTTCGGCACGAAGGGCGAGCACGACTGCGGAGCGCATTCGCTGGAATTTTTAAGAGAGAAGATCAAAAGAGAAACGACCGGAGCCGTCGCGGCGATCATCATTGAGCCGGTGCAGGGAACGAACGGCAATGTGATCCCACCCAAGGGTTTCTTTGCGGGCGTTCAAAGCATCGCGAAGGAAATCGGCGCGGTCTTCATTTCAGATGAGATGATCACGGGCTTCGGGCGTACGGGCAAAATGTTCGGGTGCGATCACGAAGGGGTTATCCCCGACATGATGACCATCGGCAAGGGATTCGGCGGCGGTTTCCCGGTGTCAGGTGTCGTCACCACCAACGAGATCTCGATGCCTAAGCCGTGGTCCAATCCGTCGGGGTCGTCTTCGAGTTATGGTGGAAATCCGTTGGCGTCCGCTGCATGCGACACGACTTTGCAGATTATTTTGCGCGACAAGCTCGTCGAAAACGCCGCGACCGTTGGCGCGGCGATGCTCCAGCGCCTCACCAAGATCCAGCAGCAGCAGCCGTTGATCGGTTCTCTCCGCGGTCGCGGCCTCATGATCGGCGTCGATCTGATCAATCCGAAAGATAAAAAACCCCTCGACAAGGCCGTCTGTCGCGAGATTTTTGAAGAGGGGTTAAAACGCGGCGTGTTGACGATGGCTTACAATCCTTCACTGCGCATCAATCCCCCGCTCGTGATCACCGAAAAGCAGGCGTTGGATGGTCTCGATCTCATGGCCGACGCGATGAATGTCGTCGCGAAGAGGAGAAGCCTCTGAGCAAGATTCGGTCCGTCGCACTCGTCGGCTTTGGAGCCATCGCTGAAGGCGCGCATCTCGCCGCCCTGCGCTCGTGCCATGTCGCCGTGGATGCGATCTGCGAGCCCTCGCCATTACGCCGCGAAGCGGCGAAAAGGTCGTTGCCGTCTGCGCGCGTCTACGAGACGCTCGATTCGTTGCTGTCGGCGGAGAGATCGCTCGACGCCCTCATCGTCTGCTCTCCGCCAAGTTTTCACGGCAACGGAATTTTGGCTGGCATTCGCGCTGGCATCCACGTCCTCTGCGAAAAGCCCCTGACGCTGGACCCGGAAGTATTCTCCCAGATTAAAACGGAGTCCGCTTCGCGGAATGTGTGTGTGTACTCAATCAACAATTGGGCCTTCTCCCCTCAATGGTCGCGCCTATTGGAGATCGCGGCATCGGGCCGTTTGGGCCCGATACGCCATGCTGATATTCGCGTGCTTCGCACGCGTCCGTCGGTTTCGGCTTTGCCGAACGATTGGCGTAAAGATCCGGCCATCTCGGGCGGCGGCATTTTTGTGGATCACGGCTGGCACAATCTCTATTTGATGCGCCGTCTTTTGGGCACCGAAGCGTCTATTGTCGACGTCGTCCTTCATCCCAGCGGCTCCGTGGACGACGCTGCGACCGCATTATTCGCGGCTCCCGGCGCGTCCGGCACCATACACCTCTCGTGGCGCGCGGGCGAGCGCTCCAACTCCGCTTTTGTCGTCGGAGAAAAAGGCACCGCCGAACTGCGCGACGACTCCCTCACCGTAAAGTCCGACGGTCTCGAAGAAACCACCCGCTTCCCCGAAAAATTATCCGGCGGATCCGCGCACCCCGAATGGCTTGCCTCCATGTGGCCGTCATTTGAAGCCGAGTGCTCCGGCGTGAACCGGGGCGAGAATCTAGCTGAGGCCGAATTTTGCCTCACATCAATCCGCGCAGCCTACGGCCGGGAGACATCGGTCCTTGGGTAATACCCCCAATGTCTTCACCCGCTCCATCCTCTGGGTGGCGCATCCCCAGTTGCTCTGGCATCGAGCCGGCGGCATACTGGTCCTTGAGCGCCAACTTTTCACGCTCGCGCGCGCGGGATTTCAATTCGTCTACATCGCGATGCCCGAGCCGGACGCCGCGCAGCTCGCAAGCCTGCGCTTGCCCCCGGGACTTGAAGTGCGCTGGGTCACCAAGGGCGCGACGGCGCTGACCGAATGTGCGCCTCCCTACCTCGGCATCTCCGCCGACCATCTCATCCGGGTTGAGACCCTGGCCTTCATCGCCCGTCAGAACTTTCCGTCCTCCGTCAGCTATGATGACGCCTCCGGCCTGAGCGTCGTTCAAGTCATCCTCACTCAAGATGATTCGCTCTCGCGCATCAAGCAGTCACTCCCCGAGGGCTCCTTCAAACGACTTGAAGCGCCGCTCTCCCAGGGTGCGATCGTGGACTGGCTTATGATCGCGGGCCCCAAGCCGCAAGACGGCTTCATGGCGCGCCACTTTGACCGCCATCTGTCGCTGGCCGCGAGCCGCGCTTTGCTTGACTCCGCGATCACGCCCAATCAAATGACCGTACTCAGCACTTTAATAGGCCTGATCGGAGCGACCTTCTTCCTGGGCTCAGGACGCTTGGCCTATGTGACGGGCGCCCTCCTCGTCTGGCTGCACTCGGTGCTCGACGGCTGCGACGGGGAGCTCGCGCGCATACGCTTCCAAGAAAGCCCGTTCGGCTCCGACCTCGACTTCTGGGGCGACAACCTGGTGCATCTCGCACTGTTTACCTGCCTCGGCGTCGGATTCTGGCGCACCGGCAACGGCGTGCACACTTTGGCCTTGGCGGCGGTCGCCGATGCGGGCGTGCTCGGTTCGGCTTGGGCCGCCTGGAAGCACCGCATCGCCCGCCGCGACGAACGCCACCGGGGCCCCGAGGCCGGGGTCGTGGAGCCGCTCAAAGGCGACGGTTTTGAATCCAAGTTGTCGCGTTTGGAAAACGCCCTCGCTCAACGCGACTTCATTTATCTCCTCGTGCTCCTGGCCTTTGTGGATATGGTGTACGAGTTTCTCTGGGCCGCCTCCATCGGCGGCAGCCTTTTTTTCATGATCATGATGTACCTCAGGAGAGTCAATCCCAATGAACAAGCACGACAGCCGCATCCAGTCAGCTAAGGGCAAGCTCGGCATTTTATTGCCGGGAATGGGGGCCGTTTCCAGCACCCTCATCGCCGGCGTGGAGCTCATAAAGAAAGGCCTCGGCACGCCCGTCGGCTCCGTCACCCAGATGCAGGCCATTCGCCTGGGTAAGCGCTACGAGAACCGCTCCCCGCTCATCAAGGATTTCGTGCCGCTGGCCTCCCTCGAGCAGCTCGTGTTCGGCGGCTGGGACTTTTTCTCCGACGACATGTTCGTCGCCGCCACGAAGTGCGGCGTGCTTGAGGCGGCCAAGCTTGCGCCGATCAAGAAGGAGCTTTCCGCGATCAAGCCGATGTCCGCGATCTACGATCCGGCTTACATCAAGAACATCAAGGCTCTCAACCCCAAAAAGGGCAAGACTAAGATGGATCTCGCTCAGCAGGTGATGGCCGACATCGAGAACTTTAAGAAAAAGAACGGCTGTGATCGCGTCGTCATGCTCTGGTGCGGCTCGACCGAGCGCCTGCCGGAGCACTCGAAGTCCCACGAGGACATCGAGTCCTTCGAGCAGGGCCTCAAGAACAACGACCCGATGATCCCGCCGTCGATGATCTACGCCTACGCGGCGATCAAGCTCGGCATGGCCTACGGCAACGGCGCGCCGAACCTGTCGTGCGATATCCCGGCTCTGCTTGAGCTCGCCGAACAGACGGGCGCACCCATCTGCGGCAAGGACTTCAAAACCGGCCAGACGCTCATGAAGACCACGCTCGCGCCCATGCTCAAAGCGCGCATGCTGGCGCTCACCGGCTGGTACTCGACGAACATCCTGGGCAACCGCGACGGCGAGGTTCTCGACGATCCGGGGTCCTTTAAGACGAAGGAGCTGAGCAAAATGTCGGTGCTCGACACCATCCTCGAGCCCGAGCTGTACCCCGAGCTGTACGGCAACTTCCACCACAAGGTCCGCATCGACTATTACCCTCCCCGCGGCGACGCGAAGGAAGGCTGGGACAACATCGACATCCGCGGCTGGATGGACATGCCCATGCAGATCAAGATCAACTTCTTATGCCGCGACTCGATCCTGGCCGCCCCGATCGTGCTCGACCTCGTCCTCTTCTTGGACCTGAGCAAGCGCGCCGGCCTCAAGGGCATTCAGGAGTGGCTGTCTTTCTTCTTCAAGAGCCCGCAGTGCCGCGAGGACCTCAAGCCCGAGCACGACCTGTTCATCCAGCACCTCAAGCTCAAGAACACTTTGCGCGTACTCATGGGCGAAGAGGTTCTCGATCACAGCGGCCTCGACTACTACGACCCGTCTAAGACCGCCTCCGCCGCGCCGGCTCCCAAGCCGGCGCCCAAGAAGGCCCGGAAGGCTCTCGCCTAACGCTGACGCCGCACGCGCATGCAACTCGCACCGGTGCGAGTTGCATGCGCGACGGCTTCAATCGAAAATCTTAAAAATCCTGGCGTCGATGAAATAGACGTCGCTGTCCTCGGATTTCTCCGCGTCGCCGTAGACGCCTGACAGCGTGACGGTCTCGGCCAGCTTCTGGAAGTAACGGTCGAGTCCGGCCCTCGTCATGCGCGTCGTCACATTTCGACGCTGCGTGAGCTGCCCGCGCCCTGTCGCGAAGGCTTCGCGGTTCTTAAGAAGGGTCGACTTCAGATGAGTCGTGGCGGGCAGCAGCGGCAAGGTCTGCAGGAATTTGTAGACGAACGGGCTTCGCGCGCGGTCGTCGGTGAGCTCGATGATCTTCGCCTTCGAGAGGGCCTTCAAAGCGCTTTTCACTTTTGCCGCCGGCAGCGCGAGCGCCTCGGCGATCTCGCCGGTGTCCGACCAGCCCGGCGTGTTGACGAGATAGACATGGCAAAAATAAGCCGTCGAATCCGCAGCCAATACGCGCCACTGCCCCAGCTCAAGCTGCGCGGCGCGCTGGCTCAGCGCCTGACGCCCGACCTCGTCGCTCGTCAGCACTACCGCGGCCGCGTGAGCGGGCTCAAGGGCTCTAAGGAGCGCGTCGGAGCCGAGCAGACAAGTGAGGTATGAGCGGACCAGTTCCTTCCATTGTGGAGCGGCATCGGTGAGATCGAGAGCCTTGAGAATCACCTCGAGGCGCCACGCTTTAGGCAGGCTCAAGCCGCGCTCAAGGGCCATGTAGTTAGCGAAGGACAGGCCAAAGGTCCGGCGCCCGTCCCGGGCTTTGTAAAAAGAATGCGCGTTGACGAAACCCTGCTCGCGGCGTACGCGGGCCAGCACGGAAGCGAAGGGGTAGGGCTTCTTCATCCTTGTATTCTATGTCATTTCGTGTATTGCGCCACAATATATCAGGGGCGATTCTGTTTCGCAACGCAGATGGGCCTTTTGCGGGCGGCCCCTCCTACGGCACCCCGATGGCGATCCAAACTTTGCGTATTCTTCAAGACATTCTCGACCGCCCCTAAAAATAAATGAAACCGAGGGGGTAAGTCGTGCGTAATGAGGGGTGAAGGAGAGGAGACCCCTATGAAATTTTTTGCGATCTTGTTATTGGCGTGCTTACCCGGGGCGAATGCCGCCGGAACTACGCTCCCGAGGTCGTCTACGAAGGCGCGTGAGGCCCTAATCGCGGTCAAGGTGACTCGATTCGATCCCGACCTGTGCACCGTGATCCTGGAACCCAAGGGAAAAACCTTCGTCCTCAGGGCTGAAACCAAGTCCGGCGCCCTGCTTCCCACGAGTTGCCAGGCGGGCTTCAGGATCGTGCCGCCGACGACGCCGCGGCTACGCGCCGACTCCGGCGCAAGCGATATCCCGCCCAACGGGGTCCGGGGGAGCGTCGCGGCCGGCGCGGGCTTAATCGATATCGGCGACAAGTGGAGCCGCTAGTCGCTCGATCGTCAAGTCCTAAATTCGCTTCATATAAGGAAAAGCGGGCCCCCGAAGTAGGGGGCCCGCCCGATTTGATATACTGGCCATTCCGGTGAAAAGCTTCCTCTTGAGCGTTATCGCCGCGGCCGTGCTGTCGTCGTCGGCTCTGGGACAGACCGTGTCTTCCGGGACATCGCCGTCCCCTTTGCCGCCGTCGGTTTCCACTGAAACCGCAGCCGCCGCGCCCTTTATCTCCACGACCGTGGCGACATCCCCGTCTATTTCTACCGAGACTTTGGCCGCAGCGACCACGGGCCAGGCGTTGCCCGGCCTGGCGACCAGCTACGCGACCCCCTCCGTTTCCACGGCCGCGGCCGTCGAGGAGACATCCGGCGTGGTGCCCCGGCCCTGGGTGATCGGCGACATTAAGGCCGACGGGCTCAAAAACTCCAAGCTCTCTACGATCCGCGGCGCCATCAAGGGGCGCAAAGGAGACCTGTACGACCGCCCCGACCTCGATAAGGACATTCAATCCTTGCTCGGCCTGGGCCTGTTCGAGCGCGTCGGCGCCGAAGTCAGCCTCCTCGATAAGAAGGTTCCCGAGCACTTCCGCAAAGCCGCGGGCTCCGACCGTCAGATCCTCCTGAATTTTATCGTCAAAGAGAAAGCGGTCATCCGCAAGATCACCTTCGAAGGACAGAAAAAGCTCTCACGCGGCGCGCTGTCGGACGTCATCACTCTCAAGAACAAGGACCCCTTCGACCGGACCAAGCTCGACGAAGACCGCGGCAAGCTGATCGCGAAGTATCACGAGAAGGGATTCCTCGACGCCGCCGTCGAGCCCGAGGTCCGGGCGGACACGAAGACCGCGACGGTGGACTTGATCTTCAAGGTGGCGGAAGGCGCTAAGTCCCGCATCGAGCTCGTCGAGCTCGGGGGTGCGGCGGCCTTCAAGCGCAAGGTGCTTTTGAAGCTGATGAAGAACGCCCGCAAGAAGGTGTACTTCGAGAAGGACCTGCCCGACGACATCAAAAAGATCGAGGCGCACTACAAAAACAATGGCTTTCTCGACGTGGTTTTTTCGAGCCCGCTCGTCACCCTCAGCGCGGACAAGACCCGCATCAACATCGCCCTCGGCGAAACCGAGTGGCGCTCCTATCGCTTCGGCGAGACGACCTTCACCGGCAACCTGATCTACACCTCAAGCGAGGTCGCCAAAAGCGTCGAGTACCGCAAGGGCAAGGTCTTCAGCCAGGAAAAGTTTGAGGAGACGATTCGTGCCGTCCAGGAGCTGTACTCCGACCGCGGCCGCCTGCGCACGCGCATCAACCCGGTCAAAACCTTCAACCCGAAGACCGACCGCATGGATGTTCAGTTCGAGATCGTCGAAGGGCCCATCTCCTATGTCGGCCATGTGGATGTCGAGGGCAACAAGGCGACGAAAACCTTCGTCCTGCGCCGCGAAGTCGTCATCAAGCCCGGCGACATCTTCCGCTCCTCGCGCGTGCGCCGCAGCATCGAGAAGATCCGCAACCTCGGCTTCATCGATGACGTGGACCTCGATCTTCAGCCCACGCCATCGGATCCCGATAAGGTCGACCTGACTTTCGATGTGACGGAAGGCAAGCCCGGCATTCTGACCGCCGGCGCGGCCTACTCGTCGGTGGACGGGCTGATCGGCACCTTGTCCCTCCAGCATCTTAATTTGTTCGGCCGAGCGCAGAAGGGTTCGATCAACTGGTCGTTCGGCAAGCGCGTGCAGGACTACTCGGTGAGCTGGACCACTCCCTGGGTGGGCAACAGCCCCACGAGCCTCGGCTTCGATGTTTACAACACGCGCCGCATCAATCCGTTCGACACCTCGCTCTCCGCGTATGTCGAGCGGCGGACCGGCGGTTCGATCCGGGTCGGACCCCGATTTGAGGAAGATAAATACCAGCTGAACCTGACCTACGGCCTGGCGCGGATCTCAATTGAGAACGTGCAGGATCAGTTCCGGGGCACCCTCACCGAGGGCACCAGCATCCAATCCTCGTTCGGCGCGGAGTTCTCCCGCGACACGCGCGACAGCATCTGGGATCCCGCGCGCGGCACCCGCCACGGCATCGGAGCTTTGCTTTCGGGCGGCCCGTTCCAGGGAGATATTCATTTCTTCAAGCCGAGCATCACCAACCAGGGCCACTACACGCTTTTCAGCATCGAGGACTGGCCCTTCGTGATCTCGGGCTACCACCGGGCCGGCTACGTGACCCAGTTCGACAAGACCAAGCAGGTTCCCGTCCAGGACCGCTACTTCATCGGCGGCCAGGACTCCTTGCGCGGCTACTCGCCCTCCGGCGAGGCCGGCTACACCCAGGGCGGCAAAGCCTACAGCGTGGCCAATGTCGAGTTCGGATTCCCGTTGGCGCGCGAGCGCAAGAAAACGATCGTCAAGCTTGTCTTCTTCGCGGACGCCGGCGGCGCCTGGGACCGCGTGCGCGACATCTCCGGACGCGTCGGCTCGGGCACCCGCGACATCAAGACCGACGTCGGCTTCGGCCTGCGCTTCGTGACCCCCGCGTTCCCCATTCGGCTCGACTACGGCTATGGCCTTAACCACCGCAACGGCGAACGCCTCTATCAAATCAACTTCGGACTAGGACCTCTATTTTAATGAAACCAACATCCCTGCTGTTGCTGTGCGCCACGATGATATCGTCCTCCATCCCGGCACGCGCCATCGAGCTGTCTCTCGAGGAAAACCGCGCCGAGCGGGGCAGCGTGGGTTATGTGGATATGCAGCGCCTGTTTAAGGCCAGCCCCGACGCCACCCGCGCCAAAGAGGGTCTTGAAGAGCTCGTGCGCCAGGCCGAAGAGCGCGTCAATGGGAAAAAGGCCGAGGTGTTGCGACTACGCCAGGACCTTGGAACGCTTAAAATCGAGCGCGAGGACCTCGCACGATCTACGCCGACCGTCTCAATCCCCCTTAAGCCGGCGACTCCGGTTCCCCCGGCCTTGCCCGCGCCGGTTCCCGCCAAGCCCCTGGCGCCCACGCCGGCGCCCAAGCCGGTTCCCCCGCCCATCGTCGCGCCGGTGACGGCCGTTGCGCCCGCAGCACCGAGCGCGCCCATCGCGACGTCCACGCAGGCCACCCCCGGCCCGCTCATGATCAACCTCCCCGGCCTGACCGATGGGCCCATGAACCTTGAGCGGCCCGGCGCCTCGCCGCTCAACCCGACGCGCGACCGATCTGCGACGCCGGCTCCCGTCGTTATCTCGTCCCCCACGGAGCCCGCCCCCGTGCCGGCTCTGCACGAGCCGGTCGTCGTCTCGACTCCGGTCGCACCCGTTGTCCCGGAAGTTCCGGCCGCGCCGGTCGTCCCCGCAGGACCCACGATGGCCCAGCGCTTGCTCGAGCTCGATGGCCGAATCATCGGCCTTCAGGCCGATGTCGACCGCCAGCAAAACGAGCTCGATCGAGAGCGCCTGGGCTCTGAGCGCACCTTGCTTGACGCCGAAGGCCGCAAGACCGACCAGGTTCTGGCCCGGCTCTACCGCGCGATCTCCGAGGTCGCCAAGCGTGAAGGCGTCAGCGTCGTCGTGGATAAATCCGCCACGCTCTACGGCCATCCCGCCGTCGATTTGACGGATAAAATACTCAAGCAGCTTCGTGGAGTGGTTCCGGCCCAATGAAGACCCTTCCCAAGCCGCTGACCATCGCGCAAATCGCCGGCCTCGTGGGCGGGGAAGCGCTGGGCGTGCTCGATCACGAGGTGACGGGCGTCGCCGACCTGGCCGATGCCGGCCCGTCGGACGCCGTTTTTCTTGAGAACCGGAAGTACACGGCGCTCGCCACGACCGCTCCCGCGGGGTGCCTGTTCGTGACGGTGGATCTCCGCGAGACCCCGGCCGCCGCGAAGGGCAAAGTGATCGTTGAGGAGCCGCGCGCCGCGTTCGCCTTCCTCGTGCGCATGATCGAAGAGGCGAACAAAATTAAGATTCTGCCGACGCACAGCGGCAAGGCCTCGATCCACGGCAAGGCCGTCCTCGGGCCCAATGTCTCGGTCAGCGACTTCGTCGTCATCGAGCGCGGCGCGGCGATCGGCGAGAACACGATCATCATGCCGCAAGTCTTTATCGGCGCCAACGCGAAGATCGGCCGCAACTGCCTGATCTACCCCCAGGTCGTCATCCGCGAAGATTGCGTGATCGGCGACGGCGTGATCATCCATCCCGGTGCCGTGATCGGGTCCGACGGCTTCGGTTTTTTGACCGACAAAAAAACGGGCCGCCATACCAAAATTCCCCAAATAGGCAATGTCATCATCGAGGCCGGCTGTGAGATCGGCGCGAACGTCACGATCGACCGCGGCGCCGTCGGCTCGACCATTATCAAGAGCGGTACCCAGATCGACAATCTCGTGCAAATCGCCCACAATGTTAAACTGGGGAAAGACTGCGTCGTCGTCTCGCAGACCGGCATCGCCGGCTCGACGATCGTGGGCAACAATGTCATTCTCGCGGGCCAGGCGGGCGTCGCCGGCCATGTCCACATCGGAGACGGCGCTATCATCACCGCGCAGACCGGGGTCATGAGCGATGTGCCCGCGAAGTCGGTGCTCTTCGGTTCGCCCGGCCGTCCCCACCGTGAAGCGTTCAAGCTCCAGGCTCTGTTCAGCCGTTTGCCGGAACTGTTTGACACAGTAAAGGCTCTCGAGAAGAAACTCGGCGCGTCCGCCGGGAAATGAGGTAACCCCATGATGGACAACGAAAACCCGCTGCAGATCACGATCGGCAAGGAAATCGAGCTCGAGGGCGTGGGCCTGCACACCGGCAACAAGTCCAAGATCTCTTTCCGCCCCGCTCCGGCCAACACGGGCATCCGCTTCTTCCGCTCTGACCTCGCGGGCACGCCGATGATCCCAGCCCGACTTGATTTCGTGCTCACGACCGTCCGCGGAACCAACCTCGGCCTCGGCGAAGCAAAGGTGCACACCGTCGAGCACGTGCTCTCGGCCTGCACGGGCCTGGGAATCGACAACATCGACATTCTCGTCACGGCCAACGAACCGCCCATCATGGACGGCTCGGCCCTTCCTTTCATCGAAGCGCTCATCCGGGCGGGCCTCAAAACCCTCGACGCGCCCAAACGCTGGCTGCACCTGCCGCACGAGATCGTTTACACGGCGAAGGATGGCGCCCGCTATCGCGCCACGCCCTCCGACAAGTTCGAAATCGTGGCGACGCTCATACACGATCATCCGTTGATGCCGAAGATGACTTTGTCCATGGTCGTCGAGCGCGAGAGCTACCTCGCGGAAGTCGCGCGCGCCCGCACCTTCTGCTTTGAAAACGAGGTCGCCTACCTGAAGTCTCAGGGGCTCGCGCAGGGCGGCTCGCTGGAAAATGCCATCGTCATCGGAAAGGACCGCTTCCACACGAACGCGGAAGGACTGCGCTTCCCCGACGAGTTCGTCCGGCACAAACTGCTCGACCTGATCGGCGATCTGACCTTGATCGGCCGGCCGCTGTTCAAGATGAAGATCGAAGCCGAACGCCTCGGCCACGCCCATAACGTCGAGTTTGCCAAGCTTCTCGACGCCGCGGCCAAAAAGCTGCGCAAACCCAAAACGCCCGCTCTGGAGGCTCAATAACATGACCACCGAAACCATTCCCTCGCCGTTTCTCGCCGCCCCCGTCCGCTCGCTCGACATCATGGGCGTCAAGAAGGCCATCCCCCATCGCTACCCTTTTCTGCTCGTCGACAAAATCGAGGTCATCCAGGAAGACAAGTACTGCATCGGCATCAAGATGGTGACCGCCAACGAACAATTTTTTGAGGGGCACTTTCCCGGGCAACCCGTCATGCCGGGAGTGCTCATCGTTGAGTCGATGGCCCAGACCGCCTGCGCGATGCTCCTGTCCAAGGGCGGCTTCGAGAACAAGATCGCCTTCTTCATGGGCATCGACGAGGCCAAGTTCCGCGCGCCCGTGCTTCCTGGAACCGTGCTCAAGCATCACATCGAAATTCTGCGCCTGGGCCGCGCGGGCAAGTTCAAGGGCGAGTCGTATGTGGGTGAGAAGATGGTCGCCGAAGCGACCATGACTTTCGCGCTCGTCGATAAGGCCGCCGCCTAATTCACATGGCTATCCATCCCACCGCCGTCATCGATCCGTCCGCGAAAATCGATCCCACCGCCGAGATCGGACCCTACGCGATCATCGGCCCCGAAACCATTATCGGCCCTCGCACGAAGATAGGGGCCCATACGGTCGTTGAGCACGCCACGCTCGGCGCCGACAACCATTTGCATCCGGGCTGCTATGTCGGCACGCCCCCGCAGGATCTCAAGTACGCAGGCGAGAAGACCCGCCTCGTCATGGGCGATAAGAACACCGTGCGTGAGTGCGTGACGATCAACCGCGGCACCGCTCAAGGCGGCGGCCTCACCAAGATCGGCTCGGGCTGCCTTTTCATGGCCTGCTCGCACATCGCTCATGACTGCGTCGTCGGCGACGGCGTCATCGTCGTCAACGCGGTCCTGCTCGCCGGCCACGTCCACATCGGCGACTACGCGGTGCTCGGCGGCATGGCCGCCATTCACCAGTACAACCGCGTCGGACGACTCGCGATGTTGGGCGGCGGTTCGATGAACGGTCTAGATGTCTTGCCTTTCGCGAACACCCAGGGCGACCGCGCGACGATGCGCGGGCTTAATCTCCTCGGCCTGAAGCGCGCGGGCGTAACGCCGGAGAATAGGACCGCGCTGAAGGCCGCCTATCGCACGCTTTTCCTGTCAGGGCTCTCTCAAGCCGAAGCGCTCGTCCAATTGAAGGCCAGCAATCCCTGCAAGGAAGTTCAGGAGTGGATCGACTTCATCGAGTCGGCGGGCAAGCGCGGCTACATGCGCCCGGCCGTCGGCTCGACCGAGCTCGAAGAGGCCGCGCTTTAACCGCGCATGGGAATGGAGCCGCTCGGACTCATCGCCGGCTCCGGCCGCTTCCCGTTTCTTGTCGCCGAGGAGGCGCAGCGCCGGGGCGTGCCCGTCGTGGCCCTGGGCATCCCCGGGGTCACCGATCCCGGGCTTGAAGCTGTCGCGGGCGGCCTGGCTTGGTTTAAGCTCGGCCAGATCGACGCGCCCATTAAGGCGATGAAAGACGCCGGCGTTCGGCAGGTCGTGATGGCCGGCAAGGTCCAGCATGTGTCTTTGTTCGGAGGCGTCATGCCCGATTGGCGGGCGGCGAAGGTGCTGCTCGCCCTTAAAGACAAGCGCACCGACACGATCCTTAAAGCCGTCGTGGAGGAATTCGCTAAAGATGGTCTAGAGTTCGTCTCGTCCGCCCTCTATTTAGAACACCTCCTGGCCCCCGCGGGAGCGCTCACCAAGAGGCCGTTTACAGTGGAAGAGCGTGCCGACGCCCTCATCGGTTGGCGCGCCGCCAAGGCCGTCTCGGGCTTCGATATCGGCCAGACCGTCGTCGTGCAAAGCGCGGCCATCGTCGCCGTCGAGGCCATGGAGGGCACCGACGCCTGCGTCAAACGCGCCGCCGAGCTCGCGCGGTCCCAGGGGAAAGAGCCCCACCTCGTCGTTGTCAAGGTCGCCAAGCCGCGACAAGATTTCCGCTTTGACCTGCCCGTGGTCGGGCTTGATTCTCTCGTTAATTTCAAAGCCGCAGGCGTCAAGGCCATCGCGCTTGAAGCCGGCTCCACCCTCATCTTCGACCTTCCGCGTTTCATCAAAGAGGCGGACGCCGCCGGCATCGCCGTGATGGGCTATCCCCCGGAGGGACCGATTTCATGACTGATGCAACGAAGGTACGCGTGGCCGTCATCGGCGCGGGCAAGATGGGCACCCATCACGCGCGCGCGCTGTCCAAGCTTCCCGATGTCGAGCTCGTCGGCGTCTGCGACACCAACATCTGGAAGGCCCAGCTCGCGGCCTGGCAGTCAAACACCGTCGCCGTGCGCGACTACAAAGATGTGCTGTCCCGGGTCGACGCGGTCATTGTCGCAGTCCCCACCCCGATGCATTACGAGGTCGGCAAGGCCGTCCTCGGCGCCGGCGCGCACTGCCTCATTGAAAAGCCGCTCGCCTCGTCGGTCGAGGAAGCCAAGGAGCTGCTGGCCCTTTCCGAGGCTAAGGAAGTCATCCTTCAAGTCGGCCACATCGAGCGGTTCAACCCCGCCGTGCTTGAGGCCGTAAAACATATTCGCGATCCACGCTATATCACCATCGAGCGTCTCGGGCCCTACGACCCGCGCATGAGCCATATCGGCGTCGTCATGGACCTCATGATCCATGACCTCGACATCCTGCTCACGCTGGTGGGCTCCGAGGTGGAAAGCATCGAGGCCCTGGGCGCCAACCTCCTATCCGGCCACGAGGATATCGCCAATGTGCGCGTGCGCTTTAAGACGGGTTGCGTGGCGGACCTGACCGCGAGCCGCATTTCGCTCACCAAGAGCCGGAAGCTGCGGGCGTTCCAAAAGGACTCCTACATTTCTCTCGACTACGGAAACACCGCGCTCAAGGTCTACCGCAAGAAGACGCCCGTGATTAAAAGCCTCAAGGACGTCGAATACTTAAGCCCCAAACTTTCCTCTGTCGATCCCCTGCGCACCGAGCATCAACACTTCCTCGACTGCATCCGCCACAACCGAAAGCCGTGGCCGAGCGGCGAGCGCGGCGTCGAGGCATTGAAGCTGGCGCTGCAGATCGCCGAGGAGCTCGAGCGCTATGAGCTCTCCGGCCACGCCGGCTCGCGCTCGCTCATTCCCAGCTGGGCCCAAGATTTAGGAAAGATCGCGAAGTCGGTCGGGAAGGACATTCTTCGCAGCTGACCCGAAAGTTATCCACAGAATTCCACCGGTGGAATTCTGTGGATAAGTCTCAATCAATGGAAACAAAACTCTTTCTCATCGTCGCGGGCGATCCCTCCGGGGATCTCCACGCCGCAAACCTGATCAAGGCGCTCAAGCGCCGGGATCCGTCCGTCCGCGTCGCCGCGGTCGGCGGCCCGCTGTGCCGAGCCGTGGCCGACGAGTTCCTCGAGGACCTCGCCTCTCGCGGCGTCACGGGGTTCATTGAGCCGGCGCTGAAAATCCCGTTTCTCTTTAAGCTGTTATCCCGACTACGCGACTTCCTGGCGCAGCGCCGCCCGGCGGCCCTGATCTGCGTGGACTATTACGGCTTTAACCGCCGCATCCTTCCCTACGCGCGGAAGGCGGGCATCCCCACCTATTACTTCGTCAGCCCCCAGGTGTGGGCAAGCCGTCCGGGCCGCATCAAGGTTCTTAAGCGGCTCGTGGACAAGATGCTGGTCATCTTCCCGTTCGAGGAGATGCTTTATCGCGACGCCGGCGTCCCCGCGGAATTCGTCGGCCACCCTCTGCTCGACCTGATCCCGGAACCGAAGGCCCGCGAAGAGGGAACGAATCTCATCGGCCTCCTCCCCGGCAGCCGCTCCTCCGAGATCCGGCGGCATTTGCCCGTCTTCTTCGAAGCCTTCCGTCTTCTGCGTCTGAAGAACCGCTTCCTCGAAGCCCGCCTTTTCGCCGCCGCGACACAGCCGGATTCAGCGTACGGCAAGCTTCCCGACGGCGTCACGCTCGTCCGGGAGCAGGATTATTCCCGGCGGGGAGAGCTGGACCTCGCGATCTGCTCCTCGGGCACCGCGACTTTGGAAAACGCATTGCTTGGCGTGCCCATGGTCGTCGTCTACAAGCTCTCCTGGCCCACCTACGCGATCGCCCGGGCCTTGGTGAAGGTCAAGCACATCGCGATGGCCAACCTGCTCGCAGGGAAGACGGTCGTTCCCGAATTGATTCAGCGCGAGGCCACCGCAGAAAGAATCTTCTTTGAAGCGTCCATGTTGCTCGACGACCCTGCCAAGGCCGCCGCGGTCCGCGCCGACCTGCTCAAGGTCCGCCGCTCGCTTGGCACCCCCGGAGCCGCCGACCGCGCCGCCGCGGCCGTTCTCTCGGGCGAGGCCAGGGAGGTCGCGTCGTGACCGTTCGCCGCCGTTTGCTTCACTACGCCAAGCCTTATCTTGGCCGCTTCGGCTGGGCCTGCCTGGCGATGACCGCCGTCTCGGCGTTCAACGGCCTAGGCATCCTCCTGCTGAAGCCGATCGTCGATGAGGTTTTCATCGCGAGGGACATTCGCATGCTTGCCCTGGCGGTGGCCGTAGTACCCCTGCTTGTCGCGCTCAAGGCCGTCGCGTCCTATATCCAAAATTATCTCATGAGCTGGATCGGCCAGCGCATGAGCCAGCAAATCCGCGAGGACCTCTTTAAGCACCTGCATCTGCTGCCGCTGGAATACTATTCCGGCCTGCGCGGCAGCGATATGCTGTCGCTGGTCACCGGGGACCTCACCCTCGCGCAATCGGCACTGACGACTTTACCGGTCTACCTCATCCGGGACACCCTGACCGTGGTGTTTCTGATCGCCTCTCTGTTCAAGCTCGATTGGCGCCTGGCGCTGCTGACCTTGCTCGGCTCGCCGTTATCGTTGGCGGCACTGTGGGTGCTCTCCCGGAAGATGCGCGACGCCAGCCGGCAGTCGCAGATTGCCGTCGACCGTCTGCACCATCGCTTCCAGGAAAGCGTGCAGGGCATGGTGACGGTCAAGGCCTTCAACTACGAAGAGGGCGCGACCGAAAAATTTCAAGAAGAGAACGAGTCCTTTTTCCAGCCGATGATGCGCTACCTGCGCGCCACCGCGTTGATGAACCCCCTGCTTGAGGTCGGAGCCTCGGTGATCGTCGCGGCCGTCATCTGGTTCGGCGGTCGCGAGGTGATCCACGCACGCATGACGCCCGGAGCCTTCTTCGCCTTTATGGGCGCCATGCTCGCCGCCTACGCGCCGATCAAAAATCTCGCCCGCGTCAACGCCGAAGGGCAGCGCGCCTGGGCCTCGGCCGAACGCCTGTTCCAAGTCCTGGACGAGAAAACGGCCGTGCCGCGTAAGCGAATGCCCGGCTTCAAGCAACTCCAATCAAGCGTCCGCCTTGAAGGCGTCGGCTTCCGCTACCCCGGCGCGCGGACCTGGGCGCTTCGCGGCCTCGACCTTCAAATTCCAAAGGGCGCGCGCACGGCGATCGTCGGTCCCAACGGGTGCGGCAAAACGACGATCACGAAACTGCTGCTGCGCCTTCACGACCCGTCCGAAGGCCGCGTGACCTTCGACGGCACGGACGCTCGAGAGCTCGATGCGTCCTCCATCCGCGCTCGCGTCGGGCTCGTGTCCGCCGATGCCACGCTGTTCAACGACACCGTCTTCCAGAACCTGGCGCTCGGGCGCAAGGTCGTGACCCTCTCCGAGGTCGAGCAGGCCGTGAGGGCCGTCGGAGCCGAGGACTTCGTCACGGCCTTGCCCGAGGGATACCAGACGATGCTCGGCGATTGGGGGTTTTCTCTCTCCTCCGGGCAGCGCCAGAAGCTCGCGATCGCGCGCATGCTGCTCAAGGATCCCGAGATCGTCGTCCTCGATGAGGCGACCGCGCATCTGGACGGACCGGCGCGCGAGGATATTCTCGCCATACTCGCGCGGGCCCTCGCCGGACGCACGGTGGTGACGATCGCGCACGACCTGGCGTCCGTCGCGCCTTCAGACCGAATTTTCGTGTTGAACAGCGGGAGCCTGGCCGAATCCGGAACTCACGGCGAACTCATGGCGACCCGCGGGCTGTACCGGCGCCTGTTCGAACTTCAAAGCGCCGCCCGTGATTCTGCCGAGGCCCCATGATCCGTAAAGAAGACCTGCTCACGAAATTCACCACCTACTCTCCCCATGTGGACCCGATCGCGCTCGAGCTCGCTTGGGACTTCGCCGAGAAGGTGCACTCTCATCAGGCGCGCGCGTCCGGCGAGCATTACCTGACTCATTGCGCGGCTGTCGCCGAGTCCCTGATCGAATGGCGCATGGATCTGCCCACGGTCTGCGCGGGCCTGCTGCACGACACCATCGAGGACACCGCCACGACCGAGATGCAGCTGCGCGCCGAGTTCGGCGAGGAGATCGCCATGCTCGTCATGGGGGTCACCAAGCTCGACGCTCTTAAGTTCGAATCGCGCGACGAGGCGCAGGCGGAGAACTGGCGCAAGATGCTGCTGGCGACCGCGCAGGACATCCGCGTCATCGTGGTCAAGCTCGCTGACCGCCTGCACAACATGAAGACGCTGAACTTCCTCAAACGCGAGAAGCAGGAGCGCATCGCCGCCGAAACGATGGCGCTCTACGCCCCGCTCGCGCACCGCCTGGGCATGTTCACGCTCAAGGGCGAGCTCGAAGACCTGGCCTTCATGTACCTTCACCCCGAGGAGCACCTCGAACTGTCGCGCAAGGTCGCGGCCATGCTCACCGGCAGCGAGAAGAATCTCGCCGAAACCCGCACGGCCATCGAGAAGGTGCTCACCGGCACCAACATCCCCTGCCGCATCCTCGCGCGCAGCAAGACTTTGTGGTCAATCTACGGGAAGATGGAGCGCCAGCAGAAGCCGTTCGAGGAAATCCAGGACGCGCTCGGCATCCGCCTGATCACCGACACGGTAGCCAACTGTTACGCGCTGCTCGGCATAATCCACACCCATTTCAAGCCGGTCGCCGGCTCCTTCACGGACTACATCTCGACGCCGAAGTTAAACCTCTACCGTTCGCTCCATACGACGATCGTGAGCCCGACCGGCGAGCTCGTCGAGATCCAGATCCGCACCGAAGAGATGCACCGCTCCTCTGAGTACGGCATCGCCGCGCATTGGCGCTATAAGACGGGCGAGTCCGCGCGCGACGCCCACATGGAGGAGAAGCTCAACTGGCTGCGGCAGTGGATGGAGTGGCTACAGGACCTGAATTCGCCGCGCGAGTTCCTCGACTCCCTCAAGACCGACCTCGAGTTCAACCAGGTTTTCGTCTTCACGCCCGCCGGCGAAGTGAAGGCCCTCCCCGCCGGAGCGACGCCTCTCGACTTCGCCTTCGCCGTGCACACCGAGATCGGCTTCTCGTGCGTCGGCGCCCAGGTGAACAACAAGATGGTCAAGCTCGACGTCCCTCTTAAATCCGGGGACATCTGCAAGATCATCACGAAGAAAGGCTCGATGCCCAAGAAAGATTGGCTCAACTACGCGAAGACCGCGCGCGCGCGCTCGAAGATCCGTCACTACCTGCGTGAGCAAGGGATCGTCGCGTGAGAAGCGCCGCGCTCACGGTTCTATTCCTCCTCTCCGGCTGCTCAAAGCAGCCCGGCCTCAACTATAAGCATTGCCTGCGGCTGCGCATCGGTATGACGCGCGAGGACGTGCTCAAGGCGATGGGCCCGGCGGACGAGACGATTCCGTACGTCGAGGGTAAGAGCATGCCCAACTCGCTCGGGCGCACGTCGTACGAATGGGTGACGCCGTCGTCCATGCCCGCGCCTGCGCATGTGACGATCGAGGACGCGAGCGGCAAGGCCGAGAGTATTCGCTGCAGCGACGTCGTGGTCACCGCGGCCGTCTTCGTCGAGCCGCCCGCGCCGGAAGTGTCGACGACGGTCGTCTACGGCGTCCAGCCGGGACCGCCCGCGACTACTCCCGGCCCTCGACGCGGGCCGCGCGAAGTCAGCCCGTCGAGCGCCCGGTCCTCCGGTCGCCCGCTGACCGAATGAAAAATATCCGCGTCGCCGTCGTCTTGCTCGTTCTCGCAACCGCGCACGCGGCGTGCCGCAAGTCCGCTCCGCCGGCTTCCGATCCCGCGGCGATCGGCCGGGAACTCGCGACGTTCCGCCAGGTGCTCATGCCGCTGTCTCCGCAGTTCGTCGAGTTGATCGGACGCAGCGGCGTCGAGCGCGCCGTCCCGAGCGACGTTCCCGTTCCCTACATGCTCGGCGAGATCCCGGTCAATGGGCGTCTGTCGCCGGTCTTCGCCGCCTACACGGATCCGTGGAAGGCGCCCAAGGGCCTGGCCATGCGGCCCATGTCGATCGACCAGTTCCTGTCCAGCTTCGCGTTCGACATGCGCGCGGACATAGCTTTAGTCCGGGCTCCGAAGGGCGACATCCAT
>JAYTSX010000204.1:0-5447 GCA_043745445.1 Elusimicrobiota bacterium
TGGTACGATCTGCGATCTTCCCTAAAATACCGAGATCAGCCATTGACCGTGAGCTGACGGAGAATCGACAATGACGCCGCGGCGCGGCCGGAATCGATGGAGTCGGCGGCCAGAGCCAGGCCTTCCTTCCAGTTCTTGGCCAACCCGGCGACCATGAGTGCTGCGGCCGCGTTCAAGAGACAGACTTCGCGCGCTGGGCCGGACTCGCCGAACAGTACGGCGCGCGTGATCCAGGCGTTTTTCTTCGCGTCGCCTCCGGCGAGGGCGGACAAAGGGCGGCGCATGAGACCCAGGGATTCAGGCTTGAACTCCATCGTCTTAATGCGTCCATTGCGCAGATGCGCGATAACAGTGGGCGCGGATAGGGATATTTCGTCGAGTCCGTCCTTTGAGGAGACGACCATGGCCTCCTCGCTGCCAAGAGCCTTGAGCGCCTCGGCCAGGGGTCTGACGAGGCTGGTTGAATAGACTCCCAGCAGCTGACGCTTGGCGCCGGCCGGATTTGACAGCGGACCAAGGAGGTTGAACACCGTGCGGGTGCCGAGCTGGCGGCGAATCGGACCCACCTTGGCCACGGCCGGATGGTGGCTCGGCGCGAACAGAAAGCCCACGCCCGCCACGTCCACGCATTCGGCGGCGAGAGCGGCGGGAACATCCGTTCGTACTCCCAGCGCCTCGAGCACATCGGCGGAGCCGGAGCGGCTGGAAACCGCGCGGTTTCCATGCTTGGCGACGGCCGCGCCGGCGCCGGCGGCGATGAAGGCGACGGTCGTCGAGATGTTGAAGGTCCCGGAGCCGTCGCCGCCGGTGCCGCAGGTATCGAGGAGCGGACGGCGTTTGGGCTTAACCTTGATCGCGCGCGCGCGCATCGCCATCGCGAAGCCGACGAGCTCCGGTACCGTCTCCCCCCGAACGCGCAACGCGGCGAGAAAGGCCCCAGCCTGGGCGTCGGTGATGGCGCCTCCGATCAGCGAGTTCATCGCGGCGCGGGCCTGGAGGCTGTCCAGAGTCTCGCCGGAAAGAAGCCGCTTCAACGACTGGGCGAAATGACTCAAGTCTTCGGAAGGGTGAGCTTGAAAGTCGAGCCCTTGGGGCCGGTCTCGTGCGTCACCACGCCGCCGTTGCCCTCGAGATACTTACGCGCCAGGGCGAGCCCCAGGCCCATGCCCTTGGGCTTGGTGGTCATGAAGGCCTCATACATGACGCCGATGATTTTCGCATCGACGCCCTTGCCGGCGTCGACGACCGCGATCGTGAGGCCGTCCTTGCCGGCGGAGGTCGAAACCTTCACCGTGCCCTTCTCGTCTTGGGCGGCGAAGGCGTTGTCGATGAGACGCTTCAGCGCGTCCCCGACGGCCTTGCCGTCGAACTTGGCGACCGCACCCTTGGCCCCGAGCTTTAAATCGATCTTGCCCCCTTCGGGCTTGGGGAAGTTCTCGACCGTATCGGAGACGATGGAATCGAGTGGCATCGTCTCGGCGGCTGGCTCGTATGGACGCGAGAAGGTGAGCATATCGGCCAACAACTTATCGGCGCGCGAGATCTCACTCTCGATGATCTTCAGATGCTTTTCGACCTTGGGATCGAGCTTCGCTTGCCCCAGTTTGGCTCGCACGAAGTAGGCGGAGTTGTTGATCACCGCGAGCGGGTTACGCAGATCGTGGCCGATGACGGACGCGGCGCGCCGTAGGAGTTCCTGTTCGCCTTTATTCATCAGAGCCCCGGCTTCGTCATCAGCTCGGGCTTGATCCAGTCAGCGAACTGTTTTTCGGTCACCAGCTTGAGCTTGAGCGCCGCTTCCTTGAGAGTCAGGCCCTCGGCGTGCGCGGTCTTGGCGATCTTAGCCGACGCGTCGTAGCCGATGTGGGTGTTCAGCGCGGTGACGAGCATCAAAGACCGGCGCATCAATTCGTCAATTCGCTTTTCGTCCGCTTCGATGCCGACGGCGCAGTGCTCGGTAAATCCTCGGATGCCGGCCGCGAGAAGCTTCGCCGAATGCAAAAAATTATGGATGATCAGCGGCTTAAACACATTGAGCTCGAAGTTGCCGCTCGCGCCGCCGATGTTGATCGCCGTGTCGTTGCCCAGCACCTGCGCCGCGATCATCGTGACGGCCTCGCTCTGAGTCGGGTTGACCTTGCCGGGCATGATCGAGGAGCCGGGCTCGTTTTCGGGAATGCGCAACTCGCCCAGGCCCGCGCGCGGCCCCGACGCCAGCCAGCGCACGTCGTTGGCGATCTTGTTCATGGAGCACGCCAGGGTCTTCAGGGCGCCGTGGGCGAAGACGAGGGCGTCGTGACCGGCCAGGGCCTCGAACTTGTTGGGGGCCGGCTTGAAAGGAAGTTTGGTTAATGTGGCGATATGTTTCGCTGCCGTTTTGTCGAAGTCGGGATGGGTATTCAAACCAGTTCCCACCGCCGTTCCTCCGATCGCGAGCTCGTAGATTCCCGGCAAGACGATCTCGATCCGTTTGATATCCGCGTCGAGCATCGCCGCCCAGCCGCCGATCTCTTGGCCGAGGGTGAGGGGCACCGCGTCCATCAGGTGCGTGCGCCCGATCTTGACGATCTTGTCGAAGTCCTTGGATTTCTTCTTGAGGACGTCGCGCAGGCCCTTCACGGCGGGAATAAGTTCGTGCACGAGGGTCTCGACAGCGGCGATGTGCATGGCCGTCGGGAACGTGTCGTTGGACGACTGAGACTTGTTCACATCGTCGTTGGGATGGACCGGCTTCTTGCTTCCCATCACGCCCTTCGCCATCTCGATGGCGCGGTTGGAGATGACTTCGTTCGCGTTCATGTTCGACTGCGTGCCCGAACCGGTCTGCCAAACCACGAGCGGGAAATGCGCGTCGAGAGTACCGGCGATCACCTCGTCGGCGGCGGCGAGGATCAGCTTTTCCTTGTCCTTGGGCAGGAGTCCCAGGTCGGCGTTGGCGGATGCGGCGGCCCGCTTCAGGATGCCCATCGCGCGGATCATCTCGCGCGTCAGCGTGTCGCGCCCGGCGCCGGCCTGGAAGTGATGGAGCGAGCGTTCCGTCTGCGCCCCCCAATAGCGGTCCTCGGCGACGGGAATCTCTCCCATCGAGTCCTTTTCGATCCGGGTTTTAGCGGTTACGGTAGCCATGTCCGGATGATATAAAAAAGCTAGTCGCACGAGCGCACCTTCGAAGTCGGCTGGGGCTGACGAAGTAGGCAAAATTAGTCCCTTTCGCACCTGACTCGCCCCACACCCGCCTATTGCAGCCCCGCCCCGGGATTATTCAAGAGATGATCGGCCGAGGACATCACATCACGGTTTTTATAAACTATGCCCATGAAAAAGATATGTCTTCTGGCCCTGCTCCTCCAGGCCTGCACCGGCGAAGTGCTCCCCGATCTGCCGAAGCACTCGACAGCCGTGACCCAAAACTATTTTCACAACCTGGGATTCAAAGGAATGTTCGCCTCGGAGAGCACCCACACCGTTTCCACAAGAGCCGACATGAGGCGCGAGGAGAATTCGTTTAAATTCAGCGGCTTCGTAATGAAGCACCTGACCTCGGCCCACGACGGCTCGATCATCTGGCGCGTGGATAAGAATAAGCTCTGGTGGCTGGACCCGAAGGCCAAGACGTACAAGGAGTGCGCCCTCTCCGGCTGCCCCCACCCGGCTCGCGTGGAAAAAGTGGAGCGCCCCGAACAAAAAGAGCCGCCCCGACAGAAGCCCGCCTGCGCCTTGACCTTAGTGAAGAATAAGTTCACGGTAGAGCCCACGAGCGAGACGAAGGAGATCAACGGCTTCAATACGGCGCTGCACAAGGTCAAATGGGAAGTCGTCCTCCAGGACAAAAATAAAAAGAAAAACACGAGCCTCGTTAACATCGACATCTGGACAACCCCGGAGAACAATCCGAAGATCCAGGCCGTCGTGGCCGTCGAGCGCGCCTACGAGGCGAAAGCAAGGGCTGCCGTGCCCAGCAGAGACGGCGTCGGCAAGGTGATCCCGCCCGAGGCGATGAAGGTGATCGCGATGCAGTTCTTGGCGGATCTGACGCCCGAGCAGCGCGCGTCCGTGACGGCCGCGAGCCAAGAATTCGCGAAGATCAGAGGACGGCCCGTGAGGACGCACCTGGAATGGAACCTCGGCGGAGACGCCTGCTCCGATACAACGGCGAACAATCCCGAGAAGCAGCAAAAGCAAGGCCTGGACTTCACGAGCGTCGGCGGCTTTCTCGGCAGCGCCGCTTCGCGCGGCGCCCAGAATAAAATGGAAGCGATGTCCGACAAGCCCGTGTTTGCCTTCGACGAGGAGCTGCGGAAGATGGAAGTCGAGGAGGCCACGGACGGACTGTTCGTCGTGCCCCCCACTTATAAGCTCGTCAACTAATCCGCGATTCGGCGTTCCTTCGTGTCACGCAGATAAAGCGCCGACACGACGAAGGCGTGCCCTGCGCGCAGCAAGCTAGTCGCCCAAGACCGCCTCCGGTCGCAGGAAATGGCAGGTGTAGCCCTCCGGTTGCTTTTCGAGGTAATCCTGGTGATCGCCTTCAGCCGTCCAATACTGGTCGGCTTTCTTCACTTCGGTCACGATCGGCGCGCCCCACTTGCCCTTTTTATTCAGGCGTTCGATGAAGGCCTCGGCGGTCTTCTTCTGCGCGTCGGTGTGATAAAAAATAGCGGAACGGTAAGACGAACCCTTGTCGTTGCCCTGCCGGTCCTTTGTCGTCGGATCGTGCATGCGGAAGTACCACCGCAGGAGCACCTCGAAGCTCAGCTTCTGCGGATCGTACTCGACGCGCACGGCTTCGGCGTGGCCCTCGTGGTTGCGATAGGTCGCGTTCTTGACCTGGCCGCCCGCGTAGCCGACGTCGGTATGAATCACGCCGGGGATTTTTCTGAGAATGTGTTGCATGCCCCAGAAGCAGCCGCCCGCCAGCTCGACCACCTCGCTCTTCGCGGGCGCCGCCTTCACGGCCGTCTTGCGAGCGGCCTCCGCCTTATTAAACAGCGGCAGGAATCGGCCGTAGCCCTCGGCCTCGAGCTTGGCGACTGAGATGAAGCGCAGGGAGGCGGAGTTGATGCAGAAGCGCATGCCGCCCTTGTCCGCGGGTCCGTCGTCGAAAACATGTCCCAGGTGGCTGTCGCCGTGCTTGGAGCGGACCTCGGTGCGGATCATTCCGAACTCCCGGTCCTTTTTCTCCACGACATTGTCCGCGTCAAGCGGCTTGGTGAAGCTGGGCCAACCCGTACCGGAGTCGAACTTGTCAATCGAGGAAAACAGCGGCTCGCCGCTGGCGATGTCCACGTAGATGCCGGCCTCGTGGTTATTCCAGTACGCATTGTGGAACGCCGGCTCCGTGGCCGCGTTACAGACCACGCGGTACTGCTCCGGAGTGAGTTTTTTCTTCAGTTCGTCGTTCGACGGCTTGGAGTACTCGGGCATCTTGGTCTCCTTCTTATGGGGGG
>JAYTSX010000205.1:0-5441 GCA_043745445.1 Elusimicrobiota bacterium
GCTTCAGGTTGGGACGCAGGCCCGCCTGCACGGCCTCGTCCATCAGGATGCCCGTGAGGATCGGGAAGGCGGAGAAATAGGCGAACAGCGCGCCCGCGATGAAGCACGCGCTCGTCACAGTCGTAAAGGTCACCGCCATGCGCCGTTCGCGCTCGCGCAGGGCGGGCCGCACGAAGGCCCAGACCTGATAGAAAAGATAGGGGGAGATGACGAACACCGAGGTCCAGAATGACAGGCGCATCATCGACATGAACGGCTCAGCCAGGTCCGTGTAGGCGAACGGCGCGATCAGCTCGGGCGCGGAGCGCAGCAGCGGACGCTTAGCCAGCTCCCAGAGGCGAAAACGCAGGAAGTAGCCGCAGGCGGTCGCGACGAACAGGGCCAGCGCCGAGTTGATAAGGCGATCACGAAGCTCGCCGACATGGTCCCATAGCGGAAGCCGCGCGTCGTCGGGCAGCTCCTCGGGGATCAGCTCGAGATCGTCGCTCACCGGCCGCTCCCGTCGAACGCCGCGGGGATGTGCTCGGCGCGGCCGGCGTCGAGCGCCACCACATCGAAGCGGCAGGGGCCGGTCCAGCCTCGCGCCTGGAGCCATACGCCCGCCGCCTTGATCAGCTTGCGGCGCTTGGCGCCGCCGACGGAGGCGGCCGCGCCGCCGAAGGCCGCCGACGCGCGGGCGCGCACCTCGACGAAAACAATCTCGTCGCGGTCCCGAACCACGAGGTCGATCTCGCCGACCTTGGCTCTAAAGTTACGCTCGACGACGGTCATGCCCTTGGCGCGCAGCAGCTCGGCCGCGGCGTCCTCCGCCGCTCGCCCGGTCTCGGCGCGCTGATTCAACGAAGCACCGCCGCTTGAGCGACCGGCTCGTAGGTGAGGCGGTGCGCCGTGCACGGGCCGAGCTCGGCCAGCGCGCTCAGATGAAGCTTGGTCCCGTAGCCTTTGTGGATTTCGAACCCATAGCCGGGATGACGACGCGCGAGCCGCTCCATCCATCGGTCGCGCACGACCTTCGCGACCACGCTCGCCGCGGCGATGCACAGCGACTTGGCGTCGCCGTCCACGATCGGGCGCTGCGCAAGCTCGAAGTTCCGGATCGGGCGAGGACCGTCGACGAGAATCAGGACGGGCGCCGTCCCCGTCTTGGCCGCCGCGCGGCGCGCGGCGCGCGCCATCGCGGACAAAGTCGCGGCCAGGATATTGTCCCGATCGATCGCCCGCGGATGCGCCCAAGCCACCGACACGGCCACGGCCTGGGAACGAACGACCCCGAAGAGCTTTAAACGGCTCTTCGGGGTCATCAGCTTCGAATCTCGTATCGACCGCAGCTCCGCCGACGGGACCTTCGGCAGAGATACGGCCGCCACGACCACGGGCCCCGCGAGGGGGCCCCGGCCGGCTTCGTCCACGCCGATCACCACCGCGATGCATCCGCGTTTGCGCGCGTCGTCGTCGAAGGCCCGGCCGTCCAAATTACTTGGCGACGGCTGAGGGAGCGTCCTTGGCTTTCGGCGCCTTAGGAGCCTCGGCCTTTTTGGGGGCCTCGGTCTTGGGGGCTTCGGCCTTGGGCGTCGCGGACTGAGCGGACTCGCGGTCCTCGATGCGGGCGGACCGGCCGGTCAGGTCGCGGAGATAGTAGAGGCGGGCGCGGCGGACCTTGCCTTCGCGCACGAGCTCGATCTTGTCGATGTGGGGAGACGTGATCAGGAACGTCCGCTCCACGCCGACGCCGAAGGAGATCTTCCGAACGGTGAAGTTCTCGCTGGCGCCGCGTCCGCGGCGCACGATGACCGCGCCCTCGAACACCTGAACGCGCTCGGACTCGCCTTCCTTGACCTTCATGTGCACCTTGACGGTGTCTCCGGGACGGAACTCCGGAACCTTCGACGACTTTTTTTCTTCGATTGCAGCCATCATACGCTTCTCTCCTGACGTCTCTTATTACGCCCGTTCAATCAGATCGGGACGCTTTCGCTTGGTCGCCGCCTTGGCGGCGGTACGCCGCCACTCGGCGATCTTCGCGTGGTCTCCGGAAAAAAGAATCTCCGGAACCTCGCGGCCCCGCCAAACGCGGGGCCGTGTGTACTGCGGAAAATCGAGAAGGCCGCCCGCGAACGACTCGGATGCGGCCGCGTCTTCCTTCTTGAGCACGCCTGGAACGAGGCGCGCCACGGCGTCGGCAACGAGCATAGCCGGGAGTTCGCCGCCCGTCAAGACGAAATCTCCAACAGAGATTTCTTCATCGAACAGGGATGCCGTCCTCTCGTCCACTCCTTCATAGTGGCCGCACACGAGGATAAGGTGCTTCTCCCGTGACAATCTCATCGCCGTTTTGTCGTTGAAGGTTTTTCCCTGAGGCGAAAGGAAGATCACTTTCGATCCCTTCTTCTTGACGCTCTTGATGGCCTTTTCGAGCGGCTCCACCATCATGAGCATTCCCGGGCCCCCGCCGAAAGGCCGGTCGTCGACCTTATGATGCTTGTCTTCCGTAAAGTCGCGCGGATTGACACAGGCCCATTCCAGCAGGCCCTTGTCCTTGGCGCGCGCCATCATGCTCGCGTCCATGACGGACGGGAACATGGCGGGAAACAACGTCACGAAGTCGATTTTCACCTAATCAATTTCCACTTCAGCCCTAACGCCTGCTTTAGACGCGGCCACGCTCACCAATGCGCGGATCGCCTTGATGACCTTGCCTTGCTTGCCGATGACCTTGCCCTTGTCCGTCTCGTCGACGATGAGATTCAAGACGGTGATATCCCCGTCCTGCTCTTCTTCGATCAACACAGACTCCGGCTTGTCAGCCAGACGCTTGACGATAAAGAGCGTCAGGTCGTTCATGAGCATCTTACTTGGCGGCGGCCGTCTTGAACGCGGCCTTAACGAGGGTGCGGACGGTCTCGGACGGCTGCGCTCCGACTCCGATCCAGTACTCGTAACGAGTCTTGTCCACTTCAACCTTCTTGCCCTGCGTCTCGATGCGCGGATTGTACGAGCCGAGCACTTCGATCGGTTTACCCGTGGCGCCCCGAGCCTTCTCGATGGCGACGACGCGATAGTAGGGCTGGTGCGGCTTGCCTTTGCGCTGCAGTCTGATGACGACCATTTCTTTCTCCGTTGACGGCTATTGCTGAGGTTTAAAAGCGGCCCGAGCTTTCAGCTCGAGCTCCCGAAAAGCGGCGGCCGGATCCTTGGCGGCGAAGACGGCCGAACCGGCCACGAGGCTGTCGGCCCCGGCTGTCGCCGCTTGCTCGATATTGGCGGCGTTCACTCCGCCGTCGACTTGGATCCAGCAGTTCAAATTCTTTTTGTCGATAACGGCGCGCAATGCGGCGACCTTGGGCATCATGTCGGCCATGAACTTCTGGCCGCCGAAGCCGGGCTCGACGGTCATGACCAAAGCGAGATCGCACTCGTCAAGAGCCGCGATGAGGCCGTCGACGGGCGTCTTGGGCTTCACGGCGAGGCCGGCTTTGACGCCGAGCTTCTTGATCGCCTGGAGCGCCTCGCGGCCGTCCTTGACCGCTTCGATGTGGCAGGTCAGGATGTCGGTGCCGGCCTCGACAAACCAAGGCGCGACCTGAAGAGGGTTCGTGACCATCAGATGGGTGTCGACGTAGAACCCCTTCTTTTTCGCGAGCTTCACGAAGTCGGGGCCGAACGACAAATTGGGAACGAAGTGTCCGTCCATCACATCCACGGAAATCCAATGGCAGCCGGCGGCCTTGACCTGGTCGAGCTGGTCGCCCAGGCGCGAAAGATCGCCGGCCAAGAGGGAAGGCACCACAGCAACAGTGCGGGTCGCCACGATCACAAATCCCTCTCTTCGACAAGAATGCCGTTCATATAAATCTTGACCCGCGCCTCGCCGGTTTCTTGCACGGGAACCTCGACCTTGGTGCCGGGCTTGCGCACGCCATTGAACAGCTCGCGCTCGCCGTACTTGTCGATGACGACGATGCGGACCTGACTCTCGGACCCGCTCTGCGGCAGTTCATACTTGAAGGTCTTGGCGGCGACGGTGGGCGCGGCCCCCTTACGCCCGCTGACGAGAAGCTGAACCTTCGCGTCGGGGGAGAGCACGGTGTCGGCGGCCGGCGTCTGGGTCATCACCGTGCCATGGGGGAAAAGGGATGAGTTGTCGGTCTTGATCTCAAGCTTGGCGCCGACGCCGGCGGCCCATGTCTGGGCCTCGTCGAGATTCTTGCGCAGGAAATCCGGCATGAGCGCCACGCCCGCAGGCGGCGCGCCGCCGGAGACCACGAGATTGATCAGGGCATCGCGCTCCACGCTCGCCTCGGCCTTCGGGTCCTGAGAGAGCACCATGCCCTTCTCCTGCTTGAGCGAGTACGACTCGCTGACCTCGCCGAGGGCGAGTTGGGACTGGCGCAGCATCATCTCGGCGTTGCGCAGCGGCAGACCGATGACGGCGGGGGCGAGCACGGTCTGGCCGCCCTGCGCGACGACGACACGAATCGTCTTGCCTTCACGCACGATCGTGCCGGCGGGCGGATCCTGTCGAAGCACGGAAGAGATCGGAACCGACGCGTTGAACTCGACGCCGGTCTTGCGCAGGCCGAGGTTCAAGGGGGCCAGCTGATCCAGAGCGGCTGCGATCGAGCGGCTTTTCAGATCGGGCACGGTCTGCGTGCGGCGGGAGTGGATGACGCCCTCGAGGCCCCAGTTGAGTGTAAAGTAGGCGAACGCAAGGAGAGCCGCCGCGACGGCGGCGACTTCGAGCGTGCGGACTTCGTTGCTTTTCGTGGTCAAATATTTTTCCCGGATAACGACAAAAGACCACCAGCGGCCAAACGAAGGCCGTTGGCGAATTCCGAAGCGTTGAGCGGCTTTTTTCCCTCTGGTTGTACTTCGAGGAACCACAGACGACTGCGGGACCCACATTCTACCAAAATCCCCTTATTTCGTCCAACGGAAAGTATGCGTCCGGGGGTCCCGGTGCAGGGGGGCTCGGGGGACTCCTCCAGGCCGGTTTTGAGGACCAGGACCTTCCCCGAGGCCAATTGGAGCCAGGCGCGCGGCCAGGAACGGAAGCCGCGCACTTGATTGTGGAGTTCTTCGGCCGGTCGGGCCAAATCGAGCAGCGCGTCCTCGCGTTTAATGAGCGGAGCGGCGCTGGGCGAGCCTTCCTGAGGCCGCCGAACGACTCGACCGGCGGCTAAATCGGCCAAAACAGAATCGAACAGATCCACGCCGAGCGCGGTCAGACGCGACAACAGAGCGGGGGCGTCTTCGTCAGCATGGATCCCCGTCTCTAAGACCGCCTGGATGGGCCCCGTATCCATGCCTTCATCCAGCCAGAACAACGAAACGCCCGTCTTCGTTTCGCCTTTGACGAGCGACCACTGAACCGGCGCGGCGCCGCGATATTGGGGAAGAAGGGAGAAGTGCGCGTTCAAAAGACCGAGCCGCGTCGATGACAA
>JAYTSX010000206.1:0-5441 GCA_043745445.1 Elusimicrobiota bacterium
GACGGCGAATATCATCGCCAACCACAGCAGCATCCAAAGAAGGCTCGACTCCGGCGGAACGATGAGGAAGGTGACGGCGCGCCAGATCTGTCCGTGGAGCAGCGCATCCGGATTGAGATCGAGGGTCGCGACGAATTCGGGTTTGGATACGGCGAGCAGCGCCGCCGCCGCGGTCATCGCGGTCAGGAGGCCGGGCAGCCCGGGAACAGCGAGAAAGCCGAGCCTGCGTTCGAGGCGGTCCACCCAAGCTCCGTCCATGGCGGGCAGAATAGCATAAGCTCGTTTCGAATTGGTGTCAGGCCTACCGGTAGTTGCAGTATTGCTGTAACGACCGGTAGGCCTGACACCATATTTTGTTCAATAAAGGGCATGGACTGGATAGCGGAGCTTGAGCGCGCGGGATTGTCGCCGCTTCGCGACGAGCCGCTTTCGCGGCACACCAGTTTTAAGATCGGGGGGCCGTCGGACGCTTTTGTAACCGCGAAGACGCGCGCTGAAGCCTCATCCGCGCTGAGGATCGCGCGCGAGGCGAGCGTCCCCGTCTTTTTCCTCGGCTGGGGCTCGAACCTCCTTGTGCGCGACGGCGGAGTGCGAGGACTCGTGTTGGTTTTAGGCGGTGATTTTGAGAAAATCGAGTTCCCCGGACCGGACCTCGTTCGCGCGGGGGCGGCCGTGCGCGTGCCTCAGCTGGTTGTGAGCTGCGCGGAGCGCGGACTCACCGGGATCGAGCCGATCGTGGGCGTCCCGGGCGTGGTCGGAGGCGCTCTGGTCATGAACGCCGGGACGCGCGAGGGGGAGATCGGACCGTACGTGGAAGAGGTGGAAACCTTTGACGCGGGAGGGAACGCGCACTTGATCCCGCGCGCGAGCCTCGACTTCAAATATCGTTCTAGTAATCTTGGGAAAACGCTCGTTTTATCGGCGTTGCTTCGGTTGAAGCGGGGTGTCAAAGCTGATATAATGGCCGTCGTCGCCCGTCAGCAGCAAAAGCGTCTCCAGACCCAACCCATCCATACCTTTAATGTCGGATCGACTTTTAAAAATCCTCCCGGGCTTTTCGCGGCACGGATGATCGAGCAATTGGGCTTGAAAGGCCATGCCGTCGGCGGCGCGCGAGTGTCACCCATGCACGCAAATTTTATCGAGAACTTCGCCGGGGCCAAGGCCTCCGATGTCCTCGCTCTCGTCGACCTCATCTCGGAGCGGGTCCGCGCGGCTAGCGGCGTGAAGCTCGAGCTCGAGATGAGGATCGTCGGTGAATAACCCCGTCACGCGCCGCCGTTTTCGCGTCGTAGCCCGGCCTAAGGCGCGCGCCCGCCGCGTTCGAGTCTTCGCGGCCTTCGCCGTGGTCGCGGCCCTTGGCGCCATCGCCTTCGTTACCGTCCGCAAGCTCGCGTCTGAATTTCGAATGCCGGTCATGGCTGCCGCGGACGCGGACACCACCGCCATTGTCGAAGGCCCCGAGCCGCTGCGGTCGCTTGCTCAGGCCGCGGCCGACTCAGTTCCCGGCACGGCCGGCGACAAGGCCGAGGCGCTCAAGACGAAGTTCCCATCGTTCTCCGAGGTTCGCGTGCGCCGCAACTGGACGGAGAAAACGGCGACCTTGACGCTCGTTGTCCGCCGCGCGGTCGCGGCCGCCACGCGCAAGGGAAAATCGTTCGGCTTTCTCGGCGACGACGGTACGGTCTTCGCGGCGCCTGAGGGCGCTTTCATCCTGACCGGCCCTACAGTTGAAATCGCCGGCGCCTCCCCGGGCGAACTGTCGGCGCTTGCCCGCGAGTGGCCGGTCCTTTCGGCGGCGGGATCCTTTCCGGCGCCGTTGACGGGAATGTCCTACGCTTCGCCTGAGAACGGCTGGGAGGCGAGCCTCGCGGATGGGACAAAGGTTCTTTGGGGGCGTCTGGAATGGACGCGCGAGAAGCTCTCTCGCCTGTCGGAAGCGGTCGCCGACGCCCGCACGAAAGAGCCGGGCGCGTTTTCCGCGGACCTGCGCTGGTTTGAAGATGGAAAAGTTCTGCTGAAGCCGGCCGTGGCACGGGTGGGGACATTAAGATGATGAAGAGGCAGACCAAGCAGGAACTCGTGGCGGGACTCGATGTCGGCAGCGGCCGCATCACCTGCCTGATCGGCGCGCCCGACACCGCGACCGGAACGGTGAAGGTGCTCGGCGGCGCCTCCGTCGTGTGCCGCGGCGTTAAGGGCGGCGTCGTGATCAATATCATCGAGGCGGCGTCCGCGGCGACGCGCGCCGTTGAGGAAGCCGAGGCGGCGGTCGGCGCCACCGTGTCGCAGGTCTGGCTTGGAGTGCGCGGCAGCCACCTCCAGTCGTTCAACAACCGCGGCGCGTTCAATATCGCCCGTACCGACCGTGAGATCACGGCGGCCGATGTGGACTCCGTCGTCGGCAGCGCCAAGGCCATTCCTCTCTCCTCCGACCGTGAAATTCTTCACGTCGTGCCTCAGGGTTTCTCGCTCGATCGCCAACGAGGCGTGCCCCATCCCGTCGGTATGGAGGCGTCGCTCTTAGAAGTGGATGTGCATATCGTCACCGCGTCCAGCGCTCACCTCAACAACATCATGAAGACGGTCGGTCAGGCGGGCTTCCAAGTCGTCGAGCCCGTGTACGGCCTGCTCGCCGCCGGCGAGCTGCTCGTGACACCCGAAGAGAAGGAGCTTGGCTCGGTCCTTATCGACCTCGGCGGTCAATCCCTCTCGATCGGCGTGTACTGCGAGGGCGCGATCAAGTACTCGAAGGAAATTCCGATCGGCTCCGATTTCATCACCCGCGATCTCGCCGTGGGTTTGAAAACCTCGATCGCGACGGCGGACCGCATCAAGATCGAGCACGGCATCGCGCATCCCTCGTTGCTCAACGGCGACGCGGACGTGGACTGCCACGGCATCGACGGTCGTACGCCGCTGCGCATCAAGACGAGCACCATGATGGGCATTATCCTCCCGCGTGTCGAGGAGATTTTTTCCGTCGTCGCCGAGGACCTCCAGAATTCTTCCTACGCCGATGTCGTCACTCCCGGCGGCGCGATCCTGACCGGCGGCGGCTCGCTGATGCGCGGCACGATCGAAGCCGCACATCAGATTCTCGGCTTGCCTGTGCGGCTCGGCGTACCGCATCCCGACATGGTCCATTCTGAAGAAAAGTGGCTGTCCCCCGTTTATTCCACCGCTCTCGGCCTCCTTCTTTACGGCACCCAGCCGCGCTGGGGCCTCAACGACGGACGCGCAGTCAAGAGGCAGAAGCCGCTGTGGATGCGTAAGATTTCCGCCGTGCTCCAGGAGCTTTTCTGAGAATACAGCTCGCGGAAAACTACGACGAGAAGCGCACGATCATCAAGGTCGTCGGCGTCGGCGGCGCGGGCTGCAACGCGATCAACCGTATGGTCGAGGCCGGCCTTGAGGGCGTCGAACTCATCGCCGCGAACTCGGACTCTCAGGTCCTGCGCAAGTGCCAGGCCCATGTCAACATCCAGCTCGGCGAGCAGTCGACGCGCGGGCTCGGCGTCGGCGGCGACTCGGCGAAGGGACGCGCGGCCGCTCTCGAGAGCGAGGGGCAGCTCCGGGAAGTCCTGCAGGGCGCGGACATGGTGTTCGTGACCACCGGCATGGGGGGCGGCACCGGCACCGGCGGCGGGCCCGTCGTCGCGCGTCTGGCCAAGGAGCTCAACGCACTGACCGTCGGCATCGTGACGCGCCCGTTCGACTTCGAGGGCCTGCGGCGCGCGTCCATCGCCGATCAAGGCATTCAAGAGATGCGCCAGTCGGTCGACACTTTGCTCGTGATCCCAAACCAGCGCCTCTTCGATGTCATCGACCAGGACAGCAACCATGAGAGCGCCTTCCGCCTTGCCGACGACGTGCTGCGAAAATCGGTGCAGTCCATCTCGGACCTGATCACCGTCCCCGGCCTCATCAACCTCGACATGAACGACCTGCGCGCCGTCATGAAGGACGCGGGCGAGGCGTTGATCGGGATCGGCGAGGCCTCGGGTCCCGGCCGCGCCATGAGCGCGGCGCGCGAGGCGATGAGCTCGCCCCTTCTTGAGAACGTCGTCATCGACGGCGCCCGGGGCCTCATCGTCAACATCGCCGGCCGCGCGGCCACGCTCAAGACCTCCGAGATCGAGGAGATCGTGGCGACGATCCAGGGCACGGCGAGCCCCGAAGTGAACTTTAAGATGGGCAATGTGTATAACGAGGCGCTTGGCGACGCGATCCGCGTGACCGTGATCGCGACGGGCTTTCCGTCGAAGCGCTCGCGCGGGACGTTCCGCGCCGCCGGCGGAGCCCAGTTCGGCCGCGCGGGGCGGCCGGCGCCCGCCGACGCCGCCGAGCCTTCCGATGCGCAGCTGCTCAAGAATCTCAACGAGACCGACCGCTGGACGAAGCCCGCCTACCTCCGTATGAAAGTGAGGAAACTCCGGTAATGACACTTCAAGAGCTGCTCCAAGTCCTGGTCAACAAGCACGGCTCCGACCTGCATGTCCGCTCGGGCGGGCCCGCTTATATCCGCATTGACGGTGAACTCGTTCAGGCCGCGCCCGAGCCCGTTCCGGCCGAGCAGGTCGAGGCGATGCTTAAGCAGGTCGCGCCCGCGCGCGCGTTAAAGACCTTCGAAGAACGCGGCGAATGCGACTTCTCGTTCCAGGCCGGAGAGGTCGCGCGCTTCCGCGTCAACGCCTTCAAGCAGCGCCAGCGCCTTTGTCTCTCGGTGCGCTTCATCACCACGCAGATTCCCACGCTCCAGGATTTGCGCCTGCCGGTCGCGACGCTCAAGAAGATTTCCGACAACAGTCGCGGCCTCGTGCTCGTCACCGGCATCACGGGCGCGGGTAAGTCCTCGACCCTAGCCGCGATGATCGACTACATCAACGAAAATCGTTCCGAGCATATCATCACCATCGAAGATCCGATCGAATTCGTGCACAAGGACAAGAAGGCGATCCTGAGCCAGCGCGAGATCGGCGAGGACACGGCGACATACACCGAGGGCCTCAAGATGGCGATGCGCCAGGACCCGGACGTCATTCTGATCGGCGAGATGCGCGACCTGGAGACGACCCAGGCCGCGCTGACGGCCGCGCTCACGGGCCACCTGGTGTTCGCTACTTTGCACACCACGGACGCGATCCAGACCATCGGCCGCATTGTGGACCTGTTCCCGCCTCACCAGCAGGGCTTGATTCGGATCCAGCTCGCGGAAAGTCTGCGCGCGATCGTGAGCCAGCGCCTGTTGCCGTCCACGAAAGGCGGCCGGGTGCCATCCGTTGAAATTTTGATCAACACGCCGCATGTCCGCAAGCAGATCGAAGACAATAAGTCCGTTGAAATCGTCCAGGCCCTGCAGAAGGGGCAGTTCTACGGAATGATCACGTTCAATCAGTCGCTCGTCAAGCTCTTCAAGGACGGCCTCGCGACCGAGGCCG
>JAYTSX010000207.1:0-5416 GCA_043745445.1 Elusimicrobiota bacterium
GCCGTCAAGGCGCTGTCCGACGCGCTGAAGCTTCCCAACGGCGCGGCGCTCGCCCCGGCCGCGCGCGCCCGGGCTTCGGCGGGCCTCATCAAGATCGCAGAGGAAGCCGAACGCGTTTTCTTTGAAGTCCTGCCCAAGGAAGAGCTGATCTCTATCGGCTTGCGCGAGAACGCCTACACCTGGCGCGCGGGTCTTAAGTTGCGCCACTTTAGCTCCCTGAACACGGCGATCGCCGGCGCGGCCGCAAAGGTGAAAGCCGGCGGGAAAAATATTAGCGAGCGACAGCTTGCTGTCCTTGAAATGGCGAAGTCCATTTCAAAGCTCGAGTCCTTGGCCGCCGCCGCCGGCATGCCTGCCGGAGACTCCCCTGGCGAAGTGGCGGCCGAAAGCGCGAACCAGATCCTGATGAAAGGCCACACGCTGTTCTCTGGCTCCGATTTTAACAGCGCCCTGCGCGCGGCGAAGCTCATGCCGGGCGCGAATAACTCCTTGTCCGACTACCAGGAGACTTACACGCGCGCCGAAATCGAGGCGTTGCGCGCGTGGCTCAGCGCCCTCGCCGCGTCGGGCAAGGGCCTTGGAAGCACCCTCAGCCGCGACCTGACCTGGGATGAGCGGGTCTACCTCGTCAAGGCGCTCGACGGCATGGACGCAATCCTCCGGGTCAATTTCGCGGCCGCGCCGCCGACCGCGCCCGTGACTTTGCTTGAGACGGTACGCCGCCCCGGTCAGGAATCCCTCGCGATGACGCGCCTGTCGCTGGCCCTCGACGTTCGCCCCAAGGACGCCGCCTTCGCGCTTCGCGCCGAGGAAGTTTTGTTCCAGATCATCGCCATGCGCGCGGCCGATGCCGTCGACGCGGGCTTCGTTCTCTCTCGCGTGCTTGAGGCGGTGAAGGGTACGGGAGACGAGGCCAAGGCGATCGCCGCTCTTGATGCCGCGCTGAAGGGCCCCAACGGCAAGACTCTCACCGAGGTCGTGCGCAAGGACGCCGATTTGACCGTCATGTCGATCGCCGAACAGGCCGAGGAGGCCTTCCCCGGCTTCAACAAGGAAGTGGTAAACACGGGCTTGCGCGACGACGAAACCTCCTGGCGCTCGAGTTTCAAGTTGCGTCACTACCAGGCCCTACGCGCGGCCATCGAAGCGAAGGCGTCCGCCGTCAAAAAGCCGACTGCCGCGCAGAAAGCCGCCATCGCGCGCGCGCGCCTGGCTCTTCCCCTGCTCGAGACGCTGGGCGCGGCTGCGGGTGTGCCCGCCGGTGATTCTCCCGCCGAGACCGCCGCCGAAAGCCTCAACGGTCCGCTTCAGAACGGCTACGCGGTTTTCCCGGGCTCGGTCTTCAACGACAAGCTCCGTGAAAAGGGCTTCATGGATAAAGGCGACGGCAACACCCTCGAAGACCATAAGCAAACCTACACGCGTCAGGAAGTTGAGTCGCTTCGCGCCTGGCTCAAGGGCGTGCTGGCTTCGGGCCAGGGCTGGGAAACCAACGGCACGCCGCGCGCGCTCGAGGACAACGAAAAGGCCGCTCTGACCGAGGCGATCGCCGCCGCCGACCGCGCCTTGGCCGCTTTCTCGGCCGCTCCGAAAGGGCTGCATGCCTTCGCGCCGCTGGCCCTCGCCGCCTTGCCCGCGCTCGCGCCGTGGTTGATCTTTACTGTCCTTGGCTTGGGCGCCGCCTACCTCGCCTGGAAATACCTCCTGCCCGCGATCACCTCCGTCGATGACGGCGGCGTCGCCGCGCGGGAGTCCATCCCCGGCGCCGTGATCGCCCGCCATCGCCGCATCGAACTCTTCGCCCGCCGCATGGCCACCGCCGTCAACGGCGGTTCGTTCCGCTCCCGCTTCATCGGACCCGGCGGCACGGACTTCGCCGAGGCCCGCCCGTACCTCGGCGAGGACATGCGCGAAATCGACTGGAAGACCTCCGCTAAGAAGGATGAGCTTTACGCGAAAAAATTCGAGCTCGAGCGCGACATGCCGCTCATGCTCGTCATCGACATCAGCGGCTCCGGGCGCTTTAGCACCACCGGCACGGACAAACGCACGGCGATCGAGGACGCGGCCGCGGTGCTCGCGCTCGCCGCGGCGCACTCCAATATTCGGGTGGGAGCCGTTCTTATTTCTGATCGCGTCGAGCGGGTCTTCCCCGCGCGCGGCGGCACGCGGCACGCGATGATGATCGTCGACGCGATCTTGAAAGCCGAGCCCACGGGCACGGCCACCGACCTGAAGCCGGGTCTAGAAGCCGCCGGCAAGCTCCTCGGCTCGCGCGCCATGGTGGCGGTCCTCTCCGACTTCATCGCGCCCGATTTCAAGGACGCCCTGGGCGCGCTTGCCTCGCGACACGATGTGCGCGCCATCCGCGTCACCGACCCGGGAGAGATGGGACCCTTGCCCGATGTGGGCCTCGTTCCCGTCGTGGACGCCGAAACCGGCGTCACCCGCATGCTCGACACCTCCTCTCGCGCCGGACGCGCCGAATCCGGCGCCGCCGTCGCCCGCCGTGAGGCGGCCGTTGAGAACGCTTTTCTCGCCTCCCGTATCAATGCGATTTCCCTGTCCACCGAGGGAGACCCGCTCGAAAGCCTCGAGCGAGCCTTCCATCCCAAAGCCAAGCAGCCGTTTAAGCCTTAAGGAGCGTTATGAAGAAAGTTCCCTCGCAGCTCGCCAAACTCGGAGTCGCCGCGCTCATCGCGGTCGCACCTCTCTCCGCCTCGGCCCAGACGGTCACCGGACGCTTAACGACCCCCGGCCTCACCGCCGGAATCGTCCCGACCCTCGGCGGCTCCTTTAGCACTCCGCTCGCGGCCGGCGCGCTTGCCCCCGTGAACCTGACGCTCACGCCGGCGCTGTCCGCGCCTTCCGTGGCCCTGACGCCCTCGGTGATGCCCGTGGCCCTCGTTCCGCTCGCGACCCCCGTGACCGCGGCTGAGCGCATGAAGGATGTCACTTCCGCGCTGGCCGCGATGCCCAACCTCGACAAGGCCAGTTCCGCCCAGTCGCGCGGCGCGGGCACGGCGCTCGAGATGGCTCTGACCGGCGAACGCTCCGCCGCCGTGACCCCGGACGTTTCCGCCGCCGGCTACGCGCAGGGCGCTTCCCCCGCGCTCGGTGACATCGTCAAGTCGAAGGCCGCGATCATCAAGAACATCCGCGCCGAGATCGGCAAGGTCATCGTCGGCCAGGACGAGATGATCGACTCGATCATCACCGCCATGATCGCTTCCGAGCATGTCCTTCTCGAAGGAGTGCCCGGCGTGGCCAAGACGCAGACGGTCAAGGCCTTCTCCGATGCCGTCGAAGGCGGCTTCCAGCGCGTGCAGGGTACGCCCGACAAATTGCCTTCCGACCTTTTGGGTGCGGAAATCCTTCAGGAAGACCCGGCGACGGGACAGAAGGCGATCAAGCTCGAGAAGGGCCCCGTCTTCACGAACATCCTTCTCGTGGACGAGATCAACCGCATGATGCCCAAGACTCAGGCCGCTCTCCTTGAAGCTATGGCCGAAGGCCGCGTCACGATCGGGCGCAACACGCTCGACCTGCCCAAGCCCTTCATGGTCCTCGCCACGCAGAACCCGATCGAGCAAGAGGGCGTGTACCGCCTGCCGGAAGCTCAGCAGGACCGCTTCATGTACAAGGTCCTCGTCCCGCGCCCGGCCATGAACGAGCTCAAAGAGATCATGAACCGCTTCAGCAAGAAAGACGGCCAGCCCAAGGCGAGCAAGGTCACCTCGCTCGACGAAATGGTCGAGATCCGCAAGGTCGCCGAGCAGGTGTACGTCGACGAGTCGATCCAGGACTACATCGTCAACCTCGTCGAGGCCACGCACAATCCGGCGAAGTATCAGATTGACGCCAAGGATGTCATCGAAGGCGGCGCCTCTCCGCGCGCGGCCATCTTCCTTCTCAAAGCCGCGAAGATCAACGCGCTCCTCAACGGCCGCGCGTGGGTCAGCCCGCAGGATGTGCGTGAGGTCGCCCCGCGCGTCCTTCGCCACCGCCTGACGCTCGCCTACTCCGCCAACAACATGACCACGGACCAGGTCATCGAGAACATCCTCAGCAAGGTTCAGGTCCCGAAGCCGAGCGTGCGCGCGGCGGCGACCTTGGCCCCGTCGTCCAAGCCGAACTGATCTGATGACCGTCGTGTACGCGCTGGCGGTCGCTCTCGCGGCCGCCGGCGCGGCGTCGGCCCAGATGATCCCGCGGGTTCCGGTCTCCGCGCCCCTCGTTACGCCTTCCGCTCTCGCCGCGCCGGTGCTGTCGGCGCCCTCCGCGTTCACGACTCCGTTGGCGCTCTCGTTATTGCCGGTGCGAGTCTTGGGAACCCCTACCCCGGGCGTGACGCCGGCGCATGTCGAGGCGGCGAAGGCGAGCGTCTCCCATTCGGGCAAGGCGGTCATCGTTCACGGCGAGGGGCTCAAGGGCTACAGCGAGATCGGCGTTCCGGACACGATCGCCTGGGACGGGTTGGTTCGCCGGGCGACCTCCATCGAAGACGCGGTGGGACGCGGGCAGATGGTGATCGCGCCTCATCCGGTCCGTCAGCCGGGGGACATCGGGACGCTTCAAAAGCATTCGCGGCCTTGGCGCACCGACGAGCAGTTGGCGAAGCTCGCGAAGACTCCGTCCTCGGATCGTTTCCGCTTTGCGGTGATCGGCGACGCGGAGCCGGGCCGTTTTTGGATTTCTCGCCGGTTCTTCAACAGCCCGGGCGTGTTTTGGAAGTTATTGGCGCGCGCGGACCGCTCGGGATCCGACTTCATCTTTCAGCTTGGCGACATGGTCAGCCGCGGCACGGTCGCCCGGTTCTGGGAGTTCATTCGCGGGCTCGCTTCCGCGGCTCCTAAAACGCCGTATCTGACGGCCATCGGCAATCACGACCGTCACAAGCCGCACGGAATCACGAACGATCGCGTCTATCGGGCGACCTTCGGTAGCCCGGACTATTCGTTCACGCGCGGCGGCTGGCGCTTCGTCGTCGTGGACTCGAGCGCGGGGCGCATCACGCCGGCGCAGCTCAAGTGGCTCGCGGGCGAGCTGTCGCCTTCGATCCCGACCGTCGTCTTCACGCACATCCCGCCGGCCCCTCTCTCCGAGTGGACGGACTGGGGGGCGTTGAAGGGCGCGGGGGGATTTAAAGCGGGCAGCGCGGAATTCATGGCGCTGATGGCCGCCAACAAGGTCTCGCGCGTGTACATGGGGCACATTCACGGGCTCGGCGTGCTCGAGCGCGACGGCGTGAAGTATGTGCTGACGGGCGGGGGCGGGTCACCGCTGTTCCCGGGGCCGGTGAAGAAAAAGCTGCATCACTGGCTGTCGATTGAGGCGGGGCCGGATGGGCTCGTCGAGACCGTCCATGCTGTCGACGGGTCTTCCTTTCCGCTGCGGTAACTGTTTCCTGGAAACA
>JAYTSX010000208.1:0-5381 GCA_043745445.1 Elusimicrobiota bacterium
CGTTATATCCTCCGTCGGGGGCATCCCATGTATACCGTCATATTCCGTCTCGCCGTCGTTCTCATCTGTCCCGCCATCGTCTACTTCGGAAAAATCTTGCAGACTCCGGCCGGCGTCGGCGTCGGCCTCGGGGTTGGCCTGGTCATCGTCGCCGTCGAGTATCTCGTCGCCGAGCTGAACCTTTTGACCTTGATCACCGGCGTGCTCGGCATCGCGGTGGGCATCATTACCTCGCGCTTCGTCGACTATGCGATTTTCCAGATGGGCAACGAGGATATCTACAAGGTCTGGGACCGGTACTCGATGCTGCGCCTGTTCGCGTTCGGCGTTCTCGGATTTGTGGTCGCGTTGCGCAAGGCGCCTGAGCTCGACGACCTCGACAAGGATCTGCTCAAGATGGGGAGGAAGCGCGGCTCCGACCTGAAGATTCTCGACTGCAACGCGATCATCGACGGCCGCGTCGCCGAGGTCGTGGAGACCCATTTTCTATCGGGAACGCTCGTGGTCCCGCGATTCGTGCTGACCGAGCTGCACCGCCTCTCCGACTCCGAAGACCCGATGAAGCGCGCCCGCGGCCGCCGCGGCCTCGACATCCTCGCGCGCCTGCAGGAAGGCCATGTCGTGCCCGTGCGCATCCTCGACAAGGATGTTCCCGAGATCGCCGAAATCGAGGGCAAGGTGGTCAAGCTCGCCCGCGAGATGGGTGCCAAGATCGTCACCACCGACTTCAACGTCAATAAGGTGGCCACGCTCGAGGGCGTGACCGTCCTCAACGTCAATGACCTTTCCTCCGCGCTCAAGACCGTCGTGCTTCCCGGTGAAGCGATGAGCGTCTTCGTCATGAAGGACGGCAAGGAGCGGGAGCAGGGCGTGGGCTTCCTCGACGACGGCACGATGGTGGTCATCGAGGACGGCCGCCGCTCGATCGGCAAGCGCCTTGAGGCGACGGTGACCTCGATCCATCAGACCTCCAACGGCCGGATGATATTCGCGAAGGCCCGTCCCGAGGTTCGCGCGGAACGCCTCCCGGCGTAATGCGCGCCGCGGCGATCATCGTCTCAGGCGGTTCGGGCTCCCGGATGGGACGCCCGAAGCAGTTCCTGCCGCTGGCGGGACTTTCAGTAGCGGAGTGGTCACTCCGCTGTTTCGTCGACATGCCCGAAGTTGAAAGCGTCATCCTCGTTCTCGGTGAAGAGGCCTTGAGGGACCACGGGAATCGTCTGGCGCATGGCAAGGTCGTCGTAGTACCGGCAGGCCAGACGAGAATGGGGTCGGTGCGCAACGGCTTCGCCGCGCTTCCTCACGGCGTAGAGGTCGTGGCCGTTCATGACGGCGCTCGTTCTATGATCACGCCTGAGATCGTGCGCGCGACTTTTGCTGAGGCGGTCAAATCCGGCGCGGCGGTGGCCGCAGTGGCGGTCAAGGACACGCTTAAGATCGTCGAAAAGGGCGCCAAGGTTGTCGGTGAGACTCCGGACCGCGGCCGTTTCTGGGCCGCGCAGACGCCGCAGACCTACCGCTATTCCATTTTGCAGGAAGCCCTCCAGAAATTCGCGGGCGACGCTGACGCCACCGACGAAAGCCAGCTTGTCGAGCGTTGCGGGCACAAGGTCTCGATCGTCGAATCGAGCTACGAGAATTTCAAGATCACCACCCCGGAGGACATCACGATGGCGACGGCGATCATCGAGGCGCGCGCAGGCGGCCGTCGCGAAAGCCGCACGGGCTTCGGCTATGACATTCATAAGCTGGTGGAAGGCCGCGAGCTCTGGCTTGCGGGCGTGAAGCTTCCGCACACGAAAGGTCTGCTGGGGCACTCCGATGGAGATGCGGTCCTGCACGCCTGCTGCGACGCCGTGCTGGGAGCCCTCGGTTTGGGGGAGATCGGGATCGCGTTCCCGCCCACCGATCCAAAGTTCAAAGGGCTCCAATCCAAGGAAATCGTCGCTCACGTTTTGGAAAAAACCGCCGCCTTCGGCGGCGAGATAATTCATCTTGACGCGACCTTGATCGCCGAGGAGCCAAAGCTCAAGCCGCATTACGAGAAGCTGAGGGCCTCGCTCGCGGCGCTGTTCAAGCTTCCCGAGTCGCGCGTGAGCCTGAAGGCAAAGAGCAACGAAGGGCTCGACGCGATCGGCCGCGGCGAGGCCATCGCCTGCCACGCCGTCGCCACCGTGCTGGCGCGATAGTTCTGCCTTACCTCCTGATCGCCGTCTCCAACATCCTTGGCGGCTCGACCTACGCGGTTTCGACCGTGGCGCTCAAGGGATTTTCTGAAAAGGATCTGATTCTTTGGCGCATGGCTTTGTGCGCGGTGCTCTTCATCCCGTTTTTGTGGCGCGGACGACGGCGTCTGGCGAAAGCAAGCCGCGGCGACTGGGGGCGCATCGCGGCCGTCGGCTTGCTCGGCTACGCTTTGCCGCTTTCACTCGGCACCTATGGCGTGAAGCTCTCCTCGGCCACCAGCGCCTCGCTTCTTGTCGGCATCGAGCCGGTGACGATCATCCTCCTCTCCGCTCTTTTCCTCGGCGAAGCGCTGACCGGGATAAAAATCTTGTCGTTGGTGCTGGGCCTGACCGGGGCGATGATCATCGCCTTCCAGGGCTTCCCGACCTTGTCGGGCGCCTTCACCGACCGTCTCAAGGGTGACTTGATTCTGGCGTTTCACGGCTGCTGTTGGGCGCTTTACAGCGTCTTTGGGAAATCCGCGCTTAAGCGCGTCGACCCGATCGACTTCACGGCGGTCACCTCGGTGATCGGCTTTCTCGGCGTGGCGGCCTGGGCGCTGCCGGGGACGAATCCGTCGGCTTGGTCGGCGACTCCCGCATCCGCGTGGCTCGCGATGGTTTATCTCGCCGTCGCCGGCGGATTTCTCGCGGTCATTCTCTGGAATGTCGCCCTCAAGAAGGTGGAGGCCTCCAAAGTGGCCAATTTCATCTTTCTACAGCCGCTCGTCGGCGTGCTTCTCGGCGTCGGCCTTCAGGGCGACCCGATGACGGGCTGGAGCATGGCCGGCGGGGCGCTTGTTCTCGGCGGCATGTACGCCGCCTCGCGCGCCTAAACAAGCGTCTGAGGATGAGCCGGAAGCCCCGGGATTTCCTAGAATACACTCGTGACTCTACGGCTCTACAACAGCCTGACCCGTTCAAAGGACGACTTCGCGCCGAGCGCCCCGCCGAAGGTCTCTCTTTATACCTGCGGGCCCACCGTGTACAACTATCAGCATGTGGGCAACTACCGTACCTATATTTTTGAGGATGTGCTCGTGCGCACTTTGAAGCTCCTGGGCCATGTGCCGAACCGGGTGATGAATATCACCGATGTCGGCCACCTGACGAGCCAGGGCGACGAAGGCGAGGACAAGATGGAGGTCGGCGCCGCGCGCGAAGGTAAGAGCGCCTGGGACATCGCCCGGTTCTACACCGAAGCGTTTTTATCCGACTGCAAGGAGCTCAATCTTCTTCCCGCGGATGTCCTGTGCAAGGCGACTGATCATATCCCCGAGCAGATCTCCTTAATCCAAACGCTCGAGGCCAAGGGCTTTGTGTACAAGACCACCGACGGCCTCTACTTCGACACCGCGAAGCTGCCCGACTACGGCAAGCTGATGTCGAAGGAGCACCTCGAGGGCCTTAAGTCCGGGGCGCGCGTCGAGGTCAACGCCGAGAAGCGCCACCTGACCGATTTCGCTCTCTGGAAGTATTCAGCGGAAGGCACGAAGCGGCAGATGGAGTGGGAGTCCCCGTGGGGGAAGGGCTTCCCGGGCTGGCACATCGAGTGCTCAGCCATGGCGATGCGTTTTTTGGGCGAGACGCTCGACATCCACTGCGGCGGCATCGACCATGTTCCCGTTCACCACACCAACGAGATCGCCCAGTCCGAGGGCGCCACGGGCAAGCCTTTCGCCAAGGTATGGATGCACGCCGAGTTCCTGCTCATGAACAACGCGAAGATGGCCAAGTCCTCGGGCGGTTTTGTGAAGCTCACCGATCTCAAAGACAACGGCTTCTCCCCGCTCGACTACAAGTACCACTGCCTCACGGCGCATTACCGCAAGCAGCTCGATTTTACCTGGGAGTCCCTTGAGGGCTCCAAGACGGCACGCCGCCGCTTGAAAGAAGCCGCGGCCCTCGTCGCGGGCGCCGCGCCGAAGCTCAATTGCGCCGAGTTCTCCGCCCGCTTCAAGGATGCGCTTGCCGACGACCTCAATGCGCCGATGGCGCTCGCCGTCGTCTGGGACGCGCTGAAGAGCGACCTCCCCGCCGGGGCTAAGAAAGTTTTTCTCGAAGAGGTGGACGCGGTGTTCGGTCTCGATCTGTTTAAAATCGACGCCATCGACGCGGTGCCCGCGGAGATAGCGGCATTGCTCCTTCAGCGTACGGAAGCGAAGTCCAAGAAGGATTTCGCGGAGTCCGACCGCATCCGCAAGCAGATCGAAGATTTGGGTTATCTCGTCAAAGACGGTAAAGACGGCGCCAAGGCGGTCAAAAAATGAAAAAGAAATTCGGTCGTCGTCCCGATCGCAACAACCGCCCGGAGCGCACCGACCGCCCGCAGCATCCTCCTAAGGCGAAGCCGTTCAACAAGGATCGCCACTTCGATAAGAAGCGCCATCACGATAAGATCCGGCACGAGCGCCTGCGCGGAGAAGCCAACCGCGGAACCGCGGCGCGCGGCGAGGGCGCCCCTGAGGGCGCGGAGCCGGCGCCCAACACGGAGACGCGTTGGCTTGGCGGCTTCGAGGCCGTGGCCAAGGCGCTGACGAAGACGCCCTATGATTGCCGCGAGATGTGGATCGAGCACGAGCTGACGCATCCGAATATCGGCACGCTCATCAAGCAGGCGAAGGACCTCGACATCCAGATCAGCTACATGTCGCGCCCCGAGCTCGACCGCGCGGTCAAGGGCGGCAAGCACGGCGGCATCGCGATTCGTGCGTCGTACGATCCCGCCGCCACTTTCTCCGAGTGGGTGCAGGGTCTTGATGACGCCCGCAAGAAGGGCCTTGTCGTCGTGGTCCTCGACCAGATCCAAGACCCGCACAACCTGGGGGCCATCACGCGTTCCGCGCTCCAGCTCCACGCGCGCTGCGTGGTGATCCCGGAGCGCCGCTCGGCACCCGTGACCCAGGCCGTCATTCAAGCCTCGGCCGGCGCCGCGCTGAAGATTCCCGTCCATCGAGTCGTCAACATCGCGCAAACGCTCGACCTCTGCAAAAAGCACGGGTTCTGGGTGTACGGCGCCGATGCCTCGGGCAAGGATGCCTGGGATGTCGTCATCAATACGCCGTGCGTGCTGGTCATCGGCTCGGAAGGCTATGGCATGCGTCCGCTCGTGCGCGCCTCTTGCGATGAGTTGATGCGCGTGCCCCAGTCGGAGCA
>JAYTSX010000209.1:0-20471 GCA_043745445.1 Elusimicrobiota bacterium
GCGGGCAACCTCGCGGTCCTGTCGGCCTCAGCCGGCGATCAGATCACCGGCGCGGACGACGCGCAGGGACACGGCCTGTTCACCTACTACCTCCTGCGCACGCTCAATCGGACCGGCGGCAAGGCCTCGGTGAAGGATGCCTTCGCTTCGATGGTCCCGGACATCGAGGACGCGGCCCGCCGCCAGAACCGCGCGCAGACCCCTCAACTCGCGTCCGGCGCCGGAGCGGTCTACTTCCGCTAGAGCCGGCGCGCGTCCACGAGTCCCGCCCCGGCCGCTTGGGGCTGGTAGCAGCCCGGGCCCGCCGGGCACAGGGCGGACGCGGCGCGCAGCGAGGACATCGAGGTCCCCGACTTCACCGCGTAGCCCTGCCCCAAGAAACCCGCCTCAATCCTGATGGCGCGGGCCGACCCGAAGCGGCTCGCCGCTCTTTTGGCGGACCCTCGGTTCAATACGCCCGACTATTTCTAAGGCGTCGGAGAGGCCGCAGTGGGCTTCGCGCCGGCCTCGGGGTCTTCGCGCGAGATCTGCACGGAGATCGTCGCGATCCCCACCGTGGCTTTCATCGCATCGAGATTTGCGCGCAAGCGCTTAAGCTTCGACTCGAGCATCGCCCGCGACACCGGCATCGTCTTGAGCGGCTCGGCGGACCGCTTCAGCTCCTTCTCGATCCATTCGATGCGATCGTCGATCTCCTTCTTTTGCGGGTTCGCGAACGGGGTCTGAACGTTGTAATTGATCAGGCGCCCCATCCCGATGAGCTTGCGCGCGACTGGGGAGGACTTCGCCTCGGGCAGCTGATAGTTCATGCTGTATGCCGGGCGCATGCGCGCCATGCCCAACGCCTCCCCGCCCATCTGATACATTGACGCGGTCTGATCGGAGAAGCTCGTAAGCTTGGCGCCGGACACCTTGAAGATCGCCTCGACATCGAGCCTCGCCTTCGCAGGATCCGCGACGGCCAAAGTCAAGCTGTAGGTCGTGGCGGAACGACCGCCACCATAGATCATGACTTCGCGGTCCCAATACCCCTCTGGGAAATCCGCCTCAAGCGGAGTCGTCGCGGCCAGAACAGGAACGGCGACGAGCAACGCGGCCAATGCCTGAATCATGAAACCTCCGTGCGCAATCCGCAGTATAGGGCACGAATACGGCTGAGTCCAGGGGCGCAGGCTCTTGTTCCCGGACTTTCAAAAGAGCACCGAGCTCAACTGTTTCCTGGAAACAGTCCTGCGTGTAATTAAGGATTTCACCTGGTGCGTCCGGACGCACCAGGGAACGGTCCTCGTAAAGTCCGGCAACATATAGGAGCCGGACCTTGCGCCTTGAGTGTCCGCCTGCTAACCTGGGTCATGCGTCTGCTGTGCCTGATGTTAGCCGCCGTTTCCGCGTCCGCTGCGGGTATAGACATCGACGCCCCCGGCTTTTGGACCAAAGGTTACGCGATTCCGCGGAGCTACTGCGAGCTCCGCCTGGCTTTGGCTTCTCCACGGGTGGAGAAGCTCGTCAAAATCGCAGCTCCATGCGAATTTAACGCCCGGAACGGTGGCGTTCAATCCGAATGCCATCTCCCGAGAGAAGAGGCGATGCGTATTATCGCCGAGCTCCGTCGCGTCGGAACGCTGACGGGCTATGCTCAAGACTGCGACGCCGCCCCGGAATTTCCCGAGCTGTACTATAAGCGCGACAATCTTAAACGCGAATGGGCAGAACTTGGGCTTATCGATGCCGGGGCCATCGCTGGGCTCATGGCCACGCAGATCTCGACGCTCGAGCAACTCATCGCGAGGCATGAGGCCGCGCGTGAGACCGTACTGAACGTCATCATCACTGCCAACGAGCCCAGCCCGCCGCTCGGGAACGCCTCTGACAGCCGCTCTTCGTTTGTCGCCGAGAAGTTCGCGCGCGTATCCAAACACGCGATCAAAATTTCTTCGCTCCCGCCGTCAGAAATCGCGTGGGCGCGGCGCTCTCGCCCCGTGTGTGAACAGGTCGACACAATAACAGTCGTGTATGAAAATGGCCCCGAGTCGGAGAACATCAAGCGCCTCGCAGCAGCGAACCGTCTTGGGGCCGCCTATGACGATCAATCATGCCCGCACCTCAACGGCATCATGCTCGGAACCGCGATCTTCAGTCCTCGCCCTGAACCGCAGATCCGCAAATTTTTAATGGAACTTCCCGGCCTTAAATCGTGGACTGTCGCCCGGCTCAACGGCGATGACGGCGTCGTGCCGGATGACATCCGCTTCGATAGGCTGTCGGCCGAACTCCTTGCGCATAAGGAAAAACTGTCGCGCGCACCGCATGTCCGGGGACTCGTCGTTGCCGAGATCGAACGCGTAAGGGACAGCTCGCAAATGCTGCACATACTGCGCAAAGGGCACCTGCTGTTGCTCAGATTCCGCTAACTAGGGCTTGGTTTCGGCGGGCTTTGCCTGCAGATTGACGGACACCGAGCTTCGGGAGGTTCCCGCGACGCAGGACTCGCGGTTCTGCTTCAAAGAAGTGAGCCGCGACTTCAAGAAATAGGCCGCGGCTGGCATCTTCTCCAGCGCGTTTTCGTTGGCGAGCTCCACTTCGAGGACGGCGATACGCTCCTCTATCAGCTTGAGATTATCCCCATTGTTCTGGCGGTTCAGTGAATAATTCAGAAGTTCACCCATGTCCATCAGCTTCTTCGCCAACTTGTCGGCAGATTTCACGGGCACCGAATAGTTCATCTGACGGCCGCGCTGCTGATTTCCATTGAAGTAGTTGTTATTCGTACCCATTTGGCTCGGCGCGCCGGCGGCCGTCATCATCGTGTCGATTTTGGTGGCCATCGCATCGACATCGCCGACCCGCAGAGTGACATTGTAATTCTCGGCGCTCGAAGAACAGCCGTACCCTCGGTTCCAGTACGACTCTGGATTATCCTTCATCGTTGTTTTCGTCATCATCTGAGCCTGCGAAGCGTGCGCGAGGTTGAACAGGAAAGCCATCAAAAGAAATCGCATGAAATCCCCCTAAAATGCGGCACGACCGAGTATAGCCCCGGCTCCGACATAACGCAACTCGGTGAACGCGGGCGATTGGCGCCCAACTGTTTCCGGAAACAGTTGGCGTGGAATCGAAGGATTAGTAATTGGCTACTACAATTTTTGGAATTGCCCTTGAAACGGTCCAGCTTTGGGCTTATACTGTCGAAGATCACGGAGCTCCGATGAAAACCCCTCGTTACCTGATCCTCATGGTCGTTCTGCTCGCCACCGCCGGCCGCTCCTCAGCCGCCGATCTCAACGACGACCTTTTCTCCGGTATCAACGCGGCCAAAGCCCGCGCCGCCGCCGAGCACGCGGCGCGCGCGCATCAGACGGCGGCCGGCGGCGGAGTGTCGCCCGCCCCCGGCGCCGCAGGGGAGAAAAAAAAGAAGGTCGACCTGCTTCCGCAGTTCGCCGACCCCTCCAACCGGAACCAGTGCACGATTGGGTCCTGCCACGCCTTCGGCTCGGTCGCGGTGCTCGAGGCCGCGTACTTCCGCAATTATAAGGAGCATATCTCGATCTCCGAGCAGGATGTGTTCCTGCGGCGCACGGTGCTCAGCGGCGATGTCTATCGCGCGTTCTGCGACAGCGGCCATTGCAAGATGTCGGAGGGCAACGATCCGGCCGGGGACATCCACTATGTCTTCGCCAATGGCGCGCTGTCGGGCGGCTCCTACAGCCAGTTCGCCCAACGCTACGTCCGCTACCGCGAAGGCGAGCAGAAGACGATGGAAGGGATTCAGCAAACCTACGAGAATATGGGCTGGCTCGAGAAGCTCATGTACGATCCCCGCAAGCACTGGAAGGAGCTGAGCAGCTCAGAGACTTCCCAGAAGATTCTCACGAACATGCTGGAAGGGAAAGGCGCCTCCGATTCGGCGGAGCGCGGCCAGCTCAAGGCGAAGCTCGCCGGTTTCAAGCTGCGGTCGAAGAAGGACTTCGACTTCAAGCCTGAGTACAAGGAACTGCCCCCGGCGGACTGCCTGGCGCGCGGCGCGGCTCAACTCGCGGCCCTCAAGGGCGAGCTTGACGCCAACCGTCCGGTGTGCGTGTCGATGTCCCTCTCGGGCTTGGCGGCCTGGGGACAGACCGACACCACGCGCGACGCCTATCACGCCTTCATGATCGTGGGCTACGACACGACGGACGCGGGGCTCGTGTTCCACACGCGCAACTCCTGGGGCGGGCAGAACCCGGATATCCCGCAGAGCGAGGCGTGCCGGATCTATGTGATCGACTCCGTCCTCGCTCCGGGTGAAACCGCCTCGTTTTAGTCAGCGCACCGGATGAGGCGGCGCGCTACTTCAAAGATAAGATGACAAAGCCCGTGTTCGGCTTCATCGCGGGCAAGTCCGCTCCCGAGGGGCGCCGCATGGGCCGCGCAGGGGCGATCGTCGAAGGCGGCGCCGGCACGCAAGAGTCGAAGGTCAAGGCGATGCGCGAGGCGGGCATCACCGTCGTCGCGAACCTCTCGGGGATCGGTGAAGCCGTCGCGAAGTCCCTCAAGCTCGCGGCTTAACTCTCCGCCCCGGCGTCATTATCGTGTCACGATAGCCGGCTTCGTATTCGCTATCGTGACGCATATGGGACTCCTGCGGCGTCGAACGAGGCCGCCAGGCTCATCCGAGGGCGCCGCCCCCGGGAGTATCCTGTGGGCATGACCAAAATATCGCTCGTGCTCGTCCTGTCGTGCGCGTTCTCGGCCGTTCCGGCGTTGGCCTGGGGTCCGCTCGGTCACAAGGTGATCGCCCGCGTGGCGCAGGAACGCCTGAGCCCCGATGCGCTCGCCGGCGTGCGCGGCCTCCTCGGTGAGTCCGCCGATCTCGCCGAAATCTCCAATTGCGCCGACGGCATCCTCTACACCGCCGCGCCTATGCCTTGCGGACCCTTCACGCTCGCCCCGGCCGAATTCAAAACCGCCGGGCCTTGGCATTATCTGGACCTCCCGCTGATCGCGTCGACGGGGACGAGCGCGGTGAACGAAGAGCCGCTCGAAGCCGAAGGCCGGCCGCTCGACCAGATACGGGCGCGCGTCGAGACGCTGAAGGACCGATCCGCGTCCCGTAAGGACAAGCAGATCGCGCTCATGCTCGTGGTTCATCTCGTCGGCGACATTCACATGCCGCTGCACGTACGCATCGACATGAACGATAAAGGCGGCAACAAGGCGCCGGTCGTTTTCATGGGGGTCGACAAGTCGCTACACGCGCTGTGGGACGACCTGATCATGGCCGAAGACTGGCGCGCCCAGGGGACGATGGACACGGGACCCTGGCTTTCACGGGTCCGGGCGATCGTGAATGGCGGAGCCTCCGGCAACGTCGGCGACTGGACCTACGGAGACTACCTCGAGAACGCAGGCTGGGAGAGCGTCGTCCTCGCGGGCGGCGTCATCTATCCGGAGTACGTCCGGCAGCAGACGCTCGGAAGCGACTACCAGGAGATGATGCAGCCCGTCGTGGCCGAGCGCCTGGCGAAAGCGAGCGTGAGGCTCGCGGGGGTCCTCAACGATGCGTTCGCGAACAGCCCGTGCGCGCCGCCTTTGGGCGCCGTCAACGCATCCAAGCGCGCTACGAAGGTCATGAGGGAGACGACTTTGCCCTAGCGGATTGACCGCCGGCGGCCGAGGTGCGTCGCGAGGAGGGCCGGACAGCAGGGCTACGCTTCATCAATGGAGCGCGCGATTGCGGTGGTCGGGTCTAAAATCTCCTACCTTGTAAACAAGTAGAATTGGCCCATGTCGATTTTGAAAATGGGCACGCGCGGCTCCCCACTCGCGCTCGCTCAGTCGGGCGCGGCGGCGCGACTTCTGGAGAAGCTCAATCCCGGCCTGACGGTTGAAACCGTCGTCATCAAAACCAGCGGCGATCTGTTCGGCGCGCCCTCCCCCGAAGTCGCGAAAACCTTGCCGCAGGGCGCCAAGGGTCTCTGGGTCAAGGAACTTGAAGACGCCCTTCTGGATGGACGCGTCGATTTCGCCACGCACAGCTGCAAAGACCTGCCGGCGTTGCTCGCCGCCGGACTGTCGATCGCGGCGTATCCCGAGCGCGAGGACCCGCGCGATGCGTTCGTGGCGCGCCCCGGCCTTGAGTGGGGGAAGGTGCATGCGGGCATGAGAATCGCGACATCGTCACTGCGGCGTCAGCTGATGCTGACCGCCGCCAGGCCCGGCGTCGTGCTGCTCCCGCTGCGCGGCAACGTGGACACGCGCCTGCGCAAGCTGGCCGACGGAGAATATGACGCCATGGTCATCGCCCTCGCGGGCTTGCGGCGCCTCGGGCGTGCGGATGTTGCGCATGAGCCCTTGGACATCAAGGTTATGCTTCCCGCGCCCGCTCAAGGCGCGCTCGCGCTTGAGGTGAAGACGGACCGGCGTGATATCACGAAGATCGTCGCCACGCTCGACCACCCGGCGACGCGGCGCTGCGTCGAGTTCGAGCGCGCGTTCCTCGGCGCCGTCGGCGGCGGTTGCGGCTCGCCGGTCGGCGCGTACGCGCAACTGAAGGGAGACGGCGTACTGCTCGAGGGTTTTTATGCGCATGAGGGCGAAGCCGCGGGCAAGCGCGTGGCGGGACTGTGCGGCCATGTGGATCGGCGTGAGGCCTTCGTGATGGACCTCGCGGCCCAAGCCAAGTCCCGGTGAAGAAGATCGTCGGCACGCCCGGCTCGGGGGCGCGGGCCTTTCTGGCAAGGCGCATACTTCAGGGTCAGCCTCCGGCAGGCATTGAAGCTCCGAAGGGGCCCCTGGTTTTCGTGTTGCCAGACGCCGACGCGGTCGAGGATGTCGCTGACGCGGTGAAGGCGCTCGGTCCTCTGTTCGGCGGAAATTCGGATATTGTCGCCGTGTTCGGGGACGACGCGCGTGAGCGCCTGGCCTCGCTCGAGCTCCTGCGAGGTGGAGCGCGCCTTGTGCTCGCCACCGCGGAGGGCCTGAGCGCCGCGGCCCCCAGCCAGAGCGATTTCTCCGCGCGCACGGTTCGCTTTCGCGCCGGGGACATGAGCCCGCGCGACAGCGCGATCGACGCGCTCGTCGCCGCCGGATACCAGCGCGTCGAATTCGTCGAAAGCCCCGGTGAGTTCGCCGTGCGCGGCGCCGTGCTCGACTTCCACGCGCTTGAGCCGGCGATCGCGTACCGCGTGCTTTACGATGAAGATCGTGTGGCCTCGATCCGGCCGTTTGACCCGATCTCGCAGGAACCGTCCGCAGTCCAGGCTTCAGCGGTCGCCACCCCGGCCGAGGAGCCGCAGGAAGGCGCGCGCGTCGTGGATTGGCTGACGGAGAACGCGCTGTGGCTGATCGGCGAAGGCGTCGAGGTCGAGGTCCCCCAAACGGCCGCGAGTTTCTATTTAGGGCGGGGGACCGCGACGGACCCTTCCGAACGCGATTTCGGCGCCCGCGCGGTCGGACCGTTTGGCGGCGATCCGAAGAACGCATGGGCCGAGATGAAGCGCGACGCGGCGCGCGCGCAGAAGATTGTTTTGTTCAGCCTCAACCACGGTGAGGACGCGCGCCTGCAGGAAATTCTCGCCGAGAAGCTCCCCGAAGTGCCGGTTCAGTTTCTCATCGGCTCGTTGCGCGAGGGGTTTAGGCATCCGCTCTCCGAGTTGTCGGTGTTCGCGACCTCACAAATCTTCGAGCGCGATTGGCGGGGCGTCGGCCGCTGGAAGCGTTTCGCGGCCAAGGGCGTCGGGACGACGCGCTGGCGCGAGCTGAAAAACGGCGATTTCGTCGTCCACCAGGACTACGGCGTGGCGCGCTACCTAGGTCTTGAGCCGATTTCGGTCCCCGGACACGGCCCTCAGGACTGCGTAAAGCTCGAGTACCGCGGCTCGGACAGGCTCTTCGTTCCGCTGACGGAGTTTGACCGCGTGCAGAAGTACGCGGGGGCCGAGGGCAAGCGCCCGCGCCTGTCTTCTTTGGATACGCGGACATGGGAGGAAGTCAAAAAGCAGGTCGCCGAGGGCGTGCGGGATCTCGCTCAGGAGCTCCTTCGGATGCAGGCCCGCCGCGCCGCCAAGCCCGGCCACGCGTTTCCTTCCGATTCGCAGATGGAGCGTGAGTTCGCCGACGGCTTCCCCTACGAGCCGACCGAGGACCAGGCCCGCGCGATCAAGGAAACGCTCGAGGACATGATGACGCCCCGGCCGATGGACCGGCTTGTCGTGGGCGATGTCGGCTTTGGCAAAACCGAGGTCGCGATGCGCGCGGCGTTTAAGTGTGCGATGGGTCTTAAGCAGTGCGCCGTGCTGGCGCCCACGACCGTGCTGGCCGACCAGCACTTCCGGACCTTTTCACGGCGGATGGCTGGGTTCCCCGTGCGGCTGGCGATGATGACGCGATTCCAGACCAAGGCCGAGCAAAAGCTGATCCTGCAGGATCTCGCTTCAGGCAAGGTGGATGTCGTCATCGGCACCTCCCGCCTGCTTCAAAAAGATGTGCGCTTCCACGACATCGGCCTCATCGTGATCGACGAGGAGCATCGCTTCGGCGTGACGGATAAAGAAAAGTTGAAAAAGATCAGGGAAAATGTGGATGTCCTGGCGCTGTCGGCTACTCCCATTCCGCGTTCCCTTCATCAATCCATGACGGGCCTGCGCCAAATCTCTTTGATCCAGAGCGCGCCGGCGGGCCGTCAGCCCATCGTCACGCGCGTCGGCCCCTGGGACGAGCGCGTGGTGTCCACAGCCATTGCCGATGAGCTCGCTCGCGGCGGGCAAGTCTATTATGTCCATAACCGCGTGCGCACTATGGCCGACACGCTCAAGCAGGTCCGGGAGCTGTCCGGCGGGGCGCGCGTCTCCATGGTCCATGGCCAGATGAAGGGCCCCGACATTGAGAAGGCGATGTGGGACCTGGCTCAGCGCAAGAGCGACGTGCTTGTCGCCTCCACCATCATTGAGTCCGGTCTCGACATCCCGAGCGTGAATACCTTATTGGTGGAAGACGCTCAGAACTTCGGGCTTGCCCAGCTCTATCAGCTGCGCGGGCGCATCGGCCGGGAAAAAAGCCGCGCGTTCTGTTACCTCTTTCATCCGCCCGACGCGGAGATGGGTGATCTGGCCGAGGACGCGGTGAAGCGCTTGGACGCGCTGAAGGAGTTTGGAGCATTGGGCGCGGGCATCAAGCTGGCGCTGAGGGACCTCGAAATAAGAGGGGCCGGGGATCTTTTGGGCGCCAAGCAGCATGGATTTATGAATGCGGTCGGGGCCGATTACTACGCCCAATTATTAGAAAGCGAAGTGGCGCGTTTGCGGGGCAAGCGAGTCGAAGACGACGACCGGCCCGTTGAGGTGGATCTGCGCTTGCCCGCCTTTATCCCGCAGGACTATCTGCCAGGAGAAATCGAACGGCTGAAAATCTATAAAAGAGCGCTTCGGGCAACGCCCGAAGAAGCGCAGGCCATTCTTGAGGAGCTTGAGCGCCTGTCCGGGCCGCCGCCCGTGCCGGTCAAGAACCTATTCGCGATGCTGACCCTGAGGGCCGAGGCCCGTCGCGCGAGGGTGGCCGAGATCTCTGAGAAGGAGGGCGCTGTCGAGATCCGCTGGCGAGCGGACGCGCCCCCGCACCCTGACGCCCCCGTGCGATGGCTCAAGGCCTTCGGCAAGCGCGTGTCGTTCGTACCGTCCTCCGAGGGCGACGCCGTGCGCCTGACCCTCGGCGAGCAAACCGCGATCGACGCCGTGCGCGCCTTCCTCAAAGCCTGACCGTAATCCGCCGTAAATGGTAATATGGCCTTCGGATGAATCGAGCCTTATTACTGGCGTTATTCGCTCTCTTTTTGACCGCCTGCCGCGGCGAAAAGGACACCGTCATCGCCCGTGTGGGCAAGCTCAAGATCACCCAAAGCGAGTTCCAGCGCAAGATCGGCGAGGTGTCCCAGGGCTATCAGGACTATGTGCTGTCCCCGAGCGGCCGCCGGCAGTTCCTCGATGTGCTGATCCGCGAGAAGCTCGTTCTTGCCATCGCCCAGCAATCCGAGGTGCCGCGCTCGGCGGAGTTCCGCGCCCAGCTCGAGAAGCTTCGTAAAGAGGAAGAGGATCGTGTCCGCGAGGGAGGCGATTACCTGCTGACCTCGATGTGGGTGGAGGACCTGCGCCGCCGCGGCGAGCTCAAGGTGGATGAGAACGACGTGCGCGACTACCTGACCAAGCACCCGGTCGAGGTCGATATCCGCCATGTCCTGCTCGCGACGCCTGAAGCCGCAGCCGCGGTCGCCAAGCGCCTGCGCGGCGGAGCCAATTTTGTGAAGGTCGCCAAGGAGGAGTCGCTCGACGCCGCGACGGCCTCGGACGGCGGCCGGCTCCCGACCTCCCTCTATGGCGAAGTCATCCCGGAGCTCGAGGAAGTCGTTTTCCGCATGCGCACGGGCGAGATCGGCGGACCGCTTAAGAGCAAGTTCGGCTACCATGTTCTGCGCAAGGACGGCGAGAAGAAAGTGCCTCTCGAAGAAGGACGGGCCCGCGTGGCGCGTCTTCTCGAGAAGCAGAAGCTGGACTCCTATTTGCAGTCCATTCAGACGAAATTCCCGGTGGAGGTCGTTGATGAACAGTTCAGGTAGGACGCTCCTATTTTCCGTCTTGATGATGAACGCCTTCGTCCCGGTTTCGGCGAAGCTTCTTGAAGACACCGTCGCGGTCGTCAACGGCACCCCGATACTCCTGTCGGAGTATCAAAAAGAAGCGAACACCGCCCAGGATTATTGGAACAAGACCAATCCCGCCGCGATGGCCGATCCCGCTAATCTGCGCAAACTCAAGGAAAGCACCCTCGAGCAGCTCATTGACCGCGAGCTCCTGATCCAGGAAGGAACGAAGCTCAAGCTGAAGGTCCGCGAGCGTGAAATCGACAACGCCGTCGATGAGATCAAGGCCCGTTTTAAGAAGGACGAGCACGGCAACAGCGTCTCCGAAGCAGAGGCCGAGGCGATGTTCGCGCAGCAGCTCAAGGGCGAGGGCCTCGACTTCGGTAAGTTTCGCGAGCGCCTCTCGCATCAGATCCTGGCGCGCAAGGTCATCGACGACGGCGTGAAGGCGAAGATGGTCCCGCCGACCGAAGAAGACGCGCGCGCCTACTTCGCCAAGGTCGTGACCTATATCGAGAGCAAGAGCACCGGCGCGCCGAAGGGCATGGACGAGGAAGAAGGACTGGCCCTGCGCGAGGTCGCCGGGCAGGTGAAGGCCCTCACATCCGAGCGCGTACGCGTGCAGCGTATCGCCATTCGTCTCTCGCCGGGCGCCTCGGTCAATGAGAAGAAACGCGCGCAGAAGACCGCCGAGACTTTGAAGAAACGCGTCGACGCCGGCGAGGATTTCGGCAAGGTCGCCAAGGAAGAATCTGAGGATCCCGAAAGCGCGGCGCGCGGCGGGGACCTCGGCTATGTCGTGCGCGGCGTGGCTCCTCCCGAGCTTGAGAAGGCGGTGTTCACGCTCGGCGTCGGCGACACGAGCGGCGTCATCTACACCGAGTCTGGCTACAATATCATCCGGGTCACCGAGAAGCGCGCGGCCGAGAAGGCCGAGTTCGACAAGTTCAAAGACGAGATCACGAACTTTATCGGTGGCTCCGGCTTCCAGAAGAAGGTTGAAGCCTTTGTGAAGGGCCTGCGCGACAAGGCGACGATTGAGCGCAACCTTCCCGCGACGCTCTAAAACCCTCGCCTTCACCTGCGGCGATCCCGCGGGCGTCGGTCCGCGGGGAGTGCTGGCGTCGTTGCGCGCCGGGGCGCTTCCGGCCGGGATCTCTCCGGTGCTCGTTGGGGAGTCGTCCGTGTGGCGAAGGGCGGGCTGGCGGCCTTCCGATGGCCCGATTCGCGACACTGCTCTCGGCCTCCCGGCGCCGCGCCCCGGCCGCCCCACCGCCGCCGGCGGGAAAATATCGGCGGCGTCCTTTGAGGAAGCGCTGAGCCTCGTCGCCCGGGGCTTGGCAGGCGGTCTCGTGACCGCGCCCATCTCTAAGACCTCCTGGGCGCAGGCCGGCTATCCTTGGCGCGATCATACCGAGCGTCTCGCCGATTTCGCCGGGAAGCCCGACGCGCAGATGGTGCTGGGCGTGCCCTCTCGAGGCTTGTGGTGCGCGATTGCCACCCGCCACATCCCTTTAAAGGAAGTGCCGCGGAAGCTGAACGCGCGTTCGATCGTTGCCTGCGCCGAATTGCTCGCTGAAGCCCTGCGCAAGCTCGGTCTTAAGAAGCCGCGCCTCGCGCTGTGCGCCTTGAACCCGCACGCAGGCGAGGGGGGGCTGATCGGAACCGAGGAGCGGGCGTTGCTCGCGCCGCTCGCGCAAAAACTGAAGGTCAACGGTCCGCTGCCCGCCGATTCGGCCTGGCGCCTACACGCGTCGGGCGTCTATGACGGCCTCGTCTGCCTCTACCACGACCAGGCGCTGATTCCGCTCAAGGCGCTAGGGGGCTTGGCGGGAGTAAATTGGACGGTCGGCCTCCCGTTTGTGCGCACCTCGCCCGCCCACGGCACCGCCTATGACGCGGCGGCCGCGGGTCGTCTGGACCCCGCGGCCGCCATCGAGTCGGCCCGGCTTGCGGCGTGCCTTCTCGTTTAGGTGCCGAAAACCTTCTTCAGCGCCAGCTTCCGTTCATCCACCGTCAGATAGAGGCCGTCGTAGCCGCCCGCCGGGACTGAGGTGCCGGCGAAGTTGGCTTTGAGTTTGCGAATGAACTCACGGGCCACCACGAACGCTTTTAATCCGTTCTTGGCTTTTTCCTGAGCCAATGACTCAAGGCTGTATTCTTTTTCATCGCCCTGGTAGATCGTGCTGATCGGGCCTTCCTCGTCGGCGGCGCGTACGGCGGCGGATGCGGGATCGAGGCCGGCTTTGCGTACGAACGCTTCTGCTTCGGGGGAAAGGGCTTGGGCCGGTGCGGCGAGAACAGAGGAGACGGCGAGCGCGAACATGAGGGATTTCATTGTCGGTACCTCTCGACTCGCAGTATAGCCCCGGAGCCTTGACAAATCAAGGGGTCCAGGGCTACACTGCAAACATGCGGCCGTCCACTCTTCGCCTCATCGCCGGTTCGTTGTTTCTTTTGGTGGCCGTCGATGTGCGGGCGGAAGATCATCTCCCTAAGACGCCGTTGACCCCCGAGCAACAACAGGTCTTTCTGGCCTGGCCCCAGTTCAGCAAGATACCCGAATCAACCTGGGGCGATTCAAAAAAGATGATCGAATTCATTCAGAAGAGCGAAGACGATTCTCTCCTTCGTAACTACACCGATCCCGGGTTTACGCGTGCGCTGGCGATCATGGCGGGCGTCGGCAAAGTCCGCACGGAACCTGCACCCAAGATTGAAGCTCCGATCAACGGCGTGCCTGTTAAGCCGGAGGAGGCAATAAAGGAGCAGCGCGCAAAGGGAGAGGAGGAGCTGTATCGCCTTCAAGGCGGTAATCTTAAGAACCAGCCTTGGCCGTTCACTGAGAGCGGCAAGAGCGCCTATCAGCGCAAGGATTTTCAGACCGCATTACGAGATTACGAGAAAGCCGTCGGCATCGACCCGCAGAATATGGCCGCGCTGCTGGGATACGGCCATTCCGCTTACGAGCTCGGCGATTACAGGCTGGCTTTGATGGCGGCCAAGCAGATGCTTGCCCATGATCCGGGCAACGCGGACGCGCTGGGTCTCTTCCACTTCGCCAACGGTCGCGCCCCGACGGTCAGCTTGCCGTCCTCGATCTTTCAAGGCGGGCAAGCCGAGCCCGGCGGAATGAACGCGGCCGCGGGCGGAGTGCCCCCAAATCCTGGCGGCGGGGCACCTATGGGCGGCTACAACCCACCCTCCCAGACCCCGGAACAAGCCGCCGCTGCCGCGCGTGCGCAGGCGGCCGCCGCGGGTCCAGGCTCGGCCGAACGCTCGGCCTCGATCACAAAGGACGCGGCGTCGGCGCTGCGGGTCAAGGACTACCCGACCGCGCATCAGCTCGCGAGCCAGGCGATCGAACTTAACGCCGCCAACGCTCAGGCCTTTAATTTCCGCGCGATCGCCTCGAACAAGATGCACCGCTTTAATGACGCCGTGACCGATGCGAGCGCCGCGCTCTCGCTCGTTCCCGGAAACGCGGCGGCGCTGCAGACGCGCTCTTGGGCCTTCGCCAAACAGGGGCTTTTTCAAGAGGCTCTTAAGGACGCTGAGGACACCTTGGCGCGCGACCCGTCCAACCCCTACGCGTATCAAAATAAGGCGATGGCGCTCGCGGGCTTAAAGGACCGCGACGGCGCCATCGACGCGCTGCGCCGCTCGGCCGCGATCGATCCCCGTTTTCAAAACCGCCTGGAGCGCGCACTTCAGCTCCCGCAGGAGCAGGACCTGACGATGCTGTTCGACGATGAATCCACATCTCAAGCGACCGCGAGCGCGCCTCCGCCTCCGCCGCGAGCCGCCAAGCGCTTCGCTCGTCTAGCGGTACTCTCGGGCATGGGCGGCATCCTCATCGCTTTGGGCATCCTGCATGTCGTATCGGCGAGCTGGCGCGAGAAGGTGCACATGACGATCCGCCGTGTGCTGGCCTCTTCGGACGCCGCCGGCAGTGAGGCGGCGGAGGCCGTCGCCACGCCTTTGCCCGGCACGCCGGGGACGGCTTTCTGGCTTCAGTATGAGCTCATTAAGGAGATAGGCCTTGGCGGCATGGGCGTCGTCTATGAGGCGCTGGACCGCTCGCTTGAGCGTCGCGTCGCGGTTAAGAAGATGCGTGATGAGATCCGCATCGATCCGCACGAGCGCCGTCGCTTTGTCAACGAGGCCAAGCTCGTGGCCCAGCTGCACCACCCGAACATCGTGGACATCTACGCGATCATCGAGGAGGGGGCCGAGGTTTATCTGGTGTTCGAGTTCGTTTCGGGCCGTACGCTCAGCGACCAGATCAAGGCCGACGGGCCGATGAGCCTCGAGGCCGCGCGGGGCGTTCTGCACTCGGTCGCGGAGGCGGTGGAGCATGCCCACGCAGTCCAGATCGTGCACCGCGACCTGAAGCCCTCGAACATCATGATCACCGACGACGGGCGCATCAAGGTCATGGATTTCGGCATCGCGCGCCAGGCGAAGGACGCGGTCACCAAGATGTCCATGACCAACACCATCGTCGGCACCCCGCCCTACATGGCCCCGGAGCAGGAGCAGGGCACCGTGCGCCGGGAGTCGGATGTGTACGCTTTAGGTGTCTGCTTGTACGAGATGCTGACGGGCCATCTGCCTTTTACGGGCGGGGGAGCGGCCATGCTTCTCAACAAGCTCAATGGCAAACACATCCCCCCAAGCCAGCGGAACCCGGCCCTTCCGGGCGGTCTCGACACGGTCATCGCCTCAGCGCTGACCCCCGACCCGGATAAGCGCTACCACACGCCGACGGAGCTCGTCGCGGCCCTCGATGCGGTCATCGCGCAAGCTTCATAATTGAGCGCGTTTTTAAAAGGAAGCCCCACGCCGTTAAAAGCTCGGTAAAACGCGTCCGTTTGCCTTGACAGGACGCGGGGCCCCCCTTACACTGACAGGATGAACCACCGCACCCCTCTGCTTGTATTGGCCGCAATTTTTGCATTCCATCCTTCGGTGTTCGCGGGGTGCACGGTGGCGCAGATAGCCGCGGGTACTTGCCCGTCCGGCGAAGGATACGCTACCGGCAGTAAGGACATCCGAGAGGTCAGTAGCGCCGGCGAGGCCGAATCGGGAAAGAGTAATAATAATCCGGCGAAAACCACCTCCTCGCACGGAGGCCACACTGACAAAAGTCAACATAACCCGTTCGGCGGCTCCGGCGAGGGTTCCACTACAGGGACGACCCCCGGTGTCGCGACGCTCGAACATGAGCCGCTTTCGCATACCAGCGCGGATTCCGGGAAGCCCGCGGAGATTGCTCAGGTTTATACGATCTTAGAGGCGCGAGCGAAGGCGAACCAAGAGTTTGATCGAATGCGCGCCAAAGAATCGGATCGCACGGAGCTCATCGAGAGTGCGCGCGTCATTTTCATGAAGCGCCTCGACCAGCATAAGGATGATCAATTCCCCGCCGCTGAGGTCAACATGCTCGGTTCGATGTTTAATCAGCAGGTCGCCTACGGAAAAGCGATGTTCGGTCTTGTTGAAACATATCGCAACCTGCCCCCGGAACAACGGGAATCCATCATGAAATCCCTGCGCGCGGGTAATCTCGACGCGATCGCCAAGGATCAAAAAATACCCCCCGAGCTGCGTACCGGCTTGATCGCGCAGGATGAGAAAAGCGGTGGCCCCATGTTCCGGGCGCATGCTGCGGACGGCAAGGGCGGGATCATGGGCGATTTCCATCTGTCGGTGATGGAGGCCTATCAGCGGTCCCATGAGGGAACCGGCGGCGCGCGTCCGAACGACGACTTTATTCCCGTGCCTCCCGGCTCGCACGGGAAATACATGCAGGACAAGGCCGGCAACGATCCCGGTACCTGGGAGCTTGCCGCTCGAGAAAAGCTCGGACGCGGTGATAAAGCCGGCGGGCTTAGCGATCTTAATAAAGCAATCGGGCTTGGCGCTGGCTCGGATGCGCTGATTCTGCGCGGCAGCAACTTGCTTGATAGGGGCGATTTTAATGGGGCGGCCGCCGACGCGCGCAAGGCCCTGGAGTTGAGCCCGGGCGACAAAAACGCCCTGTTCATCCTCAGCGCGACCGCGGGCCGCACGACGGCTTCGCCGGGCCAGTTGGCCGCCGCTGCCGGCGCCTCCGCGGGATCGATCGGTTCGGGCAACTCGGGCGGAGCGGCCGGTTTCGCGGGGGGCGGGTTTGGCGCGAGCGTTGGACGCAGCGTGGCGGGCATGACGAGCACCGCGGCCTTGTCCTCCAAGCAGAAGCTCGATGAGGCGCGCCGCGCTCTTGCCATGAACGACTTGCAGAGCGCCATCGCCTTAACTCAGCAGGCGCTCACGCTGGATTCAGGCAACTTTAAGGCGCACGCTTTCCTGGCCTCCGTCTACAACCGCTCCGGCGATTACAAGCGCGCCATCGCGTCGGCGAGCGCTGGGTTGGCACTCTCGCCGCGCGACGCGGCGTTGCTCAACGGCAAAGCTTTCGCGGAAAATCGCTCCAAGCAGTATCGTGACGCGCTCGCGAGCTCGAACGGCGCTATCGAGGCCGACGCGCGCAATCCGCACTCCTACGCCAATCGCGCTTACGCCTATGGCGGTCTCGGTGATAAGGACTCGATGATGTCGGACATCAACCGCGCGGCGTCCATCGATCCGCGTTTTAAGAAGGCCGCGGCCGACGCGGCGGCGCTTCAGCTTCCGTCGAACGCGGACATACTTTTTCTGTTCCCGGGTGAAAATCCGGAGGAGCCGGCGGCCGCGGCGCCTGTGCGAGGCCGGAATTTCGGACTCGTGGTCGGAGCGGGCGTGCTCGGCGGACTGCTGCTGGCGTTGGGCTTGCTCTCCACGGTGCTGGCTCCGCTTAAGGAGTCGGTGGTTTCGGCGTTCACGAAGGTGACGCGGCACGGGCCGTCCGTGCATGCGCTTGAGGAGGAGGCGACCCCACTCACGGGTCCCTCGGACGCGCCGGCTTTGGAGCTCGTGCGCGGCCAATATGAGATCATCCGCCAGATCGGCGCCGGCGGCATGGGCATGGTCTATGAAGGGACTGACCGTTCGCTCGGGCGGCGCGTGGCGATCAAGAAGATGCGAGATGAGCTGCGTCTTAATCCGCGCGAGCGCGAACGATTCGTTATCGAGGCGAAGACCGTGGCGTCCCTGCATCACGGGAACATCGTGGACATCTATGCGATCGCCGAAGAAGGGGAAGACGTGTATCTGGTGTTCGAGTATGTGGACGGCAAGACGATTCACGACCTCGTTCAGTCCAAGGGGCGCCTGAGCCCTGCTGACTCCTCGCGCTTGACGAGCGCCATCGGGGCGGCGCTGACCTACGCCCATTCGCACGGTGTGATCCACCGCGACATGAAGCCTTCGAATGTGATGCTGACCACCGATGGCCGGGTCAAGGTCATGGACTTCGGGATTGCGCGCATGGCCAAGGACGCGATGACGCGCTACTCGATGACGAACAATGTCGTCGGCACTCCTCCCTACATGGCGCCTGAGCAGGAGCAGGGCGTGGTGCGCAAGGAGTCGGATGTTTACTCGCTCGCGATTTGCGCTTACGAGATGCTGACTGGCAAGCTGCCTTTCATCGGCATGGGCGCGGGGATGCTCATGAACAAGATCAACATGAGCTACATTCCGCCCTCGCGCTCGATCGCCGGGCTGCCGGTGTCGCTCGACGAAGTTTTCCTGAAAGCGTTCCAGGCCGATCCCGATCAACGCTACCACACCCCGCAGGAGTTCACTGTCGCGCTTGATACCGCCCTGGGTGGAATTCCGGGGCGGGTGTAAGAGAGAGAAATATGAAACGACCCCTCGCTTCATTTGTGTTGCTGCCTTTAGTTATTTGCGGCGCACTGCCCATTCACGCTACAGAGCCAATTACATACGGAAAAAAGCAAGTCTTGGAAGAAGCGAGAGTTCAATTCACGTGGCTGAAGAGTCACGTGCAGTCTGAATATGTGGATCATGCTGACGCTAAACATCCGAATGATGGATATTTTATCGCCTATGTCGAGGGCACTCAGCGTCAATTCGAAAAGCTGTTTGATAAAAGCATCCCCGCGGATAATGAGTATAGGAAAGAGGAGGTTTTGTACCTCCGGGGCCTTTTTGAGAAGGTCATCCTTCCTCAGCTTGTGAAAACCAGAGCGGCCCTCGATAACGCGAAAACACCTGAACAAGGAATCGCCGAGGTCCAGAAAACGGTAACGGCGATGCCGCAGCTATCAGTGCAATACATGAGGGACTTTACTCATGATCTTGTGGGGACCCAATTGGAGGTTACAACCAGTGAGCAAGCCATGAAATCGCGGACCGTTTGGGGAGGCAGCGAACAATTGCCGGCCGGCGTAACGGCCAATCCAGATGCCAGTAAAACGGTAGTGACCCAGGCTATGGCTGATTATTTTGTCAGCAATTCCCCGGTGATCAAACTCGCGGACGCGTCGGCGGATTATGCCGTGCAGCATGTGGCGGATCCTCCGGTCGCGACGACGCCCGAGACAAAGCCCGAGACAAAGCCTGAGACAAAGCCGGAAGCGACTCCGACAAGTCCGCCGGTCCAGACGACTCCACCAGACGGCGGTCAAGCGGGTGGTGGTCAGCCTGGACTGCCAAATTCGAGCCCCCGCGGCCGCGTAACCCCAATTGACATTGTCAATTCGATCGCGGCAGGCGGCGGGAATCAGTTGGCCAGCCGCGCCGGCTATGAATTCTCGCGAGGGAGTTATGCCGCGGCGGTCAGTAGTGCGGAGCGGGCACTGCGCTTCGATCCCAAAAATAAGAGCGCGATGGCGGTTTTGTACTCCGCCAGAGGCCGCGGCGACGCCATGGACGCGAGCGCCTCGGGACTTAAGGCGGCAAATGCCGGAGCTGCCGCGTTCGTATCCTCCGGTTTCGCCGGTGAGGGCGCGGTAAGTCCTTCTTCAGAGATTGCCGCGGCCGCCATGTCCGGTGCCGCACGAGTGGCCGGCGACCAGGCGCGAAGCGGCGCGATGAACGCGCTTAAGCTCGGCGATTCCGCCGGCGCGCTCACGATTCTCACTAAAGCCTTGCAGCAGAATCCCAACAATCCCGCTTTGCTGAACCTCCGGGCGCAAACCTACGGGCGTGCCGGTCGCTGGGAGGAGGCGCTCAAGGACGCGGCGGCCGGTCTCGCGCTCGTGCCGGGCAATGTGGCTTTGCTCAATACCCTCGCGTTGTCTCAGAACCGGACGCATCGCTATCGCGAGGCGCTCGCGACCGCGGAGCAAATGATCGCGGCCGATCCGCGCAACGCGTGGGCTTACGCGAATCGCGCGCACGCCCGGGCCGGCCTCGGCAACCGCGACGCGATGATGTCCGATATTAACCATGCGGCGGCGCTTGACCCCAGCTTTCAAAGGGCCGCGGCCGATGCGGCTAAGCTCCAATTGCCCTCGGACTCCGATGTGATGTTCCTGTTTCCCGGCGAAGCCGCGAAGGGCGCTTTGAAGGCGCCCCTCTCCGCCGGGCGCGGTAAGAGCTTCAGCGTCGTGGTTGGTGCGGGTATAGCCGGGGGACTGCTGCTTGCATTGGGCCTGCTCTCCCTCGTGCTGGCGCCTCTTAAAGACAGCGTTGTCTCAGTTTTTACGGGCGTCAAGCGGACCGGCCCGACAGCGTCTCCCGTTGCCACGGCTCAGCCGGCGTCTGTCGCCGGGAATGTTGGCGGCCTTATCCGTGGGCAGTATGAGATCTCGCGGCAGATCGGCGCGGGCGGCATGGGCATGGTCTATGAAGGGACGGACCGCTCGCTTGGCCGGCGCGTGGCGATCAAGAAGATGCGTGACGAACTGCGGCTTAACGCGCGTGAGCGCGATCGCTTCATCATTGAGGCGAAGACCGTCGCCTCACTGCA
>JAYTSX010000210.1:0-5365 GCA_043745445.1 Elusimicrobiota bacterium
TGCGGGAATAAATTCCGATTCGCCGCGCGGGCGGCCTGCTCCAGCCGCGCCAGTGACGCCGTCGCGGCCTTCGAGTCGCGCGCCTTGCGAAACGCCTTCAGCCGCTTGATCTGGGCCGCTTCGCCGAAAGACATTGAGGAAGCGGCACTTCCGCGCCTTATGGCGCGGTCGTCCTCATTGCGGAGAGTGTTCACGCCCACGATCTTGCGGCGACCTTCCTCGACATCGCGCTGCCAACGATAGGAGGCCTCTTGAATTTCCCGCTGAGGAACCTCGCCTTCGATGAGCTTGAGCATGCCGCCCGAGGCCTTGATCTCGGCGAGCTTCGCGCTGACGCGGGCGTCGATCTCATTGGTGAGCGACTCAATCGCCCAGGAGCCCGCGACGGGATCGACGGTGTCGGTCACGCCCGTCTCGTGGGCCAAAATCTGCTGGGTGCGCAGCGCCAGCGAGGCGGATTCCTCGGAGGGCAAAGACAGCGCCTCATCGTAGGAATTCGTGTGAAGGCTTTGCGCCCCGCCCAGGACCGCGGCCAGCGCCTGCCAGGCGACGCGCATCGCGTTGTTCATCGGCTGCTGGCTCGTGAGCGTGGAGCCGCAGGTCTGAACATGGAAACGCAACGACTGCGTCTTGGGGTCCGACGACTTGAAGTCGTCCTTCATGATGCGCGCCCAAATTCGGCGCGCGGCGCGGAACTTCGAAATTTCCTCGAGAAAGTGATTGTGGCAGCCGAAGAAAAACGCGAGCTTCGGCCCCATTTCGTTGATCGGCACGCCTCGCTTGACAAGGCTTTCGATGTACACAAGCGCGTTGGCAAAAGTGAACGCAATTTCCTGTACCGCGTCAGAACCCGCCTCACGGATGTGATACCCGGAGATCGAAATCGGGTGGAACTGAGGCGTATTTTTGAACGACCATTCCATCGTGTCCGCGCAGAGCCGCAGGCTCGGCTCGACCGGGAAGACCTGCGTGCCGCGCGCGATAAACTCTTTGAGTATGTCGTTCTGCAGCGTTCCTTTCAGCGCCCCCAAGGAAATGCCGCGCTTGCGCGCGACGGCCACGTAGAACGCCAGCAGAACCGACGCGGTGGCGTTGATCGTCAGGGAGGTCGAAACCTGATCAAGCGGAATCTTATCGAACAGCATCTCCATGTCGTCGATCGTGCCGATATGCACGCCGACGCGGCCGACCTCGCCTTTAGCCTTGGGATCGTCGGCATCGAGGCCGATTTGGGTCGGCAGGTCGAAGGCGGTGGATAGGCCGGTCTGACCTTGCTCGAGGAGCCAGCGGAAGCGCTCATTGGTCTGCTTGGCGGTGCCAAAGCCCGCGTACTGGCGCATCGTCCAAAGGCGTCCGCGGTACATTGTCTTTTGAATGCCGCGCGTGAACGGAAACTCCCCCGCGCGTCCGAGCTCGCCGGGCTTCACCGTGTCGGGCCCGTAGTAGCGCGCGATGTCGATGCCCGACGGAGTCGGGAACTCCGGCTTCGTTTCGGTCGAGCTGCTCATGAGGGTCTCATCTCGATGCGGTCGCCGACATTCACCGAGCCCTTGAGCACGCCGCCCTTGAGCTCCAGCACGCTGCGCGCCGACAGCACCCAGGGAGACAGGCGCCACGGGCGAAGGTCCTCGATCACACGCCGGACCGTGAGGTCCGCGTCGAGGAAAAGAACGTCGATCGGGAACTGCATGAAGAATGTGTGAATCATCGGGCACGGTACGATCCAAAGCCCCTCGTCCGCCGCCAACGACGCCCGTCCGAGAAGCCCTTTGTTGCGCGACGCCGACGTGTCCGCCTTCTCGACCTTCGTCGCGACGGGCGCGTTGCGCGTCGTGTTGAAGGCGATTAAATTCACCGGAGTACCGAGAGACGGCCCCGGCCCGTTCCCGCGGAAGTCGTCACCGCGAAGATGTAGGTGCCGCTGGCGACCGGGTTGCCGGAGGTATTTTTGCCGTCCCAGACCAGCCCCGACACCGCCCTCACGAATGTGCCGTCGATGGTGTAGATCTTGATCGAGGTGTTCGCGCCCTGCAGGGACGGCGGGATAGCGAAGGCGACCGTGCCGATCTCCGAAGTCCTGAACGGATTCGGGAAGGCGATGGGCTTCTCTTCGCCGTCGAAGCCGGCCAAGGTGCCTTTGACGGCAAGGCGCATGGTCCGGAACGCGTCCATGCGTCCCGCTCCCGAGGAGGTTCCCAGCGCCCCGCTCGCCGCCACGCCGTATCCGGCCACGCCGACCGAGTCGGCGCCGCCGCGAAGCGCGGCGGAGACCTGTGCGACCGTGAAGGTCGGCTTGGCCGAAAGAATGAGAGCGGCGAGGCCCGAGACCATCGGGGCGGAGAAGGAGGTTCCAGTCGCGCTGGCCGTACCGCCGCCCTGATCGGTGGTCAGCACCGAAACGCCCGGAGCCACGAGCCCGTTGGCGGCAAGTTCCGCTCCGCGAGACGAGAAAGAGGCGATCGCATTGTTGGAATCCGTCGCGCCGACCGGAATCGCGCCGGCGCAGTTGCCGGGATCGTTCACCGCGCCGCCGTCGTTGCCCGACGCGACGATAACGGGTACGCCGGCGGCCACCGCGTTCGTAATCGCGGTTTGAACGGCTCCGGGGCAGGCGCCGGCGCCGCCGAGGCTCATGTTGATGACAACTTTGCCGACGGCCGCGGTGTTCTGCAAGGTGACGGCATGATTGATCGCAGCGATGATGCCCGGATCGTTCGTCAGGCAGCCGGCGTCCGCGCAGCTGACCGAAGGGCAACTGGCATCGGTGAAGACCTTAAGGGACAGCAGCTGCGCGCCCCAGGACATGCCGGCCACCTGAGTGCCGTTGTCGGTGCTCGCCGCCGCCACGCCGGCCACGCGCGTAGCGTGGTTGCAGGCGGGGGTCGGCGGGTTGTTTGCGCTCGCCGCCCCCGAATTCGGATCGAAGGCGCGGCTTGTCGTGTTCGTGAGCTTCCCGGTCAGGTCCGGGTGCGTTCCGTCGATACCGGTATCGATCACGGCGATGGTCACGCGAGAGGAGTTTCCCACCTCATACTCCCAACCGGCGAAGGCCGAAACCGAGGCAAGCGCGTATTGGGAGTTGGTCGACGGGTCGTTCGGGGTGCGGTTGGCGCCGTACACGCGGCTCGGATCGGCCGCCGCCACGCCGTACAGAGCCCGGAGCATCGGGAGCGCCGCCGCCACGGACTGGCCGGGAGCGAGCGCAATCAGGTGCCACCCGCCGCCCAAGTCCACCCCGCGGGTCGCGGCGAGAGAGACGAGTCCGGCATCGAGCTGGGCGATCGTCACACCGGTCGAGAGCCGTACCAGCGCCTGCCCTGAAGTCACGCGCAGCGCCGGACCTGACGGCGAGAACGCAGGCCCCAGAGCCGCCGCTCCGATCATCTCCGTCTCAAGGGCGCGCGCGCGCGTTGAGAGCGCGACGAGTAGGATCACGGCAATAAGCCGGCTAAGCCGCAATGCCGTTCTCCTTCTTAATCATTCCCACGACCTCGTAGATATCGAGGATGTCGAACTCCGCGCCCGACTCCTTCGTGTCGAATGTGTCGCCGTATTTGGCCCAGCAGGTGCGGATGCCGGCGCCTTTGGCGCCTTTAATATCCCGGTCGGGCCAATCGCCGACCATCAAGGTCTCGTCGCCGCGCGTGCCGAGAACCTCGAGCGCCTTACGAAAGGGCTTCGGATCAGGCTTCTTGACGCCGAAGTCTTCGGAGGTGATGATCGCATCGAAATAATGATGCAGGCCGAGGCTCACGATGCGCAGCCACACCTCCATCTTCGGCGCGTCGGAGATGACGGTCAGCCTGATGCCCATCTTCATCAGCTCGATCAAGGTCTGATTGACCCGCGGATACAAGGTCATCGTGCCGTTTTTGGACCGTCGATAAGCAAGAATTCCGCTCGCGAGAATTTTATAGTCGATGTGGCCGAGCTTCGCCTTAAGGATCTTGTCGAAGATCTTCTGATCCTCGATGCCCTCTTTCCAGTAGTGCTCGAAGAACTCCGCGACGAGGTCTTCCTTCTTGCCGGGCAGGCCCGCGTCCATCATCCCCTCGACGGCGGCGTCGACCGCAGTCCGCTTCATTTTCATGAAGTCGGTCAGCGTATTGTCGATGTCGAAAATGACGCCTTTAATCATTCCTTGACGCGCTCGACATAGGTGGAGGTGCGGGTGTCCACGCGAATCCGGTCCCCTTCCTTCACGAAGAGCGGCACATTGATCTCAAGGCCGGTCTCGAGGGTGCAGGGCTTGACCATGTTGGAGACGGAGTCGCCCTTGACGCCGGGGACCGTCGATCTCACGGTGAGCACCACATTGGCGGGAAGCTCGATGCCGGTCAGCTTGTCGTCGACATAGACGGCGAGAACCATCATGTTCTCGTTGAGGAATTTCACCTGGTCGCCGAGGAGCTCCTTGGGGTAGTGGATCTGCTCGTAGGTCTCGTTGTCCATGAACACGGCACTCGTCCCTTCGTCGTAGCTGTAGGTCTTCTCACGCTTGGTAACGGGGACATCGCGGAACTTCGTGCCGGAGGCGTACGAGCGCTCCATGACGGCGTTGTTGGCGAGGTTGCGCAAGGTCGTGCGATAGACGGCCGCCGACTGCGACTTGCGGTGGTGCTGGAAATGAATAATCTGGAGGATCTGTCCCTCGTCCTCAAAGACGAGGCCGTTGCGAAATTGCGATGTGTCGATCATGGTGCTCCTCCTGCTGAAATCGGGCGCGGCGAACGGTCATTCATCCTACTAAAAAGCGCTGAAACCGTGCTACAATGAACTTACCTACCTTATGAGCGCCCACGAACGCCTCGCTGAGCTCAAAGACCTTCTCGACGCTAAGACGCGCCTAATGCAGGATGTGGCGCACGAGCTGAAGAACCCGCTGTCCGTCATCCACGGATATGCGTCCTACCTCACCAAAGAGAAGGTCAGCCCCGAGGAAACCCAGAAGGCCCTGAGGGCCGTGCTTGCAAATGCCGAGCGCCTCATTGGCCTAGTGGACCATTTGCAGGAAGCCGTGCGCCTTGAATCCGACGGCTTCACCGTGGAGACCAACCCGATCGAGGGCGCGACCTTGCTCCAGGAAGCCGTCGAATCCGTCGAGCTCGAGGCCGCCAGACGCGGCGTCCGCCTGCACTGGCGCAGCCCCATCGGCGACTCTCTGCTTGTCAGCGCCGATCCGCGCCGCGTGCTCCAGGTGCTCGGAAACCTTCTCAGCAATGCGCTCAAGTTCACCCCCGAAGGCGGCACGATCGAATGCACCGCCCAGCGCGACGGCGAGTTCGTGCGCTTCAGCGTCATCGACACGGGCCCCGGCATTTCCGCCGAGGAACTGCCGATGCTCTTTGACCGCTTCTATCAGACG
>JAYTSX010000211.1:0-5362 GCA_043745445.1 Elusimicrobiota bacterium
AGGACAGCAGGCGCGCGCTCTTGACCGGCTTCGTCAGATAGTCGTCGGCGCCCATATCCAGGCAGGCGATATCCTGGCCATCCTTATCGTTGCCGGTCAAGATGATGATCGGGATATTCGCGGTCTGAATATCCTGCTTAAGAAACTGGCAGACCTCCAGGCCCTTCATGCCCGGCATGATCAAATCCAGGATCACGAGGTCCGGTATCATCGACTGGGCGGCCATGATGCCGGCCTTGCCCGACGGTGCCTGATTGACCGTATAGCCCTCCAAGGTCAAAACATCGCCCACCGCTTTGCGAAAGGACGCATCGTCATCAATGAGAAGCACCTTTGTTGCCATGCCGGGATTTTATATAAAAGACGAGTGGAACCCAAGCACTTCGCGCTCGCGGTCATCGCCCTCGCCGCAGGCGCTGCCGTCGGCTACGCGCTGGGCCGCCACCGCCGCGTGCGCGTGGAGACCACGCTCGCCGATGAGGAGCGCCTCGCCTGGCTCCAACGGCTGTCCACGATCGGCCAAATGATGTCGGGCGTCGTGCACGAAGTCCGCACTCCCCTGGCCACCGTCATTCTCACCGTCGAGCACGCCCAGCGCATCCTTGATAAGGGCGGCGATCCCCGCACTCATCTGATCACCGTCGCGCGCGAGGCGGATCGCGCCGTCGAAATCCTCTCCGATATCCTCGACTTCGCCAAACCCACTCCGCTCGACCTTCAACCCGTGGAGCTAAAGCAGTTGCTGACCGCCTCCCTCGATGCGCTGCAGATCCGCTTCGACGAGCGCGCGGTCGGGACCTTTCTCGCCATGCCGGGCGAAATCAAAGTGTCGGCCAGCGAGCGCCACCTTCAGCAGGTTCTCACCATCCTCCTCATCAACTCCCTTGACGCGATGCCCTTCGGCGGCCGTCTCGAACTCAGCGCCGAGGTCCAACAAGGCTCGGCGCGCATAACGATCACCGACACCGGCATCGGCATCGACCCCGCGGCCCTCAAGGGGCTCTTCGAACCCTTCGCCACGGGACGCGCGGAAAGCGGGGGCACCGGCCTCGGCCTCAATGTCGCGCGCTGGATCATGCACAAGCACGGCGGCGATGTGTCCATCTCCAGCGAAGGCATCGGCAAGGGCACGACGGTCGTTCTGACTCTTCCGACGATATAAAGCCGCTGCAACTATAATGCTAGAATCACGCGCGACAAATTGGAGGAAGCATGGCTTTTTACCGTAAGAAGCGCCGGAAGGTTGGCCCCAGCAAGAACGACAAAAAGGTCAGCCGCTCCCAGAACGCCGAAGATAACGAGCGCGCCGCCGGCACTCTCTGCACCCGCTTCCCCTCCGTACGCTCCCTTCGCGTTAAGGTCTCCATCGCGACCCCGCAGGGCGTCGTCCTTGAAGAATCGGAAGAAACCTACGGACCCAATGATCCCTTCTTCCTCGAAGCGGACTGCCCCGGCTCCTGCGGGTCCGGCGCTTACGACTTCGCCGTTCTGATCGCCCAATCTCTCGAGAACCTTCAAGAGCGCGGCACGGCCCAGATTATCTGCGCTGAGCCGTCGTACAGCGGCGCCGCCGGCGCCGTTTGCGGCTGCATCGCGAAGTGCGAATTCACCGCCGAAGTCGTGCCGTCCTGAGGCCATTATGAGTGAAGATCTCCAAGCCGAGCTGGTCAAACTCCGGGCGGAAAACGAATCGCTGAAGAAGGCGGGCTCGCGCGGAATCTCCCTCAAGGTCAGCCAGAAGGGCGCCGTCAGCCTCTACGGCATGGGCCGCTTCCCCGTCACGCTCTACAAAGAGCAGTGGGTGAAGATCCTCGATATGTCTGATGTGATCCGCGCCTTCATCGCCGACAACGACTCGGCGCTGAAAGCCAAAGAGTAGTGCGCCGGATCGCACTCTTCGCGCTCCTCCTCACCGGCGCCTGCGCCTCGGCGGACAAGGAGCGCGAGAGCTTTCTCGACGGCGACCGTCCCCACTCCGCCTCGTCAAAAGCCGACACCGGCTCGTGCAAGCCCTGGTTCGTGTCCCCCATGCACGACTGGGGCGAGGGCGCGCCGAAACATTCCTGCTGGAACCTCGTCTGGGAAGTCCCGACGGCCATCATCACGGTGCCGATCGCGCTCGCGATCGTGACCTCACCGGTTTGGGTTCCGATCGTCCTGCTGCACTAACAGGCTGCTGAAAAACCCCTTGCACGGATTGCCGGGAGGGTGAGACCTCTTGAGCTCGACTAACAATTTGTTAGTCGCTCGCACCGGTGCGAGTTCCCGCCCAGATTCCAACTAAACGGCGGCTTGCAGGGTTGCGATCCGCTTGAGATTGAGCACCCAGCCGATCATGTAGGCTTCCTGGCGGACATTTTCGAGTTGTCGTCGAGCAAAGCGCCGCAACCCGTGCAGTTCCTTGCCCTCGCCCCATAGCTCCTCGATCTTCTTTCGCGCGCGCTGGCTCAACTGAAAGCCAAGCCCGCGACATCTCATTCGAACCCGCATCAGCGCTTCGTCTCGACCCTTCTCCATCGTCGACAAATGAGGCGCGAACGACTTTACGAAATAACCTTTGTCGCCTCCCAAACTTGACGGCACGAGCTTGTAGCGCGATTTGGCGCGGTCCAACAGGGCAATCGCACCGTCCCTCTCAGCTCGATATCTTTTTGCGGTGGGGAGAACGAAAAGTTCGAATCCTGCCGTTCAGCGGACGACGGGACTAAAAATGTCAACTGCACTTGACGGAGAAGCGGGAGTTTCCACAAAATACGATTTACTCATACGACTGAGTAAACCGTTGACTGTTGGACTTTGTGGGGCTACAATGGTGGTATGCCTGAAAGGAAATACATCCGTCAGCACCTGTTCGATGCTCTTTGGATCGCGCTGACTGGCGAGCCAAGGTTGCTTCAGGTTGTGACGGGACCCCGGCAGGTCGGAAAAACGACTATCGCGCTTCAGGTCCAGGAGCGTTGGCGGGGGCCAAAAATATACGAAACTGCCGATCAACCCTACACGCCGGACGCTGAATGGATTTTGAACCACTGGAAGAGGGCTCGGGGACTGCCGTTGCGAGCTGGAGAGGAAACCCTGCTGATCCTCGATGAGGTCCAGAAAATTCCGTACTGGAGTGAGGCGGTAAAGGTTCTTGTTGATCAAGATCGCAGGACGCGGGCTCGCCTGCGAGTTCTCCTGTTGGGTTCATCGGCCCTGCTCGTTCAGCGCGGATTGACGGAGAGTCTTGCGGGCCGCTTCGAGCTGCATAGGCATATGCAGTGGTCGTTTAAGGAATGCAGGGACTGCTTTGGCTTAGCGCTTGACGAGTTTTTTATTTTCGGGGGCTATCCTGGGGCTCTTGAACTGAGGCGGGACCCCGTGCGATGGTCGAGATTCATAAGGGATTCGCTCATTGAGACGGTTATCGGGAAGGATGTCCTCTTGATGTCGCCCGTTCAAAAGCCAACTCTCCTGCGGCAGGCCTTCGGTATGGCCTGCGCTCACCCGGCTGAGATCCTGAGCTACCAGAAGATGCTCGGCCAACTGACCGATGCCGGCAACACCGTCACGATCGCGCACTATTTCGACCTGCTCTCCGCGGCCTATTTGATGGCGCCGCTGCAAAGATGGAGCGGCAGCCGCATTCGGCAAAGGGGTTCCATTCCCAAAATCGTTCTCAGAGATAACAGCTTGGTCACAGCTTTGACGCCGACCATGATCAAGAACGGGCAGATCGATACTGCATGGAAGGGCCGCCTTGTTGAGAACGCTGTCGGCGCCGCGCTGATCACGATGGCGGAGCGCGAGGGCGGAGAAGTTTTCTACTGGCGCGACCGACAGGATGAGGTGGACTATATTCTTAAGCGCGGGCCGGAACTCGTGGCCATCGAGGTCAAGTCGGGCAAAGAATCGGGGTCGCCCGCTGGCCTCAAGACCTTCGGCCAACGCAATAAGCAAGCGAAGCTCGTCATGATCGCTCGCGAGGCGGCTGCGGTGGGCGGCGTAGAGCGGATCAGCCTTGAAGATTTCTTGGTCAATGCGAAAATATGATTGATGAAGAAGGCCGGTTTCAGGTGGCGACTTACACCTGACGAATTTATCCAGAGAGCCATGATTCGGCATGGGCTACTCCCAAAAATTCGGACCACTTGAACATCATCTTCGCTTTGTAGGGTTCATGTAGGCTCTAAGACCCCCTATCCGCTGGGCCCTTATAGCGGCTATTTAGGGCCATAAGCGGCCCGCTCGGGACGCCGCCCGGATATACACTATAGAGCTTGCTTACACGCTTTCTCCATCGCACTGGCCGAAAAATCACGGCGGTCGCGCTTGCGGCCGCCGTCACCTTCTCGGGGGTGAGCCCGGCCTACTCGCAGGCCTTCCGAGCAGCCTCGGCTTCCGCTGAGATCGGAGGCGTTCGGGGCGAAGTCGGGATATTGCCGCTGACGGGCGTCACCTCGCCCCCCTTGCCGCCGTCCATCGGCGCGACGCTGACCCCGTCCCTGTCCGCCACCCTCGCGGCGCCGGGGATTGCGACTTTCGTCGCGCCCGTGCCCGCGCTGCCCGCCCGCGCAATACCGACTTTCGAAACGACTCCGCGCGCGGTGCCGTTGATGCCCGGATCAGCGGCGCCACACGTCGGCGCATCGGTAATACTCGATGTCACCGCGCACGCCGCGGACTCCGAGGACGGCGCTACTCTCGATCGGCAAGCCGGACTCGACGCGCGCTTCGACGGCCGCGCCGAGCGTTCCTTTTGGGGACCCGCCTTGGCCGTGGCCGTCCTCCTGCCGCTGAGCTCGTCCGTGCACGAGCTCGGACACTACCTCGCAGCCCGCGCCTCGGGGCGTTCCGCGCGGATCAAGGTGGACAAGGTCCTGATCACCGACCACGACTCGCTCAGCTACCCGCGCCGCCTGGCGATCAGCGCGGCCGGGCCCGGCTTCAACTTCCTTTTCGCCGCCGTCACGGCCGCGACGGCTCTGGCACACATCCTTCCGACTCCGCTCGCGCCGATCCTCTGGACCTACGCCGGCCTCAACGCGCTGTTCGGCGTGACGAACCTGCTGCCCTTCAAGGCGCGCGGCTTCATCGGCGAATCCGGTGTCAGCGACGGAGCTCACTTCCGGGACGACTGGCGGGCCTGGCGCAAAACCCGCGCCGCCAAAGACGGTCTCGCGTGGAAGAACCTGGCCGCATTGGACCTCGCGCCGAAAGTCGCGGAACCCGCCGTCGCGATGGCCCCCCTCAGAGCTTCGATGGCCGACGCTGAGCAGATCGAGCTCTTGACGAAGGCGACGATGGACCTCGAACCGAGTTATGCTGCGCTGACGGCCGCGGGGCTTCGCGGCGCGGCCGCGGGCCTCAAGCGCCGCCGCCG
>JAYTSX010000212.1:0-5341 GCA_043745445.1 Elusimicrobiota bacterium
GCCATGAAGCTCGCGGTGGTCACGAGCCACGGAATCGAGCGCCCGGCCAGAAAGTACTCATCCGTAGTCTTCGACTGCCGTCGCGCGGCCCACCAGCCGATGCCCGCCAACGAAGCGGTGTACAGAAGAAGTACGGCGCCGTCGAGGGCTCCGATCGCGATCATGTCTTCTTCTCCTTGAGCTTCTTGAGGGCCCGGGCGTCGGCCTCGGTCCTTTTCTTCTCGGCCGCCAGCATGGCCGGTTCGCGGCGCTTGGCTTCAGCGGCGGCTTCCCTTTTAAGCTTGGACCACGAATCGAGACGATCCGCCGCCAAAGTTCCCGCGGCGACCGCGGCTTTAACGGCGCAGCCGGGCTCCGAGTCGTGGGCGCAGTCCTTGAACTTACAGGATGGTGCGAGCGCTTCGATCTCGTCGAAAGTCTTCGCCAGCCCCTGCTCCGAGTCCCAGAATTGCATCTCGCGCATGCCGGGGGTATCGAGCAGAATTCCCCCATTGGGGAGAATGAAGAGTTGGCGGTGGGTGGTCGTGTGCCGTCCGCGTTCGTCTTTGCTGCGTGTCTGCGCGGTTTTGATTTCTTCGTTGCCGGCCAAACGATTGACCAAAGTCGATTTGCCGACGCCGGAGGAACCGATCAGGCCGACCGTGCGCCCGGGCTTGATCCATGCATTCAATGCGTCAAGGCCCGCGGCGGTCTTCGCGCTGATCGCGATGACGGGAGCCGCACCCGCGGCGGCCTTCGCCTGCTCGAGGTACGGTCCGGGCGCCTCGCAGGCGTCGAGTTTATTGATTAGGAGCACCGGAACTGCGCCGCTTTCAAGGCTCACCGTCAGAAAACGCTCAAGGCGGCGCATATTGAAGTCCGCGTTGAAGGCGGTCATCACGAGCACGGTGTCGAGGTTCGCCGCGATGACCTGCTCTTCCATCGTCTCGCCGGCGGCCTTGCGTGAGAGCTTGGTGCGGCGAGGGAGGATGCGGCGGATCAGCACGACTTTTTCATTTTGGACCGACTCCGCGCTGACCCAGTCGCCGACGGCGGGCAGATCGGCGCGGTCGGCGGCCTTGTGCCGCATTTTACCGGGTGTGCGCGCGGATTTGATCCCATGCTCCGACATGATTTGGAACAGGCCGCGCTGCTCCTCGATCAGGCGGGCGGGGAAAAAGCCTTTCGCGGCGTCGTCGCCGAAGGTCTCGGCCCAACGCGTGTCCCAGCCCCAGTCTTCGAGAATTCCCATCGGAGGAATTCTAGCCTAATCTCCACGGAAAAACCTCAACTCGCACCGGTGCGAGTGACGCGAACCGAACGGTTCTTCATCGTGCGCCGTTCCGCGTTCGAGATCCGGCTCAGCGCCACCGGCGTGATGCCCAGATAGGACGCGATAATCTTCTGTGGAAGCTTCTCTGCGAGCACCGGCTTTTCATTCAGGAAGGTTTTCCAGCGCTCGGTCGCGGAATTGAGGAGCAGCTCTTGTTCCCGCCGCTCACGCTGCCGGTAATGGTCTTCGGCAATGACACGGCCGAGCTCCTGCCAGCAGGCGTGGCTCTTGTACAGGGCGGTTACGCGCTCGTAGCGTACGACCATAACCTCCGAATCCTCGAGCGCTTCGATCGTGGTGCGAGAAGGCCGTCTGTCCAAAAGCTCGGCATAGGCGGCGACCAATTCTCCCGGGCCTCTAAACGCCTTGGTCGCCTCACGGCCAGACGCATCGGTGTAGTAGAAGCGAAAGAGCCCTGACACGACGATGGCGGCCTCATTCGAGGGCTGCCCCGGCTCGATGAAGGTGCGGCCTTTGGCTAAGGAGCGCGGCCGCAGAAAGCTCTCCAAGCGCACCCACTGCTCCGGCGGAACCGGAGCGAGGCGCTGTACAGCCTTCAAAATGAGGGGGTATCGAATTAACATAGGTTAACGACGCGATGAGCCCGGCGCGCTATTCTAAAGGCATGGATATCAATGTCTACTCCGTCGCGACCCCCGCCGTGCTCGGCATCGTCGCTCTTGAGGCCGCGTACTGTTTATACCAGAAAAACGGCTATTACCGGTTCGACGACGCGATGGCCAACTTCGGCACGGCGATCAGCCATCAGGTGACCAATGTCGTCGTGGCCCTGTTCGCCTTCGAGTTATTCGTTGCAGTCCACGCGCGCTGGCCATTGGCCGATTGGGGGGCTGCGCCGTTGAGCTTCGCCGCGCTCTACCTCTCCACGGATTTCCTGTTCTACTGGTTCCACCGTTTGGGACACGGCATCAACTTTCTGTGGGCCGCGCACGCGCCGCACCATTCAAGCGAAGAATTGAACTACACCGTGGGCCTGCGCGCAAGCGTGACCCAGCGGCTGGCCTCGTTTTTATTCTACTGGCCGCTGGCGCTCGTGGCTAAGCCCGAGGTCGTGCTGCCCTTGATCAGTCTGCACCTGCTGATTCAGCTGATACCGCATACGCGCGTCATTACCCGCCTGCCGCGCTGGATCGAGAGCTGGCTCAACACGCCCACGCATCACCGCGTGCATCACGGAATCAACCCCAAATACCTGGATAAGAATTTCGGGGGGAGCTTCATCATCTGGGACAAGATGTTTGGCACCTACGCGGAGGAGACCGAGCCGGTGGTGTACGGTGTGCTGCGCCCGGTTCACACATGGTCGCCGATCGCGATCAATCTTCAGTACTGGACGCTTCTCTGGCGCGACGCCGTGGACGCGCCGCGGTGGAGCGACAAGGTAAAGCTGTGGTTTATGCCAAATGGTTGGCGGCCGCAGAATATTCCGCCGAGGGCGGCTCTGACCCCGGTGTTCGGACGCGTCAAAATGCGCTCCGCGATGCCAGCGCGAGACCGCAACCGCCTTTTGATGCAACTGCCGTTCATGCTCGGGGCGATGTGGCTCGTGACCAGCCACGACTCGCCACTCGGAGTATGGGGAAAGGTTGCGTTCGGCGCGGTGATCTGGATCGTCGCCATCGGCTGGGGAGCGGCGCTCGACGCGGGCCGTCGCGGCGCCGTCCCCCAGCCGGCGCGTCAGACCTTGGCGACGACTTCGGCCTTAGGGTAGCGTACCTTCTTGTTTTTCGCGGAGGCGTCGTCGGAGGCGCGCACGCCGGCCGTCGCGACCACGACGGACTTCCAACCCTGCTCGTGCAGGCCCAGGATCTTGTCGTACTCGTCCTTGTCGAAGCCTTCCATCGGGCAGGCGTCCACACCTAACAGAGCCGCGGAGGTCAAGAAGTTCCCGAGCGCGATGTAGACCTGGCGCGTGAGCCACGCCTCGACTTTTTCGGGCGGCAGAGACATGGACTTGAGCATCATCTGCTTGTAGGCCTCAAGCATCTCCGCCGGCACGCGGCGAACTTCCGAGATGCGGTCCACGAAGCGCTGCACATCGGCCGGGCCCGCGTCTTTCTTGACCAGGAAGACCACGAGCTTGTCGGCGTCGACGATCTGGCTCTGGTCCCAGGAGACGGGCTTGAGCTTAGCGCGCAGGGCCTTGTCCTCGATGACGAGGAACTTCCAGGCCTGCAGGCCGTAGGAGGAGGGGGAAAGCACCAGGGATTCTTCGAGGGCTTCCCATTTGTCGAGCGGGATGCGGCCCGCGGCGTCGAACTTCTTCACGGCATAGCGCCAGTTCAGGGCGGACACGAGCGTTTCCGGCAGGACGGTCTTCGCGGCTTCGGTGGTCATCATATGTATCCTCTCTTGTTACATTATACATCAAAAAAAATCAGCCCATCGGTCCGATCTGGCCGACGATATCGGCCAATGAGGTTCGCTTGAGCTCCGGCAGGACCTTGGACTCAACCCGCGTGAAGACGCCCGTAAGAATCTTCTGCATGCGGCAGGCCAGCGGGCACTTCTCGTTGCGCTTTTCGTGCTGGACGAAGAAGGCGCCCTCTTCCACGGCTTGGTAGACATCGTGGAGGGAGACCCGAGCCGCGGGCTTGGCGAGGCGAAAGCCGCCTTTGGAGCCGTGGGACGACTCGACGATGCCGGCGCGGGCGAGCTGGGCCAAGAGCCGGCGTATGACGACCGGGTTCGTGGCCACGGAACTGGCGATGTAGCGCGAGGTCTGGCGCTCGTCCTTGTGGAAGGCGAGCATCGCCAGGGCGTGGACCGCGACTGCAAACCGGGAGTTGGCCGCCATAATGAAACCATTATAGTTACATATGAGGAGTTTGTCAAGCCCCTGTGCTATCATCGCTCCATGCGAGTGCGTGGGCTGAGCCGATGATTGAGAGCTGGATCGCGGTCTCGACGGCGTATTTAGCGTCGAACAAGGCAAAGGACAGCTTGGCGCTGGATCCCTATTGGCCGAAGTGGGACTCTCCGTGGTGGCACATGACATTGCTGTGGGAGCTTGGCCGCGCCGACGCGATTCCAAAGGAGGCCGCCGAGGCGATGTTCGCGGCCATCGAGGGGAAGTATATCCGCTTTTTCCCAAACCCGCGCGAACCCATGCCGCCCGGCAAGGACTATCATCGCGACGGATTGTGCCACTGTGGCCTGGGCAACATGTATCAGACCTTGGCCGCCTGCGGCCTCGATCTCGACGCGCGCGCGCCATGGATGAGGGCCTGGTTCCTCCATTACCAACTCCCCGATGGCGGACTTAACTGCGACGACAAGGCTTATGAGAAAGGCGGCTCGTCCTCGGTCCAGTCCACGGTCCCCGCGCTCGAGGCCGTGCTTGGCGCGGGCCGCCCGCTAACGCCTATCGAGGAACATTTCGTCGATCGCGGCGCCGAGTATCTTCTCGAGAGGCGCCTGGCGTTTCGCTTGCGCGACGGGCAATTGATGGACCCGAATTTTCTCGACATCGGATTCCCGAGGTTCTACGACTACGACATTCTCCGCGGTCTCGCGTTCGTCGCCGATTGGGCGCGCCTACGCCGAAAGCTCGTCCCTCGCCGGGCGGTGGGCTGGGCCTTCGACGCCCTCGATGAACGCTTCCCTGATGGCCGCATTAAGATCGAAAAGCCGGGCTTATTCGCGACCGAAAACACGCTGCGGCTCGAAAAGAAGGGCGTCTGGTCCCGTGGCGAGGCGACCTCGTTCCCGTTGCATGACGCAGTCCGTAAACATGGCTCTATCTCCGAGATATTAACCCGCTCCTGGGCGGAAACACGCAAGGTCCTGGAAACGCGGCTTGAAGGCTAGGTCCATCGTACCCCGAGAGGTGTCCGTTCGGCCCTTGGAGGCGACTGGGTCCGCGGTATACGCTATTAAGGATGCGAAAGATCCTCATCACCCTTCTCTGCGCCTGCCTGCCCATTCAAGCGTTCGCCCAATCACGCGTCGTAACAGCGAATTCTCCTTCCGTTGTCGTAAATTTAGTCCCTGCTCTTCCCCGTATCA
>JAYTSX010000213.1:0-5339 GCA_043745445.1 Elusimicrobiota bacterium
CAAGTGCTCCGCGACCGGCCGGAGGAGGCTCTTCGCCTCGCGGAGCAGGTGGCTCATTCCTCCGCGACGGTCACACGCCGTGTCTACGCGCATCGCCTCGCTGGAGAAATCAAGCTTGATCTTGACGATGCCGGCGGTGCTCGTCTGAGCTTTGAGCGGGCGCTGGAGCTCTCCGGGCAAGACCTTGACGCATTGTGCGGCATGGTTCGAATACTGCGCGATCGGCCGCAGGAAGCGTCCAAATACGCGTTGAGGGCCTCGAGCGCGGCTGAAACCGCGCCCTTGTGGTATCGCCCGGCCGCCTATCGTCTCAGCGCCCGCGCGTGGCTTGAGCTTAAGGACTACTCTCAGGCGATGGAAAGCGTTAAGCGCGCGCTCGATCTCAACCCTGATGATCGCGACACCTTGCGGACCATGGTCGAGATCGAACAGGAGCGGCCTCGCAGCTCCAGGACGGGCTGGTTCAAGGCCCTGTGGAGCGGACGGCGAAAGCAGAAAATTTTTTCATCCAAGGAAAGTGAGGGCACGGAGGCCATGCTCGTTCGTGCGCTGGCGTCGGATCCCAACGACCTCGAAACGCTCCGCAGGCTCATTGCGCTCAAGCGCGGGCGCAAGGATTTGCCGGCGGCGGTCTCGCTCGCTGATCAATTTGTTGAAGCCATTGAAGAGTCGCCCGACTGGCAGCGGCCGTCCGCCTATCGACTGGCCGCTCAAACCTGGATGGACCTCGGGGACATGGATAAGGCGAGCCAATGCATACTGCAAGCGCAGGGTCTGGATTGGCAATCCCTTGAAAGCGCGTTGCTCGCCGTCCAGATCGAAACCGGCGAGAGCCAACGGCAGCTTCAGCAGGTTCTCGCGCAAGCGTATCTTTCCAGCGCGCGAGAGCAAACGACGCTCGGGCAATCAGCCCGCGCGAAAGAAAATAACAGGCATGCTCAGATTTACCTTAAGCAGAGCCAGTCACCCAGCCCCTAGCTCCAGCTATCGGCCAGACACCAATCCGGACCAGGCGCTGTTGAGCCGGCGGCTCGTTGCATCAGCGAGGCGTGTGGCCCGGGCATTTTCCGCGAGCAGGAATTTCCAGTCAGGCTTGCCGGGGGTGCCAAGGTAAGAGGGGAGTTCGACATTTGTCACGGGCCGCGGAGCGCCGACGGCGCGGGCGCGGGCGGCGACCTCTCGGTAGGCGGTGCGGAAGGGGACTCCATTTTTAACCAGGGCGATCGCCTCATGTGTGGCGAGGAGATCTGAGGTGACCGCCGCGGCGCAGCGATCCTCGTTAACGGAGAGCGACTCGGGCAGGCGGGAGACGATGGTGAGCATCTGGGACATCGTGTCGAGCGCGGAGAAGAGCGGGGTCTTGGTCAGCTGGTAGTCGCGGTGGTAGCCCGACGGGAGCTGTCCGATCATGAGGACCTGATTGAGCCAGCCCGGAAACAGGGCAGCCCGGGCGCGGGTGAGCTCCACGACATCCGGGTTCTTCTTCTGCGGCATAATGCTGCTGCCTGTCGTAAATGAGTCGGAGAGCTTAAGGAAGCCGAACTCAGCCGAGGAGTACAGCGACAGGTCCCACGACAAGACCCCGAGGTCGCGAGCCACAAGCGCGAGTGAGGAGAGCACGGCGGCTTCAAGACGAGGCCGGGAAGTCTGCACGCGCAGCGAATTGCGCTGCACGCGGGAGAAGCCGAGCAGCTTGGCGACATATTCACGATTCAGTGGGAGCATCACGCCATAGCCAGCGGCCGAACCGAGCGGAGAGGCGTCGGCTTCATTGTAGGCGAAGCGCAGGGCGCGGCGGCCTTCGAGCATTGCTTCTACATGCGACGCGGCCCAGTGTCCCACCGTCGTCGGCATCGCGCGCTGAAGATGCGAATAGCCCGGGATCCCGCGTTTATCCCATTTCGAACCGAACGCGGCCCAGGCGGAGGCGGCCTCCCCGGCCTGCGTGTCGAGCGCGAGCAGACGGTCCTTTAAGAAAAGCCTCAGATCGGTCTGGACCTGGTCATTGCGACTGCGGCCGGCGTGGACCTTGGCGCCGATCTCACCGAGAGCGTTTGTCAGCGCCTGCTCGATCGCGGTATGGATGTCTTCCTGTTCGCGCGTGATCTTAAAGCGCGAGGGGTCGCGGTGCAGGCGCGCCAAGACGCCGCGTATGCGCGAGTATTCAGCCTTCGTCAGTACGCCGATCTTGACGAGCCCGCAGGCGTGGGCGAGGCTGCCGTAAATCTCAAAGCGCAGCAGGCGCGCGTCGAGGTCGGGGTCGGCGCCGACGGTGTAGGCTTCGACGGCGGAATCGAGATCCGTTTTCGTTTGCCAGAGCTTTTTCACGCGGAGACCTTCGCGAAGTAGGAACGGATGAGCTTCTCGTAGAAATCGACGCCGGCTTCGAGTTCGCCGACCTCGAGGTATTCGTCGGGTGTGTGCGAGCGCTTTGAGTCGCCGGGGCCCGCCTTCACCGTCGGGATACCCTTGAGAAACACCCAGTCGGACAAGGTCGGAGAGCCGTAAGCGCGGCCGGTCGGGTTGGCGGCGAGCGCGGCCTGGACGATGGCGTGGTTGGGATCGGTCTCGACCGAGCCGAGGCGGTTTGATCGGATGTTGACCTCACCTTCGACCGTCTTCTTCACGAGCGCGATGATCTCTTCGGGCGAGACCGACGGCGTCGTACGGATGTCGACGACGATTTTGCACCGGTCGGGGATCACATTGTGCCGGTCGCCGCCGGAGATTTGGGTGACCTGTATCGTTGCCTTTCCCAACGCCGGGTGTTCCGTGTCGAGGGTCAGTTTCGACAGAGCGAGCACATCCCGTGCCGCCGCTTCGACGGCATTTATTCCGCCACCGTGTGCCGCGTGCGCCGAACGGCCCTTGGCGATAATTTCGAGGAGGAGCAGGCCTTTCTGCGCCACGGCAGCCTTCAACCCGGTCGGCTCACCGACCACGGCCGCGTCGGGGCGCGGCAAGGTGGGTAGCAGAATCTCGAGGCCCTGCCCGAGAACTTCTTCTTCGCACGAGGCGGCCAGGAGGACCTTGCCCTTGGGCGCGTTCGACGCGAAAGCCCTTTGCGCGCCCAGGATCATCGCGATGAGACAACCTTTGGCGTCGTTGGAGCCGCGGCCGTAGATCTTGCCGTCTTCGATGTCGGCCTTGAGCGGGTCTCGCGTCCAGCCTTGGCCCACGGGAACGGTATCGGTGTGGGAATTCAATAGCAACAGAGGACCATCGCCGCCGTCCAACATGGCGGTCAGGTTCCGGCCAGAAACGACCGGAGACAAGCCGAGTTCGAGCATGGCCGAGTGGAGCCTGGAGACAACGGCATCTTCTTGTCTCGACTCAGACGGAATGCGGATTACCTCCCGCAGGAGGTCGACCGCGTTCATGCGGCGACAGCTTCCGGGGCGAGCTCGACGGCCTGATATTCCTGCCGCTCGCGCTTCTCGACGATCATTGTGCCGCAGCCGGCGTTGGTGAAGGTCTCGCGCAACAGCGCGCCGGGCTTGAGCCCGTTGATGATGTGGGTCCGGCGCACGCCCCCTTGGAGGGCGCGCACGCAGGCCTCGATCTTGGGCAGCATGCCACCCGTGAGGCGTCCCGCCTTCTTGAAAGTTTCCACTTCTTCGAGGTCGGTATAGGATACGAGGCTTGAGGGGTTGGTCGCGTCTTTGAGCAGGCCCTCGGTGTCGGTAACGATCACGAGCTTTTCAGCCTTGAGCGAGCGGGCGATGGATTCGGCGATCGAGTCGGCGTTAATGTTGAAGATGTTCCCTTCCGTGTCGGCGCCGAGGCACGACACCACCGGCGTCATGCCGGCGTCGAGCAAGGTCAGCAGCACCTTCGGGTCCACGTTGTCGATGTCGCCGACGAAGCCGTAGTCCACCTCGACCGCGGTCTGGCCCGGGGCCGGCTCGACCATGCGCTTGGGGCGCCGGTGCGCGGTGATGAGCCCCGCGTCCACACCGGACACGCCGACGGCGGGCGTGTGGTGCGCGCGGAAGGAGGACAAGATGTCGATGTTGAGCGTGCCGCCGTACACCATTTTGGCGACCTCAAGCGTCTGCGCGTCGGTCACGCGGCGGCCGGCGATGATCTCGGGTTGCAGGCCGAGTTTCTTGGCGAGATCGGTGGCCTGGTTGCCGCCGCCGTGCACGAGGACCACGCGAATGCCCACCTGCTGGAGGAGGCACACATCCTCGACGAGCGCGTCGAGCATGTCTTTACGGCCGACCACGCGGCCGCCGACCTTCACGACGAAGATCTTTCCCTTGTACATGCGGATGTAGGGAATGGCCTGCTTGAGCATGAGGGGCGAGTCGGTCATTTGCGGTGTCTCCTGGCGGCGGCGGTTATTTTGGGTGAGGCAAGAAGGTGAAGAAGGACGGCTTTGGCGGTGTGGAGGCGGTTTTCGGCTTCATCGATGACAACGGAGGAGGGGCCGTCGAGAACGGCGTCATCGACAACCAGGTTCCGGCGGACCGGTAGGCAGTGCATAAAAATGGCCTTGTCGGTCCTGCGCATCTTTGCTGCTGAGATGGTCCACTTCTTTCGGAAAAGCGGGTCAGCGGACGGCGGCTTACCGTACGCGCTGAGAGATCCCCATGATTTTCCGTAAACGACGTGTTGACCGTCAAAGGCTTGGGGAACCTTGTCGGTGACATGTAATGTCGTGCCGTTGAGGGCGCAGTTCTTCTTTACGCGCGCCATCACCTCCGGATCGAGATCATAGCCTTCCGGTCTGGCGATCGTTACATTCATGCCGGCCATCGACGCGATCTCGACGGAGGAGTTCGGAACCGCCATGGGCAGTGCCTTGATGTGCGGCGCCCACGACAGCAGAAAATTCTTTTTGCGCGGATTCATGCGCTCTTTGATCGTCATCAGGTCGGCCAGAGCTTGGCACGGATGCCCGCTCGCCGATTCCATGTTGATGACCGGCACCGTCGAGTACTTGATGAACGCGGAAAGGGCCGACTCTTTCTTATCTTCGTCCCAGGACTTGCCGGCGGGAAATGACCTTAATCCTAATCCCTGACACATGCGCCCGAGCACAGGCACCGCCTCTTTTAAGTGCTCGGCGGCGGTGCCGTCCATCACGACGCCCTCGACGGACTCCATGCCCCAGGTGCCGCCCGAGCCGAGGCTCAAGGTAACCGGGTGGCCGCCGAGCGACGCGGTGGCGACGGAAAAGGAGACCTGCGTGCGCAAAGAAGGATTCATGAAGCAGAACGCGAGCGATTTTCCGGCCAGAGGCATGCCCTCAGGCGCGGATTTCTTAAGCGCCATCGCCGAATCAATGATCGCGTTCAGCTCGTCGATCGTGAAGGCCTTCAGATGCGTGAAGT
>JAYTSX010000214.1:0-5323 GCA_043745445.1 Elusimicrobiota bacterium
GGAGTTTCGATTCTGCGTGAGCTCGGAGTTTATGAGGAGGCCGCGATGTTTGGACGCGCATTGCGCGGAATCAGTTACACGACCCGCGACGGGCGCGAGGCTCGGTCGTTTTTCCCGGCGGGAGACGGCCTGGCGATGCCGCGGGAGGTGCTCGATGATCTGCTTCTACGCCGCGCCGCGGCGGCGTCCTGCGTGAGGGTCTTTGAAAGCACCCCAGCGCTCGGTCTCAAGTGCGAGAGCGAGGGAGTAAGCGTGCGCCTCGCGGATGGCGAGGTCCTCGCCCGGCGCCTGATCGTGGCCGACGGAATGTCATCGCCCGCGCTCAAGTCGCTCGGCGTGCCCCGTCGATGGCCCGAGCGCATGCGATACGGACTCTCTGCACGGCTGAGCGCAATCGAGGGTCTCGGCGATTTCGTCGAGGTCTTTTTACTCGACGGCGGCGAGTTGTACCTGACGCCGCTGCCCGGCGCGGGCCGGGCCACGGCGGCCCTGTTGCTCGAGCGGCGCGCACTTGCCGATGTCGCGCGGGGTCAAGAAGCTGCGTTTTGGCGACTCGTCCGCTCCCATCCTTCAGTGGCGCCGCGGCTTCTGCGCGCGGTTTTCGACGCGCCCGTCATCGGCCTTGGGCCCCTCGCGCCCTCGACCGACCGCTGCGAGGCGGGCCCGTGGCTCGCCGCGGGCGACGCGGCGGGAGCAGTCGACCCGCTTGTCGGCGACGGCATCGGACTTGCCCTGCGCAGCGGCCGGCTCGCTGCGGAGGAAACCGTCTCCGCGCTCTCAGGCCTCGGACGGCCCGGGGACTACACGCGGCGACGCCACCAAATGCTTCGTCCCAAGCGCCGACTTGCAAGCTTCGCCCTGACGATGAGCCGACGGCCCGCGCTGGCCTGCGTCGCGATCACAGCGCTGCGAACTTTGCCCTCGCTCTTTTCGGCTTTGCTCGCGGATTAGCGACTGGCTAGGCGCCGCGCTTCTTGCGGGCGGCGACGGTCTCACCGGCGATGCCCCAGTTCTCCGCGGAGACCTCCTCGATGACGACATGAGTCGTCGCGGGATTCTTGCCGAGAACATCGGCGGCAAGCTGAGTGACTTCGGCGATGAAGCGGGACTTCTGCTCGGCCGTGGGGCCGGGAGTCATTTTGATGTTGATAAAGGGCATGCGCGGATTTTACGAAATCAGCGGCGGCTATGCTTGCGGTCGCCGCGAGGAGCGCGCAGACCCTGCCGATTATTGCCGCCCGCAGGCCCGCTCTGCAGGAACAGGAAGCTCACCGGGAAGCCGTACTCCTTGGAGAGCGAGGCTTCCTTCGAACGCAGGAACTCGATAAGCTCGAGCTTGCGCACGTCCTTGGGAAGGACCTCGGACGGATCGATATTGGGATCGATCGCCACGTCCATCGCGAACACGACGGCATTGAACTTCTTGCCGATCATCGCGTCGAGCTGGGCTTTGAACTTCTTGTAGGTGTTGAGCTTGTAGACGACCTTGTCCTGGAGGACCTCCTCAGGGGGCAGGCCGACGCGGGCAGACTTCGCTTCGACGACGGAGATCACGCCCTCGGGGCTCTCAACGACCACATCCAGTTCGGAGACATAGAGCCCCTTCTCGTCGAACAGCTCGCGGCCGCTCTGCAGGATCTTGTAGCCGAGCTTGTAGTAGTGCTCGACCGTCTTGAGCTCGAGCAGGAGGCCCACGTAGCGGGAGTAAATCACGCCTTCGTAGATTTTGGAAAGGCCGTCGCCATTTTCTCCGTTGTACTTCTGAGCCAGCTCGTTGAGCCTGGCGCGAATCCCGGCCTGATCCTTCGGGAGCGGGGCCACCTCGTCGAGAAACTTGAAGGTGATGCGCCCCTTGCTACGGGCCGTGACGTCGGCGCCGATCGTCTTGATGTGATCCTTGATTTCCAGGTAGCCGCGAGCGTCGAAGACCAGTTCGACCTCATCAATCTTACCCATCTGCTGTTCAGCCTTGCCACCGCGCGCGAACATGGCCTCCGCATCCTTGACGACGCCGCTCACGCGACGGATGCCTTCGGAGATCTCAGACTGCGGATTGTTGGCCTTATGGAAAAAAACGCGATGCGTGTGGACGGCCACTTTTTTGGAGCCGTCATCGAGCACACCGTCTACGAAGGTGAGGGTCTCCTCGAGATGCGTGTTCACCTGGGAAAGTCCGCGGCCCCTGGCGACCGCTTCCACGGCCGAAACCTTGGCGACCACATCGGAATACGCATCGTCCATCACATCGAGGCTTTCCTCGAGGTTGATCTTGCCTTTGTAGAGCTCAACCATGCGGCGGACTTCGGTGTAATAAATCGCGGCGCGATCGTTGATTTTCACGCCCTCGTCGTTGATGATGTACGGCGAGGCGGACTTCTTCGCGGAGCCGTCGAACATCGCTCCGCCGCGGTTCTCCCCCCCGTCGCGGCCATGGCGGGAGGCGGCGGACAGCTCAATGGCTTCAAGGGCGGACGCGATTCGCTGAGCGGGCTGATTGGCTTTCGGTGAAGCAATCGTCACCGATGGCGCGGCGGAAACGGGGGAAAGCGCGACGGGGACGGCGTTCACCGCGGAGACCGGGGCCATCAGCGCCGGGGCCGCCATGACCGAAAGCGTCGGGGTTAAGGCCAGCATCGGCGACAGGGACAGCGTCGCGGGGCCGCCAATAGAGCCGGGCACGACACCGGGAGCGCCCATGACGCCGCCAAGCGTAGGTGTGAGCGTTACACGCGGAACCGAAATCTGCTGAGCCGGAGCTTGCGCGGACGCGAAGGCGACCGTCAGGAGGGCCACGAAAAAGCGGCGGGGGATTCGGTTCATACAAGGAGAGTAGCAGTGCGGCCGGTCCGCGGCCTGGGCCGATAGGTCCTTACGCCGCCTGCCATGAGACCTACACCTTGACCTGTCCCATGGCAGGGGTTACCCTCTCGGGATGAGGGCTTTACTGATCCTGGCGGCAGTGTTGCTGTCCTCCTGCGCGTATGTGAGCTTCGGGCGGAAGGTCTCCGACGATGAGTTGCGGCTGCGCTCAGATGTCCGCGCCTACTACGATGAGGTGGTCCAAGCATTCGCATTGGGAAATGAGAACGCGCTCGTCATGCTTTTTGACGCCGCGATCACCAAGCCCATGACTCGCGATCAGATCCAGGTCTGGGGCAAAGATTTTTTCAAGAAATACGGAGCGGCGAGTTTCAAGGTCGAGCACATCGAGTATGAGCGCCTCGGCTATGAAAGCGCCGTTGTTCTGCTCACCTATCGAGTCGAGACCAAGAACGGCAACGGGAATTTCGGCGGCACGGAGCGGGACTATCTGCTGAAGCGCGGCCGCCGCTGGGTCGTCACTTCTTGGGAGAAGGTCGGGGCGCCAAAACCCGCGCCTTAATCGCCTCCGCGAGTTTCCGAGCTGCAGAAGGAGCGTGCGAAAGGTAGAGGGAAGGCTCGATAAGTTCCAGCTCCACGACTAAAAGATCCGCGCCGCGGCGCACGCCGTCCACTCGCGCGTAGAGCCACGGAACCGGGCCCGCGATCGCCGCCTCGCGAGCCTGCGTGACCAGACCGGGCGGCGGCTCGCGACGCTCGGTACGGCCGCCGTGGTCCTCCTGGACGCGGAAGTCCCCGAAGCGCGGCGTCTTGAGCACCGCATGAGAGAACTCTCCGCCGATAAACACAATTGACCACTCGCCCTCAGCCGCGATCTCCGGGAGGTACGGCTGAACCATGGCTGCGGAATGCGCCAACACTTCCTCGAGAGCGGCCTGGCCTGCGGGGTCTCCTGCCCTGACCCGGCTCGTGCGGAAGGCCCCGGCCGAGATGACCGGCTTAACCACTGCATCCGTCCAGCCCTGAGCGGCCAGGAGGTCGTTGAGGTTCGCGCGTCCATCCGGTTTAACCCAGATCGTCGGCACGATCGACACGCCCGCCGCCTCCAGCTTTTTCAAATAGAATTTGTCGGTGTTGGCGCGAACGACCGGCGCCGGATTCCACAATTCCAGGCCAAGCGCCTCGACCCGGGACAACCAGGAAAGGAACGCCGATGGGCTAAGGTGGTAGTCCCAGGTCGAGCGGATAACGGCCGCGTCGAAGCTTTTCCAGTCCACGGAGGGGTCATCCCAAACAGCCGGCTCGGCCTTGATCCCAAGGTTCCACAGCTCGGCTAAAAGAGGCCGATCGTCGTCGGTGAGCTCTCTTATAGAGGCGCAAGTGACCAAGGCGACGCGGTAAACGCTCACAGATCGATCTTATAATAGGAAATGACGCTGTAACACGAATAAATTATATTTCTCTTGGTGCGATTCTTTGCGCATGACGGCAAATCCACGCACGGACCCGCGGGGATCCAGGAACTGTTGAAGCTACCCGGCTTCGATGGGGATACTCTCGTATGCCCTGTGGGCTCCACGGATACTGCGGACTGGAAGCCTGCGCTGGCCTATCCGCCCTTTAAGAAGGCGCTGCTGGAAGCGTTGGAAGCTCCCCTCGACTTGCCGAAGGCGACCCAACTTCCTCCGATGCCGGCCATTCTTCCTGCGGCGCCCGCCATGCCGCTACCCGCTCCGTTCCCGCTACCGTTGCCCGCGCTCGCCGAGCCGCCGAAGGCGACGCCAAAGACCATTCCCTGCCCTCGTTGCGCGCACGCCAATCTTGAGGAAGCCCATTTTTGCAACACTTGCGGCGCACGCATGGACGGCCGGCTCGAAGAACTCTTACCCTTAGCTCCGGTCAATTCGCCGAAAGCCAATTTGCCTCCTCCTCCTCCTCCTGCTCCCGCTCCCGTTTTCGATTCCTTCGCTCAGCTGGACCCGATGCTCTCTTATCCGACAGAGCCGGCGCCGATGGCCTTGCCTGAATCTCCGCGTCGGCCGCTGCAGCCTGGAAAGATGGGCCAGCTCGGAGCGATCGAAGAATCCGCGCCGGTCGCAGCATACGCTTCTTCGGCCCCGGCGCTGGCGCCGGAACTGCCGCCGACCTCCGACGCCATTCCCGTCTGGAAACGACCGGCCGTACTGGCCGCCTTCATCAGCGCCGCCGTCGTCACCGCTGGCCTCGCTTATGTGATGCTCACCAAGAAGCCCCTCCCCGAGACCGTCGCCGAATTAACCCCCACAGCGCAGGCCCCCTTGCCGGAACCGCCTCCGGCTCCGGCCCAACCGCTCTTCTCGACGCCTCCCGCGACATCGTCTCCGGCGATGCCGGCGCCGCGCGCCCAGAAGGCGCCGTTATCGAAGAAGCCCGCGAAGATGACCGCGCCGATCAAGAACCCGAACGCGATCGTGTCCACCAAGCCCAAGCGCGCGCGTAAGCCGCGTCCTGCCCGAGCGCCCAA
>JAYTSX010000215.1:0-5317 GCA_043745445.1 Elusimicrobiota bacterium
CGCGGGACCGATTACGGCGCGTTCATGGACGCTCAGGAGGCGGTGTTGCTCGAGCTTCTCGAGAGCCTGCGCCTCGAGGGCGTGTCGATCACGGGCCCCGCGCGGCGCATGACGGCCGCTCCCGCGGCCCCTTGAACCGCTTACCCTCGATCTACGCCGATCCCGCGCTTTACGACCTGGTCCACGCTGAGGGCACCGACGACGAGATCTGGCTAATGACGCATTTGGCCGAGATCCACGGGTGCGGGATCAAGACCGCGCTGGAGCCCGCGTGCGGCACGGGGCGCTACCTCGCGGGGCTGCTGCGCCGAAGTTGGACCGTCGAGGGCTACGACTTGGCACCCGGCATGCTCGCGTTCACGCGTAAGCGTCTCGCCGGCTGGGGCAAGCGCGTTAAGCTCGTGCGCGGCGAGATGACGACCTACCGTCCGAAGCGCAAGTTTGGGCTCATTATTAACGTGCTCTCGACCTTTCGCCACCTGATGACCGAGCGCGAAGCGATGTCGCATCTGAAGCTGATGGCGGGCGCGCTCGAGCCCGGCGGGATTTTCATCCTGGGCCTCGATCTGTCGATCTACGGCCAGGATCAGCCGGATGAAGAGGTGTACGAATGTCGGCAGGGCGGGCGACGGGCCAGGCATGTGCTCATGAGCATCCCCGCCGAGCCGGAGACGCGGCGCGAGCTCATCATCAACTTCGTGACCACGCCGAAGGGGCTGAAGGATACCGTCCTCGAGTCGACCTACGACCTGCGCTCCTACAGCGCGGCGGAGATCTCGGAGCTGATCGATAAGTCGCCCCTGCGCATCGAGGCGGTGTACGGCTATGACGGGAAGGACGCGGTCCTCGGCGGGACGGAGCGGGCGCTGTGGCTGGTCCTCAAGGCGCGCGTTTCATAGCCCGGTGAAATTATGACTTTGCTTCGGCTGCGCGACGGTTGAGAAGCGCCAGTACGCGCTCGGAGAAAGCGCGGTAGGACGCGGCGCCCTCGGCGGTGCGCAGGCGCGCGAGATCGCGCTCGATGACGGGAATCAGTCCGGCTGCGGTCTTCGAGCGCTTGGCGAGCTTCTGTTGGGCGGTCAGATCGTCCTCGAGCTGGTCGAGAATATCATCAAGCGACGATTCACCGAGGAAGATCGAGCCGGGAACGGCCGCCTGGATCAATTCGACGAATTTCTCGGGGCCCTTGGCGAGAAGGTCGAGCGCTTGGCGCGCGAAGGTGCCTTTCGGAGGCTTCAGGCCGAGCTCGGCGAGCATGTCGAGGTCCTGCAGGTGGGCTTCGAGCTCCATTTCGAGCGCGTTCGACGGCACGCCGTGACCGTGCTGGGCGACGTGGGTCAGCTCGTGGACGATCGTGCCGGCGAGTTCGGCTTCGCGGCCCTTCTTGAAGAGGGACGAGTGAAGGCGCATGTTCTTCGCGAGGTAGTCGTATTCGCCGAAGTTGCGGCCGAGGTCGAGGACGAGCACCGGGAGCGTGCGGCCCTCGGCGGCGAGCGTTTTTTGCGCCGCGTCGAGGGCGCGGCGGCCGGCGCGGGTCGAGCGCGCGAGGGCGACGGCGCGGTCGAGGGCGGCGGCGATCTTCTTGTTGTCAGTCTCGAGCCAGGGGGCGGAGCGCTCGGTTTCGCTGAGGGGCTCAACGGAGAGACCGGCCAATGGGGCGGCGACGGAGGAGGGCTCCTCGAAGTTCGGGAAGTCGAGGTCGAGGCCGTCCCAGAAGTTGTTGAGGGAACGGGCGGCTTGAGCGGGGGCTGGGATGTCGGGGGAGGACGGCGTCGCCGCCGCGACGGCGGCGGCGGGCGTGGGAATGAGGGCTACAGGCAGAGGAGCGGGTCGAGGCGACAGTGACGGATTTAAAGACGGTGACGGATTGAACGGCAACGAATGGTTATTCGTTGGAAGACCGGAAGTCACGGAGGAGGGAACGGATAGGGACGGGGTGATTGTCGATGGGACGGAGATAACGCCCGCCCATGAGGGAAGGGCGAGAATGAGATATAACGACGCGGAGCTTATCGCCTTCGGCGATGGCATATGGGGACAGTTTAGCCGCTCAGAATAAAATTGGAGCGGACCGATTGGGGAAGGGTTTGCTCGGCAATGGGCCTATTGGTTTACGGCGTGATGCGAAACCAATCAGCGTAGGCGAGTTCGTCGGGTTGGGGGGCGTCGGCCATCGGCAGGAGAGCTTTGACTGGGCCGGCGCCGCGACGGGCGGCGCTTTCGAGAAGGCCGGCTTTATAAAGAACATGGCCCTGGCCGGCGATGACGAGGACGGTGCGGCCTTCAGCGGCGATGAGCGACACCCTTTCACCCATGGCCTCGTTCCAGACGGCCATGGCCTCGAGGCGATTACGGAGTTGATCGGGGGTCAGGGGGCCGTGGCCGGAGACCGCGTCGAGTACGTATTGGCGATAGCGGGCGTCGGCACTCTGCATGATCTGAAAGGGAAGCCGAGCGCGGTCGGCCGGGGCTAATGACGCCAGGCCGTTCTTCGATACGGCCCGGACCAGACTGATGGGGGCATTGAGGCCGTAGGCGGGGATCTTCGCCGCTTTCGCGGCGTCGAAAATAGGCTTGTAGAGAGAGAAGTCGTAGCCCCAATTCTTTTTCCACCACACGGCGAAGCCGGCCTCGGAGAGCGCGCCGGACATAAAGGAATCGAGGACCGCCTGATCCTCGTAGCCGACCATCTCGAAGGCCACCGCCATTTTAGGTGAACGCGCGGCCAGGGCGGTGAGCACTTCCGCCTGGAGCGCGTGGTCCGCGACGGAGTCGTGCGACTCGCCCACGGCGACGACCGCCGCGGCGGCGAGGTCGGCGAGCGCCGCGTCCCAGGTCCGCGCCGCGCCGGTCGTGTCGAAGACCGAGCCCGCAGCGGCCGGGGCGACGACGCGCGCTCCCTTTGGAAGGGGAACCGTGACGGGGGTCCAGGCGACGCCGAAGGCCAAGGCGAGAGCGGGAAGGTTCATGATTGATTCTACCTCAGTAGGTAATGAAATCGACGACGACCATTTGACCGTTCACCACGCCGTTGATCGCGCGCCCGTCGGCGTCGCCGAACGCCTCGATGGAGTCGCCCACCGTCTTGGCCCACTCCTTGTAGGAGTTCCCGGGCCACGCCAGGATTTCGACGCGCTCCGGACGGTCGAATTGATCCTCTAAGTCGCGGCGAAGATCTTGCGCCGCGCGCTCGTTCTCTTTCATTATCACGATCCGCGCCCGGGGCATGCGCCGCGTGACCTTGGTGAGCTTGTTCATCGTGACGGTGCCGCACTCGATCCAGACGGTGGCTTCTCCGGCGTCGTTAACGGCCAGGAGATCGGGGAGGAATTCGAAGTTGGCCAGCGCGGGGGTCTTCGTTGAGGCGTCCACCATGGCGTTGTCGTTCCAGAATAAAATAAAAGCCGCGATGCGGTGGGCCAGGTGATCGTCGGGCTCGCTCGGTCCGGAGACCAGGTAGGGCTTGCGCGTTTCCCCGTTAAAGGTCAGCTCGCACCGGATTTTCACAGCGCCCTCTTGAACGGGCGGCCGAGTAGAGAGAAAACATCGAGCTTGCGCGGGTCGCGCGCGCCATCGAGGCCCAGGACCATCGTCTCGTGCGGCTCTCCGGGCTGGGCGCGGTAGGTGCCGAGCAGCCGGTCCCACCATGGGAGGTTGAAGCCGAAGTTGGAATCGGTCTCCTCGCGGCGCGGGCTGTGGTGGACGCGGTGCATGTCGGGCGTGACGACGACCAGACGCAGGAGCGCATCGAGCGGACCCAGGTGCAGGTTTGAATGATTGAAAATCGTGGTCGCGTTGAGAACCACCTCAAAGACCGCCACGGCGAGGAAGTGCGCGCCGAGCAAGGCGATGCCAGCCATTTTTATCAGCATTGAAAGAAGAATTTCCAACGGGTGGAAGCGCACGCCCGAGGACGCGTCTAAGTCGAGGTCGGTGTGATGCACCGCGTGCAGGCGCCACAGCAGGGGGACATGGTGGAAGAGGCGGTGTTGAAGATAGATTAGAAGATCGAGGAGGAGAAAGGACAAGACGAACTTGAGCGGGTAGTAAATGGACCACTGGTTCAGGAGGCCGAACTGCGCCGACTCGACGCGGTGCGCGGTCACGATGGCGGTGAAAGGCAGAAGCAGGACCACGGCGAGCGAGCCGAGGGCGCTGAGGCTCAGGTTTGTGAACCAACGCGGACCCGTGTCGGCTGTGCGGATGCGGCGCGGGAGCAGGCGCTCCGCCAACGCACCGGCGATCAGCACGCCGAGGAAAGTGCCGAGCCGAATTTTATCGTAGTTGGTCACGAGCGCTTCCGGTGCAGCGCGCAGCCGGCAAGCCAGCGGCCGTCGCCCGTGGTGTAGTGCTCCTTTTTCCAGACAGGGACGCCGCGCTTAATTTCCTCGATGACGAAGCGGCAGGCCTCGAAGACCTCGGCGCGGTGGCCGGAGCCGACGGCGATGGCGACGCTCGCTTCCCCGACCTTGAGACGCCCGATGCGGTGCGAGACGGCGACGCGGACGGGCCAACGGCGTTCGGCCGCGGCCTTGATGCGAGCGAGCTCCTTCTCGGCCAAAGGCGTGAAGCAGTCGTAGCGGACGGCCTTGACGCGGCGGCCGGCGTGCACGGCGCGCACTGTGCCGACGAAGGACGCCAGGGCGCCGTGCTTGGGCGAGGCGACGGCGCGGCACAGGGCCGCGTGGTCCAGGCGCGAGGCCGTCACGAAGCTCATCCTCCGCATACAGGGGGGAGGACGGCGAGAAGACCGGCGGGGAGCTTATCCGAGGAAGAGAGGACTGCGTCGCCGGATGCGACCACGCAGCCCTGGAGAAGAGGTGATTTGGTGCCGAGCAGCGTCTTCAAAATGGATAAAACCTGGCGTGCGGTCGCGTTGCGAGGGAGTTCCACGCGGAAGGCGGAACCGAGGCCGGCGTCGCGCAGGCGGCCGTAGAGCTCGATTTTACGCTTCATAGATGTCGACTTCGGCTCCGGCGCTCAGGTGGTCGCCTTCTTCGGGGAGAACGGCCCAGCAATCGGCGGCAAGCAACGAATGAATCTGGAATGACGCTTGGGCGGGGAGGATTTCGACAGATCCACCGTGATGACGCCTGGCTTTGAAAAAGCAACGGAGTTTTTCAGGCTTATCAGCTCTGGTTTTTAAACGGCAACGGATGGGGGATTCTTCGGACTGGCCCGACAGGTCGCGGAGGCAGGGCTCAACGAAAAATTTCATACCAACGACCGAAGAGATTGGATTCCCGGGCAAGCCAAACACCATTGGACCCTTGGGGAATTCTGCAAAAAGGATGGGGCGGCCGGGCTTGATCGCGAC
>JAYTSX010000216.1:0-20251 GCA_043745445.1 Elusimicrobiota bacterium
GGGCGTGCGCATCCTGCGCATCAAGTGGGAGACATTCCAGCCCATCGGCGAGGTCGTGCGCATGGTGCACGAGTACTCGCTCAAGCCGTCGAGCTTCACGAAGTGGGTTCGCCCGTTGCGCCGCACGCCAGCGATGAAGCCGAAAATCGCCGCTTCCCAGGAGAAAGCTCCTGTCTAACATGACGATCGCCGCGGGCGCGTGGGTCGAGAAGAACGGGTTTCTTCTTGAGCCGCGGCTTGCCGCGCTTGGCCTAAAGCATGGGTTCACCACAAAGCGGATGGGCTCCATGAAGGAGGCGTCGCAACGCGACGCCGCGGCGGCTTTGCTTGAGCTGCCCAATCCGTTGCTGTTAAAACAAATTCACGGCACAGCCATCCATCGCGCGGCCCATTCGGCGCACGGTCTCGACGGCGATGGATGGACTTTGGGCCCCGGGGACGAAGGTCTCTGCGTGGCGGTGTTCGTCGCCGACTGCATGCCCCTTTACCTTTGGACTGACGACGGAAAATACGCGGGCGTCTTTCATGCGGGCTGGAAAGGCATGGCCGCGGGCATGCCGGCCAAGGCCGTCGCCGCCCTCGTCGAGCGCGGCGCCAAGGCCTCGCGCCTTCAAGCGGCGTTCGGGCCGCATATCAGCGTCGACGTCTATAAAGTCGGGGAAGAACTGGAGAACTCATTTCCGGCCGACTCGTTCATTAAGAGCGGCAATGAAACTTTTTTGAGCCTGGACGCTGACGCTCGTCGCCAGCTCGAGTCCGCCGGCGTGTTGGCTCGCATGATCGGTCCGAAAGCCCCGTGCACGCTTTCCAATCCCGATGCTTACCATTCCTTTCGTCGTCAAAAAGATGGAGCGCGCATGCTCGCCTTTTTATCGCTCGACCGGAGGCAGTCGTGATCGCTCCTCGCCGCGCGCTGCGTGATGTTTTTCCATATCAGCCCGGGAAATCCATCGCCTCGGTGCAGCGTGAGCTCGGTCTAAAGTCCGTGGTCAAGCTCGCTTCCAATGAGAATCCGTTGGGCGCCTCACCGCGCGCTATGGCCGCCTACCGCAAGGCTGAGAAGTTCTGCGGCCTGTATCCGGAAGGCACCAGCCCCGAGCTTCGCGCGGGGCTCGCCCGGTTTCACCAGGTCGAGCCTGAGTCGATCATCATCGGCAACGGCTCTGACGAGATCATCCGCCTCTTGTGCGAGGCCTTCCTCGACCCCGAAGACGAGGTGGTGGTGTCTCAGCACGCGTTCATCCGCTTTAAGCAGCAGGCCTCCATGATGGGCGCGCGCGTCATCGAAGTGCCGATGACAGACTGGACGCACGACCTTGCGCTGATGGCCCAGGCCGCGAGCCAGCGCACCAAGCTCGTGTTTGTCGCCAACCCGAACAATCCCACGGGGACCTACAACACGCAGGAGGAGGTCGAAGCGCTTCTCGCCTCCATTCCCAAGACCGCGCTCGTGATTCTTGATGAGGCCTACTTCCAGTACGCCGAGTCCATCCCCGGGTATCCGCAGCGCCTGCCCAGCCTCGTGCGCGAGCATGATAATCTCGTCGTGATGCGCACCTTCTCAAAGGCTTACGGCCTTGCTGGCCTGCGCGTCGGTTACGGCGTCGCCGATCCCGAGCTCACCGGCTGGCTCGACCGTATTCGCATGCCGTTTAATGTAAACCTCCCGGCCCAGCGTGCCTGCCTGGAGGCGCTCAAGGACTCAGCCTTCGTCAAGCGCACGGTCGCCGGCAATGACTCGCAGCGCGCCGTCGTCGCTCGCGTACTTGGCGAGTTGGGCTTTGGCGTCGGCGATTCCGCCACTAATTTCGTCTTCGCCCGCAGTCCGATTCCGGGCCGTGAGTTGTTTAAGGCATTGCTTCGTCAGGGAGTCATTATCCGGCCGCTCGATGAGTACGGTCTGACTCACTATGTTCGCGTCTCGATCGGGACCCCGGCCCAGAACAAGGCGCTGTTCGCCGCGCTGAAAAAGGTCCTTGTGAAGGTCCCGGCATGACGAAGAAAAAAGGGTTCGTCATCGCGATGGACGGCCCGGCCGGAGTGGGCAAGTCGACGGTCGGCGGCCTCGTGGCCAAGTCGCTCGGCTACAAGTTCATCAATACGGGGGAAATGTACCGGGCCCTCACATGGAAGGCTCTTGAAGACGGCATCGATTTAAACGACAACGAAGGGGTGCTCGCGCTAGCGAAATCCCTCGATTGGGAGTTCAAGCCTGTTGACGAAGCGGGAACGACCCTGAAGACCTTCATCAACGGCACCGGCGTCACCCAGCAAATCAGAGAAGAGCGTGTCAGCGTGAACTCCTCTCTTGTCGCGGGAAATCCCGGCGTGCGAAAATTCCTGTCAAAGCTTCAGCGTGATCTCGGCGAGGGCGGCTCGATCGTCATGGAAGGACGCGACATCACCACCAATGTGTTTCCCGACGCCGATGTGAAAATCTATCTGGACGCCAGCCCTGAAGAGCGCGCCGACCGCCGCTATCGTCAGCTTAAAGCCGCGGGCCAGGAGGCGGACCGCGATAAAATTTTAGCCGCGATTCTTAAGCGCGACCTCAACGATTTGAAGCGGGAGATTAACCCGCTCAAGCAGGCGCCCGATGCGCTCGTCATCGATTCGACGAAGCTGACCATGCATGAGGTCGCAGACAAAATTTTGCGCCGTATACGGAAAGGCGCGAAGGCAAACGGCCATGGTAAATGAATCCCGCCGACGCCAATTTTCCGCTTCGGATCTTGTCCGAGGAGATCGTCCGGGGCCTATTCACCTCGATATGGGGCATGAAGGTGACGGGGCTGGAAAACATCCCGTTGGAGGGGCCGGTCATCATCGCGGTCAATCATGTGAGCCTTCTCGATCCGCCGCTGATGTCGGTCGCCGTGGCGCCGAGGCGCCGTCCGTTTGCGGTCGGCAAGAAGGAGCTGTTCGACAAGCCTCTGCTCGGCTGGTGGCTACGCAATACCGGCAACTTCCCGCTCGATCGGCAGGGCGACGCGACGTCGGCCATGAAGGCCGCGTTGGATGTTCTGGAGCGTGGCGGTTGCCTGGCGATTTACCCCGAGGGCACGCGCGTGAAGCCCGGGGAGAAGCGCGTCCCGAAGGCCGGCATTTCATTTCTGGCGTCTCGATCGAAGGCGGCCGTCGTGCCCTTACGAGTGCTGGGCACGGGCGAATTTCCGCGAAAATTTCCGTTAGAAGTGCGTATCGGCGCGCCGCTGGCGCCGCCGACGGCGGAGGACCGGGCGACCGGTTTGGCGTACGCGAAGACGGTGATGGAAAGTATTTATTCGCTTTGACGATAAACTAGGAGAGGTACCGAATTATGGATCAGAACACGAAGCTGAACGAGAAAGCCTGGGAAGCCGCGGAGCCTGAAGAGGGCGACGCCGCTGAAACCGGTGGGGAGACGATGGAGTCCCTGCTCGCGCAGCAGTCCGCCACGGTGGACAAGCTCGCCGACAAGAAAGTCGCTTGGGTCAAGGTTATCACGGTGACCAAGGACGCGGTGCTCGTCGATGTGGGCGAGAAGAATGAGGGCACCGTGCCGCTCGTCGAGTTCGTCGAGGACCTCAACACGCCCAAGGCGCCCGCCCCTCAGGCCGGGCAACGTGTTCCCGTCATCAAGGTCGGCGGCCGCAACAAAGCCGGGCACGTGGTCCTGTCGCACCTCAAAGCGAAGACGGAGCTCGGCTGGGAGATGGCGATCAAGGCTCACGCGGAGAAGCAACGCGTGCGCGGGATCGTGAAGTCTTCCGTCAAGGGCGGCTTCATCGTCGATGTGCAGGGTGTTCAGGCCTTCCTGCCGTCCTCGCTCGCGGACCTGCGCCCCGTGCGCCAGCCCGAGAAGATGATCGGCACCGGCGTGCGCTGCCTCGTTATCGAGGTGAACCAGTCTAAGCGCCAGCTCGTGCTCTCGCGCAAGGCCGTCCTCGAAGATGAGGCGGGCAAGCGCAAGGTCAAGATCATGGATGAGCTGCGCGGCGGCGAAATCCGGATCGGGCGCATCGTGCGCGTCTCGGCCGAGGGCCTTTTGATCGATATCGGCGGACTCGAGGGCACCGTCAAGCCCGTCGACATGGCCTGGGGCACCGCAAAGCCCGGCGCCTTCGAGCGCGGTCAGAAGCTGAAGGTCAAGGTGCTCGCTAAGCCCGCGAAACCCGGAGACCCCGTGTTTCTCGGCATCAAGCAACTTCAGGCGAACCCGTCGGACGCGATGCGCAAGAAGTTTGCGCCGAAGTCCACGGTGACGGGCAAGATCACGGAGGTCGGCGCTCACGGCGTGCGCTTCCAAGTTGACCCCAAGACGATTGCCTTCGCGCCTGCCGCGGAGTGCGACGCCGACGTGATTTATAAGCTCGGCGACGAGGCCACCGGCATCGTCACCGGCATCGACTCGACCGCGTTCGAGGTGCGAGTGTCGCTCGCGCGCTTCAATGAGATTAAGGACCGCAAGCGCGTCGCGCAGTACATGAAGGCGTCGCCGCCCCTGACGCTCGGCCAGATTCTGTCCCCGGAGGATGAGGGGTGACCCATCACGCCGTCGACGAAGTCCGCCTGAAGCCGGTCAAGAGCCCCTGGGCCTTGGCCGGCGGCTGGCTCAGCGCCCGGGCCGTGGCCATCGCGGCCGCGGTTTCCATCGTCGTGCTGTTCGGCGCGCTGCTGCTGATGCTGAGGGATAAGCCTCTTCCCCGTCGGCACACGGACTTCCCGTCTCCTCCACAGGCGGCGGCGCAAATTACGGCGGCACAGGAGCGCCTTAAGAGCAACCCTCAGGACATCGTGGCACTCGTCGAGCTCGGCACGCTGAAGTTCGAGAAAGGCAAGGATTCGTATGTTGAAGCGATCGGAGACCTCGAGGAGGCTCGCGATCTCGGCGCGCTCGATCCGCGCATTTTCTACTGCCTGGGCATCATGTATCAGGAAGAAGGGCTGTTTCCGTTCGCGCTGACCGAGTACAAACGATTCCTTCGCCACTATCCGGAGGACAAGGAAGTCCGAATGCTCACGGCGAAGCTGTACTACAAGATAGGGCTTTTTCCGGAAGCGGTCGGCGAGTACGAGCGCCTGAAGTTCATAGACCCAAGCGACCCGCTCATCGAGGAGAATCTCGGCGTGAGCCTTTGGGGCGGCAAGCTCGTTGACCGAGCCGTGGGTTCCTTCACCCTGCTCAAAAAGCAGGGCGGCGACTACGCGCGGCGCGCGGAATTTTACCTCGGCCAGATCGCGCTCGAAGCGGGGAAATACCAGGAAGCCTACGATCATTTCGTTGCGGTCGGCTCCCTGCCGTTGGTAGGTCTCGAGCCGCAGCGCGCTCAGACCGGCCTGGCTATGGCGGCGCAGAAGCTTGGCAAGTGGGAAGAGGCGCGCGTGGCCTGGGAAACGGCCCTGCGGGCGGCGCCCGGAGATGTCAAGGCTACGGCGGCGCTGAAGGAAGCGACGCGACGCGCCGCCGCTCTCAAGAAAGCCGCCGATGCGGCCGCCGACAAAGCCAAGCGCGAGTCGGAGCGTGCCGCCGAGAAAGCCCGCAAGGAAGCGGAGAAGGCGGCCGCGGCGGCCGCGAAGAAAGCGGCGTCCGAAAAGAAGTGACCGGTCTCGCGGCGCTTGCGCGCCGCTACGGCACGCCGTTGTACGTCTACTCCGCGGACACCGTGCGCGACCGCTACCGCGCGCTGCGAGGCGCCTTCACGCGCCCGGTTCTTGTCTGCTACGCGCTAAAGGCCAACTCGAGCAAGGCAGTCGCGTCCGTGCTCGCGCGCGAAGGCGCGGGCGCGGATATCGTCTCCGGCGGCGAGCTCGGCCGCGCCCTGCGCGCGGGCTTCACGCCGCGGCGCATCGTGTTCTCGGGCGTCGGAAAGACCGAGGAGGAGATGGCCGCCGGCCTACGCGCCGGCGTGAAAGCATTCAACATCGAGTCCTCCGAAGAGCTGGACGCCTTGGCGCGCGTGGCGGGACGGCTGAGAAAAACCGCGCCGGTCTCGATCCGTCTCAACCCGGACATTAACGCGCGGACTCACCCCCATATCACCACGGGGCGCGCCGAGAACAAGTTCGGTGTCGAGACCGGGGAAGCCCTCGCGCTGTACCGCCGCGCGGCGCAGGACCCTCGCCTGCGCGTCACGGGCGTCCAATGCCATATCGGCTCGCAAATCACCTCCCTGGCCCCCTACAGGCGCGCCGCGGCCGCCGTAGCAGGCCTTGCGGCCACGCTGAGCAAGCAAGGCATCCCGCTCGATTTCGCAGACCTGGGGGGAGGCCTGGGCATTTCCTACAAAGATGAAACCCCGTTAGATCCCCGAGACCTCGTGCAGACGCTTGAGAAGGCCTTCTCAAGCCAACCGGAGCTCGAGCTTCTCGTCGAGCCGGGGCGCTATCTCGTCGCCGACGCGGGCCTGCTTCTCACGAAGGTCCTCTACCGCAAGCAGACCTCCAAGCGCCGCTTCGTCATCGTCGACGCGGCTATGACGGACCTTCCACGCCCCGCGCTGTACAACGCCTGGCATCCGGTGGAGGTCGTCGCGCCCCGCCGCGGAAAAAAGACCATGGCGGACGTCGTGGGCCCGGTGTGCGAGTCGGGAGACTTCCTCGCGCGTCAGCGGCCGCTCCCGCCCCTTGAGAGGGGGGACCTCCTTGCAGTGCTCAAGGCAGGAGCCTACGGCTTCGCCATGAGCAGCCAGTATAACTCCCGTCCCCGCGCCGCCGAGGTCCTGGTGGATGGGGGGAAGGCAAAGCTCGCAAGACGGCGGGAGACATACGCGGATCTGACCCGGGGGGAGCTCTGACATGGCGAAGCACAAAAACACCATTAAGAAGGATGCTCGCGCGGTGCCGCTCCCGACGGAAGCCCTGTCGCCCCGAGCAAGGCTGATCGTGGGGGTGGGGGGAGCTCTCGTGGTCGCCGGATTCGTTGTGCTCTCCTTCGCCGATGCCCTAGGCCGCAACCTTCCCGCGATGGTCTCTCCCTTCCTCCTCATCGGTGGCTACGCCGCGATCGGCGCCGGCCTTTTCCTGCCGCCCGCTTCTCCCTCCGCCTAAAACAAAAAAACCATGTAAGAGGATCAGCTCTCGTTTTTGAGCTGCGCCTTTGGGTGTTTTTTTCTTTCGCGCGGACCACCTCCCAAATCCCGGGTCTTTGATGGTTTTTTTGGTTTGACCCCTCCCGATCTTTTTTTACTTCCATTGTCTTTTTGGCGCTGCCCGGATCCTCCGGATGTTGCCAACTTCCGAGGCTGTTTTTTGCCCCCAACCCTTGGGTCTCTTTGATGGTTTTTTGGCCGCCCGCCTGATCCGGGCGGATCCCCGATATGTTGCCTGGTTTTTCGGCCTCCGATCCCTAGGGTCTTTGATGGTTTTTTCGGGGGTCCCTTTTGGGTATCTCGGCTGCCCGGAAAGTGGCCAAGTTTCCGAGCTCCTTTCCTGGTCTTTTCGGGCTCCCGGCTGTTTTGGGGGTATGGCCCTGGTGTCCTTTGATGGTTTTTTCGGCCTCCCAAATCCTACCCAGGATCGCCCGATACTTGGCTACTTTCCAGCCAATTTTCGGCCGGCCTCGACCGGTCCGATCGGATTTTTGCCAAACTTCCAGGGGGGCTTTGACTGCTAATTTAGAATATCTCACAAACCGTGGCGTTTGGAGCTAAATAGCCTTATCCGTACGAGGTAAATCGTGCGAAGTTATGTGCGATTGTTGCTAGGGGCCGAGTGGCGGCACCCCCTCTAGATGTAACATAATAAATATTATCGATAGTAACTGGCCAAAAAAAGCGGCCCCCAAAACGGAGCCGCTTTTCGTTTCTCTAGGGTGTTCAAGCACCACAGGAGAATTCTACACACAGAAACGGCCCAGGTCAAACAAATTATTTTCGTTGCCAGAATTGAGCAGCTGAAAAATAAGGACCGCGTGCGTCTTTTTGGGACCCGATAGGGAAAAATTTCTGGTACTCCGACTCTAGGCGTTCGATCAATTTACTCCCGTGAGCCAGTACGAGCAAATCGCGGTTATCGATGATCTCCCAGAGGTCCCGAAAGCGGAGCAGAGCGCGTAGGATTTCAAGGCCTCTTAGCGTCGGTTTCCAGATACGAGCCGGGCGTCCGGCCCGTCGCCGTCCTGGGCTCTTATGGCTGGCAACAAGCCCCCCCTGGCGCAAGGTTTCCAGTGTTCGAAAAAGTACAGATTGAGAGAGTCCCGGGAAATCAGACATCAGCAGGGGAGTTTTTACGCGCTTGCGAATCCAAAGGCGTTCAAGAACGCTGACTCCTGAGAAGCGAATCTTGCGCCGCGCAGCTCTCATCGAAGAAAATCGCCCCGGAATATTTTCCACTCTTGTTTTTTAGAAGGCCACTTTCCCCCATTTCGGCAGCTGTGGGAGCAAGCTAGTACCCTATAGCTTCGACTTACAAAGAACTTAAACCCTGACACTGCCAGTATGCGCCGGAATTTAGGTCTACGAGACAAATCAGGATTACGGACCCCCATGTTATAGGGGGGGGGTCCGAGAGACCGACCCTGGCACCAAGTGAGAAAAGGTTCCAGTGGCGCGAGCGTCCCAGAGGACCCAGAAGGCCCGCGCCAGAAAAAAAGGTGAGAATTTAAGAAAGAGCCCGTACAACGCCAACAGCGGAGAGGCGTAGGCCGAAGCTTACTTGTTCCTCCCAAATTTGTCAACAGGGAAATTCGGCAATCGATTTTGAAAAAGAAAAAGAACAGCACGCCAACCCGATCTGGCATAGGCGAAACGGCGCGCCCATGCCCCGGCAGGCGCACGGATTGCAAGGAATGTGGTTGGAGTCGTTTGGACTGGCGCGGAGGCCGTGGCGGGGCTCCTAAGGGCGCCCGATGGGGTCTACTGCTACCCGACGCCCGCCCAAGGGCGGGGCGTCGGGTAGCAGTAGACTGAGCGAGCTGCCGGCAGCTCTCCCCCCATTCACCACGGGCCTTCGGTATGGTCCTTGATTTATCGGACGGCGAGTCTCGGTCTATGCCCTCGCCGCCCGGGTGGTTACCAAACAATCGCATGTCGATCGACCACGGTATGCGAAGGGACCGCCACCAGATTTTTCCTTAAACCATTTATCATCGAGCGCAGCTTGCTGTTGCGCTCCCCAGCGCTGAGCTCCAAAGGTTGAAGGTTGCAAGGACGGCCGCGGGGGCGGCGCGTTCTAATTTGCACGATCTGCTGCTCGAGAGCGGACATGGGCTCGAGATTCTGTTCGGGATCTCCAAGCTCCTGAGCAGCTAGATCTACATGCTTACGGATTCGAACCAGTCTGACCAACTCAGCGTCTTCGGCCAAAAGGAACTTAGCCCGCTCGGCAAGAGTCTTGATCTGTTTTTCAGTTTTACCGATTCTGCGCGCATACTTTTCCGTAGGGACGCCGCAAAGGACCACCCACTTAATTACTTCAAAGTATTGAGGCGACAGGAAGCGCGCGCGGTCGAGGACGGCAAGTCTAAGTCGGCGCGGTTCAAGCCAGTGGGCGCGTTGGGATTGATCCCAAGCCTCTGGAATAGTTTCCGCGATTGTTAAACCGTCATCGGTCGAAAAATCAATCCAGACATTTAATTTTGATTTACCGCGGTATCGATACTTCTGCGCGTTCAAGTATCCCCAAAATAATTTTTGAAAGGTGGGATAGTCGTCGGGAAGTCCATGATCAAAAATGTAAGACGCGCCACCCTCCAAAAAATGAGCACAGGTATCCTGAAACACATCCTCGGCTTCTGCAATGTTACCGAGTTGGTTGAAGAGGAAACCAATAAAAGAGGCTCGCTCAGCTGCAGTTGAAATCAATTCGACAAAGCGCGACGCCGATTCTTTTATTGTCCTAGCCGGGGAGGCTTGGACCTGATACAATTCAACAGGGGCCGAGAGTGTCTCTAGCACTTTTGCTCCTTACGCAAGACAGCCACCGTTCAAGCGGTGGCTGTCCTAATTTTTAAGGGCGCAGTGAAAAACTCCCGTCGAGAAACCCGCACGGCCTGTTACTGACGAATAAATATTATCGTAAGTAATGCAAACAAGCGGTTTGCTCGATCGGGCGTTTGGTTTTCAGTCCCCCAGGTCCTTGCTCGGAGCCCGGATTAAGGCTGCTTGCCCAGCACGGTCAGGGTCAGCTGCTCTGCCAGCAGAAGGGCTCGGATCTTGCCGGTGGCCGTGAGCTCGTAGCGGCGAGACCGGCGCGAGCCTGAGGACAGGAGTTCGCCCTGGGTGATCGCGTCCTGCAGCGTGCGGTCCATGCGCCCTATTGGGTAGCCCGAGGCGCGCAGCCACTTGGCCACCATGGTCGCCGTAGGTTTGGGCTGGCTCAGAAGCCGCTCTGAGGCCATCAGGAGCACCAGGCAGGCGTCCTTGCCGGCCTTGTCTCCGCCCTGGATCTTGCCGCGCAAAGTCAGTCCTCCGCTCTTGGCCTCCACGACCGCGTTCCATTCCACCCGCGGCTCACGCTGCGGACCCTGCGCGGCGGCGCCGGCCGGCGGCGTCTGGCGCAGAATGAACTCCTCGCGCTCATGCCGAACGAACTCCGCGTCGCCTTCAACCTCGAGCTCGGCTCCGTTGGGCAGCTTGAGTCTGACGCGATGGGGGTTCATGTCCTTATTATCGCATATGTCAGTAAAAAGGTCTACCGGCTGTGGATAAGTCGTGAATAGGTTTAATAAGCGGTCCTGATGCTTTGTATAAGACGATATGCCTGTCCTTAATCGCACGCATAAGTCTTATACGGCAGACAAAGGACAGGGAGCGGTGAATGGTTGGTGGATAACATCGGGAAATCCTCGTCGAGAATTCGGTTACTCTCGGCCTTCCCTCCCCCCCAGCCGAGCCCGCTCAAATCGCCCGTAAACGGCCTTAGGCGGGGCGCGGAGCTGGAGTGCGCCAAAACGCCTGAATGACCCCTAGCGGGGCCTTAAACGGCGGCGAGGCGGCCGGACGGGGGGTTAGGATCGCCGGCAGTGCCTGGCATAGGAGACCACGACGGTCTCTTCCGACACTGTATAGACGATGCGCAGGGATGCGACGACCGTGCTGCGATATCCGTCAAGATGGTCGGTCAGGGCGCAACCGAGTTGAGGGTAGTTTCGTAGGGCGTCGAGCCGCTTCAGGACCTTGGTTAAAAGCACACCCGTTATGGCCGCCAGATCGGCCTTGGCTTGAGGTAGGAGTGCGACCTTCACCGCTTAGCCGCCCGCTCCTTGATGTAGGAATCTAGGCTTTGCCATTTGCCCGCGGCCAGTTCTCGTTTGGCGCGTGCGAGTCTCTGTTTCCAGTCAGGGTAAGACATCTCATCGAGGGTCGCTTTCATGCCCTCATAGTCGTCACAGCTGACAAGCACGGCGGCGGGCTTGCCTCGTTGGGTGATGACCACGGGTTGGTCCGTATCCCGCACCTGATCCACCCATTTCTTGGCCCGAACCTGGAACTCGCTGATCGGGATGATCTTATCCATATATCCAAGTATAGGTGTGGATATGGGTCCCGTCAAGTGGCGCCGCAGGGCGCTAGAAGCGGCCGGAGGCTTCGAAGGAGTACTTGCGGGCGACGGACCGGCCCGGGTCGGTGAACTTGCCGGCGCGGAAGTAAGCCATGGTCAGCGCGAGGTTCAGCTGGTCGCGGATGGGGTAGCGCAGGCGCAGGTCCCACTCCGTGCCCAAGGTCCGGGAACCGGAGGAGATGCGCTCGGCCTGGTACAGGTAGAAATCAATGTCGAGCGTGAGGCTCTTGTAGGAAGGCGGCGTATAGCCGGCGCCGACGACCACGATGCCGGAAGCGCCGTTGCGCAGGCCGCTGTTGGTGGTCGTAGAGGAGTTCCCCCCGAACGCGTCGTACGCGGTCGCCGCGAAGAGTTCGCCAAAGCCGACGCGCTCGAGCCCATTGTAGCGGTGGCCGCGGCTTGGGAAGAAGGCCTCATCCGTGGTTCCCGTCCCGGGGTTGTCGCCGGTGCCGCGTGCGACGGACATGCGAGCGATGCCCTCGCCGGTCTTGTAGAGAGACTGCTTCCACTTCATGCGCACGACCTGCGCGTTGCCGTTGTAGGTGATGTGGTTGCCGGAGGGGAGCGGGCCGGTCGGGGTGGCGTAGCCTTTCTGCATCGCGGCTTCGCCGTCGAATACGATTGGTCCGTAATTGATCTGGTAGCGTACGCTCGTGAAGCTGCGCACCGCTTTTGACACGAGGCAGCCGTTGGCCTGCGGGTTGCCCGTGTAGCTGCAGCCGTAGACAGTCTGCTGGGCGCGATCACGCTCGATGAGCTGGTTCAACTGCCAGACGCCTTCACCGGGAACATCCAAGGACAGGCCGACGAGGTCGAGGCTGTTGGGCGCAGAGGTGTTCAAGGGATTGCGGTCGTTGAAGATGAAGGCCTCGAGCTTCATGTTCCACCACGGCAGCTCGCCGCGCGCGCTCACGCCGGTCAAGCCCGCGCCGTCGTCATCGAGCAGGAGGCCGGAGCCCAAGCGGTAGCTCTGGCGGCCGAAGGTGGCTTCCCACGGGTAGCCCCAGAGACGGTGCACCTTCAGGTAGGCGTTCTCGATGAAAGGCGTCTGGTTCGTGCTCGGGTAGTAGGAAGCGACGCGATCAAACGGCGAGGTCAGCGAGGAGGTCGAGCCGGAGACGCCGAGCGCGCGCAGGACGATGCCGAGGTCCATCGTCACATCTTCCCCCCCGCGCGACTCGAGCGGGATCTTGCGCACCGCGATGCCCAGGCGCGCGTCGTTGGTGATGAACGAATGGTTGTTCTTGTCGCTTGTGTTGTAGTTGAGGTTGGAGTAGGAGACCGCCTTCATCTTGTACGCGGCGGTGACATCCAGGCTCGCGGCCTGAACGGCGGGTGCCGCGGCGAGCAGGGCGAGCGCGAGGGCGAGTGAAAGATGCATCCGCGAAATCCTAGCAAAATGCTAACGGCGTAGGAGCGCCAGCCGGTCGAGGACCTTCCGGCTTTTGCAGGCCTCTTGAAGCATCATCTCGTCCAGGCGGCCTTTGAGGACATCGAGAAGCCGTTGGGCATCTTCGTCGTCTTGGCCTCCCCCAGCCTCTAGCTTCATTGCGATCAGGTCCTCGGGCCTCACGATGGGGATAGCGATGCCTTCGGCGGTGATGCTGACCGCGCGTGAAATCGCGGCGCGATCGACGCGTCCGCGAGGGAGAATGATATCGACTGGGAAATGTCCCGCGGAGCGCGGCTGCGCCCGGATCATGCTGGGAATCGGATCATCCTGGCCGCCGTCTCGCCATTGGGGTTCGTAATCCTCGGCGAGCGCCGCGAGAAGTTCGCGGCGCTGGGATGCCGGGAGGTCCACCATCAAGTCGATATCTTCCGATGCGCGAAGATAGCCCCAGGCGATGACCGCCCAGCCGCCGATCAGGGCATGGGGCAATTCGAGTTTTTGGAGGATGAGCAGGACGCGGTGGATGTCCCGAAAGGGAGTGGGGGCTCCGTCACGGACGACTGAAGCCAAACCGAGCGAGGCGAGGCCGGCCGCTGCCAGTTTCTTCCCGGCAGCGGTCATCACGGCCGCGCGCTTCAGCCGCTCTGCAGGCGTCAGCTTTCGCGCCGAAGCTGAAAGGGCTTCTCGTTTTTGACGCCTGAGGCGGGATTGGGCCACGCGCTCATTGTAACGCGACTCCGCCGGAGTGTCAACGGACAAAAAAAGAACCCCCCGGCCGTTTAGGCCGGGGGGCTTTTTTAAGCTTGGGTTCTAAATGATCTTAGAACTTGATGGAGACGTCGCCGGCCAGCATGACGGCCGGGTTGAGGGCCGCGTTCGCGCCGCGAGTGTCCGCGACGTACGCGCCAGGCAGGAAGGATCCGGCCGTGGCCTTGAGGGACACGTTCTCGGAGTGCTTCCACTCGCCCGTGACATTGACTTCCGAGCCAATGTTGCGGGAGGTCTTGGTCGTGAGCACGCCACCAACGGTGGACGGAGCCACGCGATGGAACGCGTACCGGTAGTACGCCGCACCGACGGTCAGCTTGTTGAGGGCCGACGGGGTGGCCTTGACGCCGAAGCCCCAGATGATGCGGTTGGACAGGCCGTTCGACGCGCCGGTGAAACCAGCGCCGAGGGCGTTGCCGAGAACGGAGGCAGAGCCGGTGTCGAAGCGACCGTAGATCCCACCCGGGCGATAGTCAGAGTTGATCGCCTGGAAGTTGTTGTTGCCGGCATAGTCGAAGTTCGAATCGCCCGTGCCCATGCCGTACTCGCCCCAAGGGTTGACCATGCCGATGTTGCTCAGGTCGAGCTTGTAGCCCGCCTTGAGCTGAATGGCATAACCCTTGAACGCGGTGTTGTTCGTGGTGGAGCGGTCTTCGCCGAAGTTCTTCGCGAACTCGACGCTGGCGTTCAGGCCAGCCACTGCGAACTTCGCCTTCACGCCGGCGACCCACAGGTTGCTGTTCTTACCACCGGGGGCAACCGAGCTGGTGCCGCTGGCGCCCAAACCGCCCGCCGCGTGCTGCACGCGGTTGTAGACGTACAGGCTCGGCTTGACCATCTCATGCATCTTGCACGAGACGGTGATGCCGCGGAGGTCGGTCTCGGTGCCGAAGGCGCCGATGCCGTTGGTGTCGATGGTCTTGCCGGCGATGCCGGTGACCGACAGGTGCTCGCCATTCCAGTCCGCCCGGAACATGTCGAGCGCGTCCACGCGCAGACCGAAGTTGTCGCGCGGGCCGTAGTAGATGATGAGGTCGCCCTCTTCACCGTAGAACTGACGGCCGGCCGTCACATCGAGAAGGCCCATGACCTTGTCGATCTTGACGTTGGCTTCCTCAACGAACGTTTCGCTCTGGAGGGTGTTCAACTGCTGCGAACCGGAACCGTAAATGCGGGCCCCGTTGTTCCACGCGCCCTTGACGATGGTCACGCGAGAGTGCACATCATCCAGGATGTCCCAGTCCATCTTGACGATAACGCGAGTGTTCGCGTCGCCGATGCGGTCGTTGTTCGCGGATGAGGCAGGAGACGAGGCCGCGCCGGTGGGGCGGGTCACGAAGTCCTTGGTGTTGCGGGCGGAGGTCGTCTGGATGTCCAAGTTACCGGACACCTTGAAGTTCTTCAACAGCTCAGCATTCGCACCGGCCGGGACGAACATGGCCAGGGCTAACGTCATTCCCAGGAGCTTTTTCATTGCTCTTATATCCTCTCTTGTTTGTATCGTAAGCCCCGTTTTAGCGGGGATACTTCACTTCATACCCCGCTTTAGACGGGGCCTACGTACGACAGGAGCGCCAGTTCTTTGCGGCTCCTTGCGAATGCAACGCACGGAATCTAGCAAAGGTGTTTTGGCGTTGTCAACACTAATTCACGCAACTGTCACAAAACCGTCAATCCACTTAGTAGTGTTAAGTGTTATTTAGTAGGCGGTTGAAGCCGGGCGTTCGCGCGGGCGGCCCAGGGCGTGTCGGGGTACTGGAGAGTAATCTTCTGCCACGTGGCGCGCGCGGCGTTGTCCTGCCCGGCCGCCAATTGGCAGCGGGCCATGACCTCGTGAACCTGAGGGGCGAGGAAATGGTCGCCGTTCGCGTCTAGGAAGGTCTGCGCCGCGGTGACGCACTCGGCGGGTTTGCCCGCGGTTTCCAGGGCGGCGACCTTCTCGGCCGCGGCGAAAGGCTTCAGGGGCTCGGGCGCGGCTTCAGCGGCGCGCGTGAAGGACGCCAGGGCCGCGTCATGCTCCCCCTTCGCCTGCTTGAGCTCGCCCTGCATCAGGCCGGCGAGTCCGGCGGCGGCGGGACTGGCGTTCTGAACGGACAACTCGGCGAGCGCATCGGCCGCCTCTTTGGGTCGTCCATAATAGGAATAAGCTTCGGCCATCGAGAGCTTGTCCCAGGCCTCGTTCTCATCCGTGGTGCGCTTGTAGACGTAGAAGCCGATGAGCATACCGAGCACGGCAGCGCCGCCAAGGACCACGGCCACTTCCTTGCGGCGCGCGATCGCGAGATCCAGGCCGCGCGCGACGAAATCACGAACCTCGTCTTGCTTGGAGGTTTGCTTCGTGGCCCAGTGCTTTTCGGTGGACATGTAAATTTATTCCTTTATAGAGAGCGTTTGCCCCGAGAGGGAATCGAACCCACATCTACCCCTTAGGAGAGGGTAGCTCTATCCATTGAGCTATCGAGGCGTATACCCCAACGAGGGGAACGCAATAATAGCTTATAGACCCCGTTTTCGCCAGGGGTAGCGCCCTTAGGACAGTTTAAATCAAGTAACGGGACTGATCTGCGGCCGGAGGGCGTGGGGCCAGCGCGCCTCCGGCCAGGCGTAGGGCCTGATCGAGGAACTGGATCAGGTCGTCCACGCTCATTGCCGTGGGATCGACCGGGGCCGCGTTGCGGCGCATGATGTCCTGGTCGAGGCGCCAGGAGTCGGAGACAAGGCTCGCATCATCTTCCATGTTTGAAGCGCGCCTCCAATTCGGAGTAGGGATCAGTCAGGTTGAATAAGACGAAGAACTCCCGGATACGCGTCCAGTCGACGTCTTTCCTCATCTCGAGCAAGGATTCGATGTCGGCGAGTTCCTTATGGCGGCGGGCGGGGTTGTTGGCCATCGACTGGACCTTGAGGCCGATGAGGTCCTCGGGGCGGACCACCTTGACGGGTAGGCCGATCAAAGTGGAATCCTTGGAAACGGCGCGGGCGATCATATCAAGTGCCAAAGGCCGAAAGGCGTGGATGAAGTCGATCGCGCCCCAGGGCCCGCCCATATCGTACTGCGAGACGTTCTCAGAATGATGGATACGACGATATCCCGCTCCCGTTAAGAATTCATGTAAGCCCGGCATGTCTTCGTTGTGGACGAGGAAATCGAGATCTCGCGTTGCGCGCGGGGCTCCATGCGCGCCGAGCGCGAAGCCTCCGATCAGCGCGTAGCGCGTTTTTCGGCGCTCGAATTCGCGCAGGAGGCGCCCGAGAAGTGATTCGAGGTTCGTCATAAGGTCATGCCGTGGTCCGGCGCAAGGTCAGTATGTCAGCAGGGAATGGATGTTCTGGCCGGCCAGCTTCTTGCGGCCATTAAGGAAGGCGAGCTCGATGAGGAAGGCGCTGCCCACGAGTTCGCCCCCCAGAGCTTCGATCAGGGCGATGGCCGCGCCGGCGGTGCCGCCCGTGGCCAGCACGTCGTCCACCAACAGGACTTTGGCGTTTTTGGGGAAAGCGTCGATGTGCGCCTCGATCGAGTCCGTGCCGTACTCCAGGGCGTAGCTGGCGGAGTGAACCTTGCGCGGGAGCTTGCCTTTCTTGCGCAGTGGGACAACGCCCGCTCCCAGGCGCGCGGCCATGGCCGGCGCCAACAGAAACCCGCGCGACTCCACGCCGGCCACGACCTGAATGCCCTTATTCTTGAATGGGGCGATCAGGCCGTCGATCACGGCGTCAAAGCCCTTAGGATCGGCGAGCAGCGGCGTGATGTCCTTGAACATGATTCCCTTTTTGGGGAAGTCAGGGACATCCTTGATCAGGGCTTTGAGATCGTTCGTGTTCATCGCTTCTTCTTGCCGCCTTTGATGGGCGCCATGAAAACGAGCTTGCGCGGGGCGCGCTTGGAGAGCGGCACCGCCGAGGGCGCGGTCTTGCGGCCGGCCGGGATCGTCTGGCCCAGGATGTCGGTCTTGAGCTTGGGCGCGGAGAATCCGGGCTGGAGGTTCGTCGGTCCACGGCGCCCCCCCTCGTCGACTTCAATAAGTCCCATACGGTTAGCGACGCGGCGCAGACGCAGCAACGCGCGTTCCTCGATCTGGCGGATGCGTTCGCGGGAGAGCTTAAGACGCTTGCCCACTTCTTCGAGTGTCATCGGCGTTTGGCCGGTGAGCCCGTGGCGGAACTCAAGAATCATGCGCTCGCGATCGCCGATCTCGCGCAGCGCCTGGTGCAGCTCGTCGTGGAGCTTGAGCACGCCGATCAGGTTTTCAGGAGATTGCGCGGTGGTCTCGGCGATCATGTCTTCGACCGTGATGTTGTCGTCGCCGGAGTCGATCGGGGCGTCGAAGGAGCCCATGCCTTTGGCGGCCTCGGCCGCGTCAAGGACGCCGCGCACCTGGCGCGCCGTCCAATGCATCGCGCGCGCCATCTCAGCGAGCGACGGATCGCGGCCGAGCTTGACATGCATCTTCTCCCACATCTTAAGCCACTTGCGCAGGGCTTCCCACGCGTGCGGAGGAATGCGGATGGTCTTGCTGGTTTCTTCAACGGCGCGGCGGATCGACTGCTCGATCCAATAAGAGGAATAGGTCGAGAAGCGGTAGCCCTTGGAGGGCTCGAACTTGTCGATGGAGTGCATCAGGCCGAGGTTGCCCTCTTCCACGAGGTCCATGAAATCGATGCCCTGGCGGTGATACTTCTTGGCGATGGGCACCACGAGGCGAAGGTTCGCCTCCATGATGCGCTGCTTGGCGACGCGGTCGCCCTTCTTGGCCTTCTTCCACAACTCGTGCATCTCTTCACGAGTGACGAGCGCGAGCTTTTGAATGCCCTTGAAGTATTGGCTCGTTGTGTCCGTAGAGGGTTCCATGGATCTCCTAGATGATTCTGAAGTCTGTTTCGTCTTTTGGGGCGACCGGCTTCGTAACGATCTCGTCGACGCGCGCGTACGGATTGCCGGTACGAACGGATTTGAGAAAACCGTCTACGGCGCCGTCCGGGCCCTGCACTTCTGCTTCGACGGACCCGTCGGTTAAATTGCGAACCCAGCCTACGAGCGACATCGCCTCGGCCGACTCTTTCACGAACCAACGGAATCCGACGCCCTGAACCTTGCCACGGAATGTTGCATGTAGACGCGTCAAGGGGTGCCTGATTGACATTCTAAATATTTGTCAAGAGCGCGCGCAAGGGGCAAGATAAAAAAGGACGCCGCGGCCTTTCGGTCCGCGGCGTCCTCCATCAAACTGGTCGGGGTACTCAGGTTTGAACTGAGAACCTCTTCGTCCCGAACGAAGCGCTCTGCCAATTGAGCTATACCCCGATGTCCTTCAACGAGTTCACGCCTGCGGTCGGGGACACAGGAATCGAACCTGTAGCCTCTCCCACCCCAAGGGAGCGCTCTACCATTGAGCCAGTCCCCGACCGCAGGCGCGACATTGCGGCCAAAGACCGCCCTTCAACGCTCGTCGGGGTATTTTAATTCTTTGGGCCCCCCCCGCGCAACTGTTTCTTGGCGTGGTGGGTTCAGCGGCCCATTTCTTCGAGGATGGCCTTGAGCTCTTTGCGGACCTCGCGCAGGAGCTTCCCCTGCGCGCTGTCGCCGGAGGCCATGCCGGTCAACGGAGAATCAAGGACGGATTTGCCGCGGCGACGGTCGATGAGCGCGCGCCGCGCGCCGGCGACGGTCATCTTTTTGCGCTGGAGCAGTTCTTTGATCTCGAGAATGAGTTCAAGATCGGGGCGTGAGTAGCGGCGATGCCCGCCGTCCCTTCGGGACGGCTTTAATTCCGCGAACCGATTTTCCCAGTACCGCAAGGTGTGCGGCGGCACCTGGGCGAGGCGGGATGCCTCGCGCATCGTGTAGTAGTCGCGGTCCGGAAGAAACGGCAGTTCCACGCGGTTACTCCAGCAAGTTCTTTGAGGCCTTGAAGCGCACGCCGCGCCTTGAGGGGACGCTGACCTGTTCACCCGTCTTCGGGTTGCGGCCGCTTCTCGGTTGGCGGGCCTTCACGCGAAAGGTCCCGAAGTTCGAGATCACGACTTTGTCGCCCTGATTCAGGGACAAGCGGATGGTCTCGAAGGTCGTCTCGACCGCGAGCGCGGCCTCGCCTTTCGTGGTCAGGACTTTTGCGACGGCCTTGATGATGTCCAGGCGGTTCATTTGGCGTCTCCCCCTTTCTTCCCTTCGGGCGGCGGCTCGCCGCCTTCCGGCTTCTTCTTAAGGTCCTTGAAAATATCCTCAGGCTTGAGGCTCTTGAGATCTTCCTTGAATTTGGAGACTTCGTCTTCCGAGATGGGTTTGTGCAAGGTCTGGCAGCGCTCGAAAACGCTCTCATGCACCATGATCGGGCAGCCGGCCCGCACGGCGATCGCGATCGCATCAGACGGGCGGCTGTCGAGGAGGACCGTCTTCTTGCCGTCGCTCACGACGACCTTCGCGTAGAACGTGTTTTCCTTGATGTCGCTGACCACGATCTTCTTGACCTCGAAGCCGAGCTCCTGAATGCCTGCCAGAAGCAGGTCGTGCGTCAGGGGGCGAGGCAGAACGATGCCGGAGAAGCGAATCGCGATCGCCTGCCCCTCGGTGATGCCGATCCAGATCGGCAGAAGGCGGCTGCCCGAAAGCTC
>JAYTSX010000217.1:0-5307 GCA_043745445.1 Elusimicrobiota bacterium
GTGTGTCGAATCTAAATTCACTCTTACGAGCTCGTCTTGCCGCCCATCCTGCGCGTGGCGCGGTCCAGCTGCTGCTTTTCTTCCATCTCGCGAATCTTGTCTTGCTGATCCATCTGCCGTTGAATCGCCTGCATGATAGCGCCGGAAATAATGCCGCCGACCGGCCCCCCGAGCGCCGTACCCAAAACAGTGCCGGCCACCTGCATGGCGATCTGCTTAGCCATCTGACTGTCGTCCATCTTGCTCGCGCCGACATCAGTTCCGGGCGGAGGGGCTGCCATCTTTTTATTGTTGAGCTCCGGGTCGGCAAGCTTAAGATTGACGGGCGCGGTGTCGAGCGCCGCATAGCCGCCGCCCAAGGACGCGCCGCCCTTGCCGCCGATCTTGCTGCCGCCTTTGGAGCCGTCGAAAGCCTTGTCAAGCGAACTGCGCGCGTCGTCGTTGCTGCGGCTCCCGGCGGCGAGCAAAGCCTGCGCGGAAGCGGCCTTAAGCGCGGCCACGCCCTTCGAACCCGCGACATTGTCGACATCGCCGCCACCACCAGAAAGGCCATGCGTCCCCGCGAAACCGACATTGGCGTTGCTCGAGCCGAACGCGCTGGAGCCGCCGCCCGCGGCACCGGCCCGCCCGCCGCTCGCGGCACTCATGCCCGACATGGAGCCGCCGGAGAGCTTCGGCGCGTTAAAACCGCGCTGAGCCTTCTCGCCCCAGCCGCCGCTGCTTTCGCTGACCTTCTTAAGCGCGCTCGCCAAGGTCGAGCCGGACGCTGAGCCGAGCCCCGCCGCGCCCGCCGCCGTGCCGGCAGTCGCGGCCGCCGCAGGCGCCGCTTCTTCGGGAGGCGCCTGGTAAAGGGAAGAGCCGAACAGCGGGTCTTCTTTACGCTTGTGGCCGGTGCCGTCCATCGACAAATTAATCCCATCGCCCGCGTCCGCGGTCAACGCTTGCTCGACATTGGCGTCCACTTTGGGCTTGCTCGTGTCGATCGAGATCGAGCCTACGGATTTTTCCCCCATCATGGGCGTCAAAAGCCACAGAGCCGTGAAAACGATCCCCATCAGGATCGCCCACCAGTACTTTTTAAACGGGTCGTCCGCATCGGAAACCGCATACCGCGGCCCCATGGGACTTAATGTCACGCTCATAGGTCTATTTCGAGTGTAGCCCCCCCCTGATTTTTTGTCAAGGAAGGGGGTTGCCTTTACCGAGGTTTTACCGAGAGCTCTTCGCGTCGAGCTTGAGCAGAATCCCCGCGTAAACGACTAAACTCGCCCCCAACATTCCAGGGATAAAGAAGTTTCCGCTCTTGAAGGATCACTCAATCGTAACGAGCCCGCCCGGCAAAGATATCGAGGGGCGAGAGTGTTTTGTCGTCTACGAAAATGAAGAGGGCACGGCATCGTCAACGAATAACAAGCGTCCCGCACCCAAAAATTCTCTGACCATGGTACCGCTTTCGATATTGATATCGACATCCGCCAATCGATGACGGCGAGCTCGATCGTGTCCTGGCTTGGGTCCGACGAAAATCGCCATTGATTTCACCGGACAGGAGGGCTACGCTTCGTCAGGCCCGACGAGCAGCCCTATGGGAGTGTTCGTCCTTTGCTCAAGGCCGAGGCGGCCATGGACTTTCGATTTCAGCCGATGTCGGGGTTCAAGACGTCGGCGAAAAAAACGCCGCTGCAGTTGTTCCAATGCGTCCCGGCCATGACCACGATCCCAGAACCGTCGTCGTTTCTCGTATGGTAGTGGAATCGCCGTTCCTGGTCGATGCGATTAAACTCCACCGGGCATGAATGCTTCTGGAGCAGAAGAGCTCGAACCTCCTTTTCATGCTGCGGGACTACGATTTTTTCCACGGGACATTTCTCCAGTTCAAGGATCTCGAAAAGCAAGGCGCGTGCCTGCATTCGCAGCGCCGTCGAAAAGATAGAGACGACCCGAGGCATGTCCGCCGCCGTCTCATAGGTCCGCAGGCCGCGCCTCTTAAGATCAGCCATGTAGGCGGATTTCTCCCTCTCGTTTCCGGGGTCCAAGCCGCGCTCCCGCATCTCCAGTTCCAACTCGGCGTGACGGTCCCGTAGGTAGGCCGGGGCGCCTGCGTGAAAACGCGCCTCGTCGTGCGGCAGCCCGGGCTTGCTTCCGACCATGTGGCTGTGTCTCTCGAATCCGGACGGCATCCAACGCGAATAGTCGCACAGCTTGATCGGCTTGGCGGAGGGCATCTCCATCGAGAACGGATCGGCGAGGTCCGGCGGACGGTGTCGCGTGAACTCCGCCGCGGTCCAAAGGTAGCGCGTCCAGAAGAAATCGGAAAGAGAGGTCCCCAGCCAGTCGCGGATCGCGTAGCGCGGCGCGGGATAGCGGAGCTTCAATCGGTCCGTGAATACTCGGATTTTTGCGATGTCGAAAACCGGCGGCAGAGCGCCCTCCATGCGGATGTCGACGCCCGGGCCCTTCCCGGGGCCGACGCCGCGGAAAAGCTCGACGACTCGCAGCGCCTCGTTGTCCCAGACATAGAGAAGGAACGCTCGCGCGCGCGACAGCTCGGATGATTTCGCCCATTTCTCCGGCATGTGGCCGCGCTTCTCCACGCCGAAATCCGAGCTCACCAGTTCCGGCGGAAAGACGGCGTCGCAGAGGGTTCGATGCGTCATAATCGCGATGATCCGCATTCCCTCCCCCTTCACGTCCATCTCGCAGCTGAACCCCCGGCCGGTCGTCTTCGCGTCGCCGAAGGTGACCGGATACCGGCCATGCGAGGCGATGAGGGCGGCCATCTCCTTATCATCGGGCGGAAGGATGATCGTCGAAAAACACTCGGGCGGGTTGGCGCGAATCAAGCCGTACAGCATGTTCCTTGCGCCGAAAAGCAGGCTGCAGACGATAATCTTGAAGCCGCCCCTTTCACGCGCGCCGAAAGCGAGTCCCGGCTTCTCCGTGCGCTGGAAGGTCGCGGTTTCCTCGCCGGACGGCCGCCAGAGGCGGTAATCGCAAAGCATGACGGCCTTGATGGAACGCTCCGGCCTCTTGAAAGGGTCCACGATCTCGGGCGGTTTATGCCGGGCGAACTCTTCGGCGGTCCACTCGTAGCGGCTGCCGAAGAAATCCTCCAACGAGGACGCCAGCCAGTCGCGGATCGCGTAGCGCGGCTCCGGATAATGGACGCGCATTTGCTCGACGAAGGGTCCGATCTTCGCGATGTCGAAGACCGCATGAGGCCGCGTCAGGGCTAGACGGGCGTTCAGTCGCCCGATCAAACGCTTCAGCGGGCCGAACCGCTCGAGCCGCGGCGAGCATATCCGAGACACCCCGCCCGAACCTTCGCCGGGCCCGACGGCCCGGTATACGGCGACCACCCGGGACTCCTCATTGTCCCACACGTAAAGGATAAACGCTTTTGCCTCGGTCATGGCAAGCCTCGCTATGGGGACGGGGTCAGCGCGGCTTTAAGCGCTTGACAGAACTCCGCGCAAGAAGCGTAGCGCTGCGCGTAGTTCGGATCGAGGACTTTCTTGAAAACCAGATCGACCGCGGGCGGCAGTCCCGGCATAAGCTCCGAGACGGGAGTAAAGCGGCCCTCGCGCTTGTTCAACTGCGCGCCCTCGCCCCTGAAGGGGAGCTCGCCCGACAGGAACTCGTAGGCCATGACGCCCAAGGCGTACACGTCGGACTGCTTGGTCACGACGCCGTCGGCCTGCTCGGGCGCCATGTACGCGGGCGTGCCGACGCTGGTGTTCGTCATGGTCGTGCGCAGGTGCTCGAGCGTGCGGGCGATGCCGAAGTCCATGACCTTGGCGTTGCCGTGCTGGTCGATCATGATATTAGACGGCTTGAGGTCGCGGTGGATGACGCCTTCGCGGTGGGCGTAGTCGAGCGCCGGCGCGACTTGGCCCAGGATCTCGACGATCCTCCCCGGGTCCAGCCGTCCGTTTTCGCTCGCCCTGCGGATGTCGAAAAGATCGCGCCCGTGAACGCGCTCGAAGACGATGACGAGCTGGCCCTGCTCGTCGCAGATCGAGTAGACGTCCACGATGTTGGGATGGCGCAGCCTCGCGACCGTTTCGCCTTCCTTCACGAACCGCCCTCGATGCGCCGGGTCGCCCAGCAGCTCGCCGTTCATGCGCTTGATGGCGACGGGACGGTCCAGCTTCAGGTCGCGGCCCTCGTGGACCGCCCCCATGCCGCCTTGGCCGATCTGACGCTCGGCGCGGTAGCGGCCGTTCTCGAAGGTCATGCCCTCGATACCGGCCGCCGCGGCGGCCGGGGTCTCAAGCGCGCTTGGGCGCGTCAAAAAACGGGTCCAGCCTTCCTTGGCGAAGAAAAACACGCCGCCTGCCAGCAGGAACGCGCCGCCGACCGCGCCGGCGAAAAGCCTGTAGCCGCCGCCCGCCGCGTCCACGAGCCGGGTCCAGGCCCTGCCGAGGGGGCTCTCGGCCGGTCGCGGGACCTGGAGACCCTCGCCGCCCTGCTGCCGCATGCGCGTGCGCTGGGCGTCCAGGTCCGCCATGAAGTTCTTGTCCAGGAACGCGGCCTGGGACATGTCCTCCCGGGCTTTGCCCGGCTGCTTGAGCGCCTCGAAGGCCAGCGAGCGCTCGTAGAAGGCCGACGCCAGCTTGGGATTGTTCTCGATGGCGCGGCTCGCGTCGGCGACGGCCTCGTCGTGGTTCTTGAGCCCATTCTGATACGACGCGCGCTGGCTGTAGGCCGACGCTAAGTCGCCCTTCTCGGTGAACAGCTTGATCGCCTCGCTGATCTGAAGGACCGCCTTGCTCAGGTCGCCGAGGACGCTCCACACCTGCGCCTGGAGCGAGTAGGCCGCCGCGTTGATGCCGGGATCGGAGGACTGGATGCCCTGCGCCAGCCGAAGCGCGCCCTCACGGTCGTTGATGCCGAGCAGGTGCCGGGCGTCGCGCAGGCGCTCCATCGCCGTTTTGTTCTGAGCGTTCGCCGCCAGACGCGGATCGTTGTTGAGATTCACGCCCTGCGCCAGAGGGGTATTGATCGGCTTAGGAGGTGCCACGAAAACGCCGCCGGCCGTGGTGCGGCCCTTCGTCTCATGAAACAGCATGAGCGCGGTCGGGTCTTTCGGGAACTTCTTGAGGACTTCCGCCGCGTAGGCGTTCGCCGTCGAGTAGTCCTCCGCCGCCTTGGCGACCTTGGCCCGCATGTTCATGGCGGACGGCCACTTCTCGGCGTACTTCTTGGGATCGCCCTCGGCCGCCGCCGCGTTCACCGCCTGGTCAGCGCGGCCCTGCGCCCGGGCGATGTCGCCGTTGCCGAGGGCTTGGTCGGCGGCCGCCGTCA
>JAYTSX010000218.1:0-5287 GCA_043745445.1 Elusimicrobiota bacterium
CCTCGGGCCCGAAGGTCGAGCTCGATATGCGCTATATTTTCAGCCGCCAACTTCGAATAATCGGTTCGCGCATGGGTAGCCTCGCTGAGATGCGGGCCGCGTGGCAGCTCGTCGAAGAGGGCGCGGTCAAGCCTGTCGTGGACCAGGTCTTCGCCCTCGACGCGGCGGCGGCCGCGCAAACCCGGCTTGAATCACGCGGGCAATTCGGCAAGGTCGTCCTCGCGATATGAAGCCCAGCGCCGTCATTCCAGCCTGGCTGATCGCCGCCGCTCTCGCCCTGCCGCTGCTCGTGCTCGGCTCGCCGCTGATCGAAATCGACGATGCCCGCTACGCCGAGGTCCCGCGCGCGATGGCGGCGTCCGGTGACTGGATCCTGCCGAGCCTCAACGCAATGCCGTACGTCGAAAAGCCGCCGCTCTGGTACTGGCTGAGCGCAGCGTCGATCAAGACATTCGGTGTCAGCGAATCCGCCGCAAGGTTGCCCATGCTCCTGCTTGCGCTGCTTGGGGTGGGGGGAATCTTCTGGCTCGGCTCCTGGCTGTACTCACCGAACATCGGGCGCTCAGCCGCGCTCGCGACCGCGACGGCGGCGCTGTGGCTGTTCCTCGTCCACAACCTGACGCTCGACCTTCCGGTAAGCGTATTTTTGCTCTGGACCACCGCCCTTATTCTCCGAGTCTTGGAGAAGCCTGCCGATGCCCGATGGGCCGCGCCCGCAGCGTGGCTCGCGGCGGCGCTCGCGTTCCTCAGCAAAGGCCTAATCTCCGTTCTATTTCCCGTGCTCTGGACCGCCGTCGTCATCGGCCTGTTTCCAAAATGGCGCCGGCCCGCGCTAAAGCTGCTCTCGCCCCTCGGCCTCGTTCTCGCAGCACTGGTCGCGGCCCCTTGGTTTTTCGCCATGCAGGCGCGGCGCCCCGATTTTTTCCACACCTTCTTTATCGAACAACACTTCCAACGCTATCTCACCCCAAAATACTCCCGCGGCGCGCCCTGGTGGTTCTACCTCGCGGTGGTGCCGGGCGGGCTGATGCCGTGGACGGTTCCTTTTCTTGCAGGCATGGTGAAGACGCTGCGCCGCCCACTCAACGATCCGCGCGCGACCGCTCTCGCCCTCTGGGTTATCGGCGTCGTCGTCTTTTTTACGACCTCGCATTCAAAGCTCGCGACCTACGCTCTCCCGGTCCTGCCCCACGCGGCGCTGCTGGCAGCGATCGCCCTGGAAGAAGCGCCGTCCAAGTGGGCCCAAAATCTCTGCCGCACGCTGGGCGTGATTTTGCTGCTCGGGTCTGCGGGCGGAGCGTTACTGTCCATGCGCCTGCCGTACCTGGCGCTTCCACCCATTGGCGCGGACGCGCTTCTTCTCCAACGCCTGGTCATCCTCGCGTCAGCGATGCTTGCGGCGCTCGGTCTCGCGCAGTTGCGCGCGCCCTCTTCAAGACGCCCGGCATTCGTGTTAGGCCTCGGAGGCGTCTTCGCGGGACTGCTCGCTCTTTCGGCCGTCTCCGCCGCGTCTACGCTGATCAGCGCGAAAGAACTCGCGCTCGCGCTGAAAGACTCCGCCCGGCCCGAGGATCAGATATGGTCCTACAACAGCTATCTGCACGGCCTTCAGTTCTACACAGGCCGGCCCGTCGACAAAATGGTCTACTTCGTCGGCGAGTTTCACTATGCAAAACGCGATGAGGCGAACGCCCCGCGCTTCGGCGACGACAACTCGGTCGAGGCGCTTCCACGAAAGGAGGGGCGAACCTTCGTCGCGATGAAGACGGTTCGCCGCGCGCATTTTGAAACGGTCCCGCCGCAAGGCTCGATTACATCCTGGCGTGAATTCGGGCCCTGGTCTTTGGCGGAAATTCGCGCTCGCGAACGTTAGGGTCCCGCGCGAACGACCGGCGTATGCTTACGGTCCCGCGCGAGCGCTCGAATGCGCCAGCCGCGATTGCCGGCTTCCATTTTAAAGGGCTCGGGCATGAACAGCACGGCCATGGCCACCCGGAACTCCGCGGGGTCCCCGCTCGCCTCGGCCAATTGATCGATCGACGCCGCATAGGTTCCCGTCTTTAGCTTATAGGCTTCCTGCACCTGAGCGATCACCGCCAAACCCTCGGTCGCACTGGAGACCGCGGCCTTGTCGCGCGGCGTGGGCCGAGCCCAGCCAGAATAAATTTGGAAACCGAAAAGCCCGATGGCGCCGAGCGCTCCGACAAGGAACAGGGCGGCGCCCTCGGCCGATGATTTCCGGTACGCCTCGACGACGACCGTGCCCGAAGCGTAATCGTGCAAAGTCCGATTTTCGCGGTTAAAGAGTGCGACGAGAAAGCCAACGCTTCCGGCGGTCGAGCCGATCAGCCAGACCGTCGCACGGATGAGGCTTCGAGAAAAGCCCGGAGGCCCACCGTCGCGCGCGATCACGCGCAGCCCGAGCAGCCGCTTACCGAGCGTGCCTCCGTTGAGGTTCCCGACAAGCTGATAGGCGAAGACCGCGGTGATCCAAAAGGCTCCGATCAGTGCCAGATGCTCCGGTGTGGGGGCTTTCGCCAAGGGACCCACGAGCGCCCAAACCGTCGCGACCATTCCCAAGCCGAAGGGCAGCGTGTCGATCAGATAAGCGACAAATCGGTCGCTGAACCGCGCGGCGCGTGTGTCGATGCTTCCTGGCTCCATGCCGAGAGTATAGGTGTCGTTGCGGGTTAAATCAAGAACACTCCGTCGGACCTAGTCGGCACTAGGCCCATTGTCCATAGCCATATAGGGCGAAAGCCCATGAGCAGGGACGAACCTGCCTCCTATAATAGGTTTAAGATGAATAAAACCTCCCGGACGATGCGTGTGGTCGCGACGCTCCTCTCCTTGGCTCTGATCCATGTTTCCTTCGGATCGCAGGCTTGGGCCCAGGTTGTCAACATCTCCGGCGCAGTCAACGCTCCCATCGGCGGCTCCGCCGCGGCGGCTTCCGGCAACGCGATTTCTCCCATCAACGGCGCGGTGCCGTTTCTCTCGCCCTCGAACTCTGGACTGAGCACGAGCCTTTCAGCCTCCGCGACGCCCGCTCCGTTGCCGGTCTCTTTTGCGGCCAATGCCGCCGCAGTCTCGCCGGTAGCGCTTTCCGCGCAGTTCTCCGCCGCCGCCTCCGTCCCCGCGTCACGCTCCGCCGCCGTTGCGACGGCGCTGACTCCGACCGCCGCCGCCATCGCAGCCGCAAAAGAAGAGGCCCCGAAAACCGACGCCGTTCCTGCCGCCGCTAAGAGCCCCGCTTCCGAAACCGCTCCCATCACTCTTCAGGGCGGTGTGCACACCGGCCGCATCGCGAATAAAGCGTCGGCAATCATCTCTGGCGTCCGCGCTTTCTTCGGCGGCAAAGCGGTCGAAACAGTTCCGGCCGCATCCGAGGCCATCGTCTCCGGGAAGCTTTCTGCGGCGCATGCGTCCGAGCTCGAGCCTTCCACGGGTGAACCCGCGTCGGCCCGCCCTCAGTCGAATTCCGCCGCCAACGAGCCTCCGACTCCCGAGCAGCCCAAGCAGCCCGGCGGCAAGAGCAAAGGGTGGTTCGGCCTGGGCGCGACCGTCGCCGCCCTCATCGGCGGCATGCTCGTTATGCAGCTCGGACTCGAGGCTCAGGGCGCGGCGATGGCCCAGCTCACCGAGGACGCCTTCGGCGACTTCTCGATCCTCGCCCAGGTCGCCATCTTTGCAAGCATCGGCAGCATGGTCGGCCAGCAGCTCGCGAAGTTCTTTAGCGACCGGTTCGGCCTCACCAAGACTTTCTACGCCGCCCACATCTTCCGCGCGGTCTCACTCGCCACGATGGTCATCCTACTCGGCACCGGCCACATGGCCCTTCCCTTGATGTTCGTATTCTACGCGCTCAACGGCATGGTCACCGGGATCGCCGCGACGGCGCAGGGCACCCTCCAGAAATTCCTCCTGGCCGAGCAGGGCGTCAGCCAGCAGAAATTCCGCACCTGGTGGCAGTTCCTCGCCGAGGTTTTCGGCGTCCTCGCGCCGATGGTCCTGGGCGCGCTCGTCGTCTCGATCGGCGCCGGCTGGATCACCGCGATCTACCCCGCGACGATCATTCTGGCCCTGATGCTGTTTTTGATGCTGAAGGTCATCCCTCTCAGCGTGGCCAAGCGCATCGAGACCCTGATCGCTAACGCCGGCAACACCGCAACGCCTGCGGTCGTGCCGCACGACCCGAACGCTCCGAAGGTCGGCGCGTGGCAGAAGGTCAAGAACGCCTTCAAGCAGATCTTCAATAACATGGAGGAGGGGAAAGACTTCGTTTTCAAGAACCCCGTCCTTAAGTACTCGTTGGCCGGCGCGGCGATCTTTGACCTGATGAACGTCCTCATCTACCGCCTCATCACTCCCGGCTACGGCAAGCTCGTCGCCGGCTCAACGGGCATGGCCGCGATCCAGGGAAACCTCGTCGGCATGTTCAGCTTCGGCGGCCTCATCCTCGCAGCGGTGTTCCTGCTCCTTGAGCGCCGCGATAAGAAGAAGAATGAGGGCAAGACGCCCGACGAGCTTTTGGCCTCAGAACGCAGCTCGATGCTGCGCTGGACCATGCTCGGCATCCCGGCCCTGGCCTTACTGGGCGTGATGGCCTTCAACCTGACGCTCCCCTTCGCCCCGCTGATGTTCCTCGATATCAACTGGGTCCCGAGCACGGTGTTCGCCGCCGCATTAATCCCGTTCGGCTTCATGCAGGTCGCCGCGTCCATCAAACTCAACTCCTACTTCCAGGAGCGCCTTCCTTCCGACTCCGGTAAAGTTCAGAAGGCCCTGGCCTTCTCCGGCTCGGCGATGACCGCGCTTTCGATCGTGCTCATGCTGGCGCTGAAGCCGCTGTTCGGCGACATCACGGCGTTCAACCCGTTCCCGTATCTCGCGATGGCCTTGGTGCCGCTGGGCGCCGCCATATTCTTCATTCAACGCAGGCTTGCCAACGCGACCAAGCCCGAAAATATGAAGATCGCCGCCGATGCCCCTGGTGAGAAGACCGCCGGCGGCTTCGCCGGCCTCCTGATCGGCGTGATCGCCTCGGCCCTTCTCTTGAGCTTCATGGGGTTCATCCCCGGCGTGGCCCCACTGCTCGCCGGGTTCGGCGTGCTCGGTAAATTCGCCCTGAACCTCGGCGTCGCCCTCGCCATCCCTGCGGCCGGTTGGTTCACCGACCGCGCGCTGCGCAAGCGGGCCGCGACTAAGCCCTAACGCCGATTCAGGCCGGGGCGGCGGAATGATATCCGCAGGGGCCGCTCGGCATTGAGCCTCGCTCGGGGTCGAC
>JAYTSX010000219.1:0-5281 GCA_043745445.1 Elusimicrobiota bacterium
AAAAACATCGGCTACTTCTCCGCCGAGTTCGGCGTCCACAACTCGCTTAAGATTTACTCCGGCGGCCTCGGCATCCTCGCCGGGGACCACTGCAAGTCCGCCTCCGACCTGGGCGTGCCCCTCGTCGGCGTGGGCTTCATGTATCCTGAGGGCTACGTCGTTCAGAAGATATCCTCAGACGGTTGGCAGCAGAACGTGTATGAGTCCGTCAACTGGGATGTCTCTCCGGTACGCCCCGTGATCGGACCCTCGGGCGGCCGCATGCTGCTCGATATCCCGCTTGGCCGCGGCACTATCAAAGTGGCGGTCTGGAAGGTTCAGGTCGGCCGCGTGCCGCTGTATCTGATGGACACGAACGTCGAGGGCAACTCGCCGCTTGATCGCGAGATTTCGGGCCGGCTGTACGGCGGGGACCGGACGATGCGGTTGCGCCAGGAGATCATCCTCGGCATCGGCGGCGTGCGTGTCCTGCGTGCGCTCGGTATCCATCCCGCCGTATTTCACGCCAACGAGGGCCACTCATCGTTCCTATTTCTCGAGCTGACGCGTGAAAAGGTTGCGGGCGGAACCCCGCTCGACGAGGCTTTGCGCCAAGTTGGTGAGAATGCCGTGTTCACGACGCATACGCCCGTCGAGGCCGGGCACGATGTGTTCGCCGAGGAGATGATCGCGGAATACTTCTCGTCCTACTGGCCCCAGCTTGGCGTGGATCGCGAGCGTTTCATGGATTTTGCGCGCGTGCCCGGCCATACCGGCTGGAACATGACCGCGCTGTCGCTCAAAATCGCCGGTCGCCGCAATGCGGTGAGCCGCCGTCACGGACAGGTCTCCCGTGAGATGTGGAAGTCGCTGTGGCCCTCCCTGCCGGAGAACGAGATTCCGATCACGCACGTCACCAACGGCGTCCATCTTCCCACCTGGGTCAACCAGGACCTCGGAGCGGTCTACGACCGCTATCTGGGGGCGGACTGGCGCGAGCGTCAGGACGATGAGGCGGTCTGGTCAAAGGTCGCCTCGATTCCCGATGAGGTCCTTTGGCTTCAGCACAGCAAGAACAAGAGCGCGCTCCTTCAGTTGGCGCGCTCGCGCTCGCGCTCGCGTTGGATGAAGGATGGGCACAACGCGGCTCAGGTCCTGGCCGGCGGTGCCTTGCTTGATCATCCCGCGCTCGTGATCGGCTTCGCCCGGCGCTTCGCGGGCTACAAGCGCGCGACGCTGATCCTCAGCGACATTCCGCGCCTCAAAAAGATGTTGTTCGATCCGTGGCGTCCCGTCCAGCTTGTGTTCGCGGGCAAAGCGCATCCGGCCGACGACGGCGGCAAGGCCCTCATTCAACAGGTCTATCAACTCGCCAAAAATCCAGAATTCGGCGGCCGAATCGCCTTCATCGAGGATTACGATATGCACGTAGCAAGATATCTGGTCCAGGGCGTCGATATGTGGCTCAATAACCCGCTCGCACCTCTCGAGGCCTGCGGCACCTCCGGCGAGAAGGCCGGGGCCAACGGCGTGCCCAACTTCTCCGTGCTCGACGGCTGGTGGGAAGAGGGCTACAACGGCGGCAACGGCTGGCCGATCGGTCAGGCCGGCGGACGGGGGGCTGGTCCGGAAGCCGACAAGGCCGACGCAGACGACATCTACCGCACCCTTGAGGAGAAGATCGTGCCTCTGTACTACGATCGTGATGAGCACGGCATTCCGCGCGGCTGGGTCAAAGTCATGAAGGAGTCCATCCGGTCCGTCGCTTCGGAGTACGGCGCCGACCGCATGGTCAAGGATTACTGCAACATGCTGTACGCTCCGAAACGGGAGGCCGTCGGCTCTCGTTGAGCCCCGTCATGGGCGTCGATCTCGAAAAGCTCAACCCCGAGCAGCGGGCGGGGGCGACACATCTCGATGGAGCTTTGCTCGTGCTCGCCGGCGCGGGCACGGGCAAGACGCGCGTCATCACCTATCGCATCGCACGCTTAATCGAGACCGGCGTAGCGCCCGACCGCATCCTCGCCGTGACCTTCACGAATAAGGCGGCCGGCGAAATGCGCAAGCGCCTTGAGGAACTCGCGCCCGGCAAGGGGGCGCTCGTCTGGGCTTTCACATTCCACTCTTTCTGCGCGAAGCTCGTGCGCATGCATCACAAGGAGCTTGGCCTTCCGCGGCACTTCACGATTTACGACCAGAGCGATCAGAAGAAGCTCGTGGCCGAGTCGATGAAGGAGCTCGGGCTTGAGGACCAGAAGTCGAAGGCCGGGCTTTTCGTCAGCATCATCTCACGCGCCAAGGACGACTTGCTCGACGCGGGCTCTTATGAGATTCATGCGATGTCGTCGATCGATCAGTCGCGGCAGACCGCTGCGAAGATTTACAAGCTTTATGAGAACAAGCTGAACAAAGCGGGGGCGCTCGACTTTGGAGACCTGCTGCTGAAGACATGCCAATTGTTGCGCGACCATCCGAAGGTTCGGGAACATTGGCAGGAGCACTTCACCCACCTCCTCGTCGACGAGTACCAGGACACGAACCACGCCCAGTATATCTTGACCAAAACTTTGGCCGCCAAACATAAAAATGTGTGCGTCGTCGGCGACGACGACCAGTCAATTTATTCCTGGCGCGGAGCGAACATCCGCAACATTCTTGAGTTCGAAAAGGACTTCCCGAACTCGATGGTCGTCACGCTCGAGCAGAACTACCGGTCGACGGCGCGTATCTTGGATGCCGCGGCCTTGGTCATCCATCACAACAAGACGCGCAAATCGAAGAAGATTTGGACGAAGGCGCCCCCCGGCGACGAAGTTCGCGTGCAGGAACTGCCCAACGAGTACGAGGAGGCGACCTGGGTCGTGCGCCGTATCCAAGACGAGGTTCAGGCGGGACGCTCGCTGAAAGACTGCGCGGTGTTCTACCGCACGAATGCCCAGTCCCGTTCGTTTGAAGAGGCGATGCGCCGCGCTCGCATGCCTTATAAAATCGTCGGCGCTATGCGTTTTTACGAGCGGAAGGAGATCAAGGACGCGATGGCCTACGCGCGCATCGTGGTCAATAAACGCGACTCGGTGTCTTTAGACCGCGTCATCAACTGCCCGCCGCGGGGCCTCGGCGCGAAGAGCCTCGAGCTCGCCGAAGGCTACGCGCTCCAGCACAATCTCTCCCTCTGGGATGCGCTCTGGGCGCACGGACAGATTGAAGGGCTCGGGGCGAAGGCGCACTCGGCCTTCAGCGACTTCACCCAGACGCTCGCCAAGCTTCAGGAAACGACGGAGACCCTGCCCGCCGGCGGCGCGATGGCGCTGATCTTCGAGGCGACCGGCTACTGGGCCTGGATTGAGTCCGAGATGGACACCGACCCCGAGGCTGCGGGACGCCTGGCCAACTTGCAGGAGCTTCTCAACGCCGTGAAGGAATACGACGACAAGGAGAAGCAGAACGGTCGCGTGAGCAGCCTGGCGACCTATCTCGAAGAGGTCGCGCTGCAGACCGGCCTTGATGACTACGACGAGAATACGCCCGCGGTCACGCTCATGACGATCCATCTCGCCAAGGGCCTTGAGTATCCCGCGGTGTTCCTGACCGGGCTCGAGGAGGGCCTGTTCCCGATCGGCGGCGGCAACGCCACTCCCGAAGATCTCGAAGAGGAACGCCGCCTGTGCTATGTCGGCATCACTCGCGCGCGTGAGCGGCTGTACATGACCTACGCGGCCACGCGCCGCTTGTTCGGTCAGGTCTACGCGAGCCTGCCCTCGCGTTTTATCATCGAGGCCAAGCTATTCGGCTCGGGCCGCTCTACAACGGCGAGTGAAAGCGGCACTTCCTCGCCTTATGGCTCGGTCGCGGCTTCGACCCCGGTTCGCGCGGCGGCGACTGGCTTCAAGAACGGGCAGCGCGTAAAGCATCCGCAGTTCGGCCGGGGAATCGTTTCCGAGATCTCCGGCGCCGGCGACACGATGAAAGTGACCGTGCGATTCGACGATGGGCGGGTGGCAAAGCTGCTGACCCGCTATGCGCCCCTGGAGCCCGCCTAAATGAGCGTGTCCGACGCCGATGTGAAGAAGATCGCCAAGCTCGCCCGGCTGCGGCTCACCGAGGCCGAGGTCGCTTTATATGGCGGCCAGCTGACGAAGATTCTTGATTCCATGGCCGAGCTCGGCAAGGCCGATACGAGCGGCGTCGCACCCACGACCTCGGTGCTCGGCGCCGTCAATGTGATGCGCGACGATACGCCGTCGCCGTTCGAGGATACGGAGGCTCTTCTCGCGAACGCGCCGGAGCGCGACGGCCCCTATTTCAAGGTGAAGAAGGTGCTTGAATGAATAAATTAAAAACGTTCTCGTTGACGCTGCTTATCTGCGCCCAATTCGTTGCCGTTGGTCGCGCAGCGACCACCCCCGACACGAAGGCCAAGCGGACCTTGGCGTCGGCGATCAAGCTATACCACAAGCTCGATCTTGCCGAGGCCTCTGCGCGCTTTGATGAGGTCCTCGAGTCCGTGCCCGGCTGGAAGACGGCGGCGGGTTTTCGCGCCGCGTGCCGCTGGACGCTGGGTGATGTCGCCGGCGCCGCCGAGGACGCGAAGATCGCACTCAAGTTGAAGCCCAACGACGCTCCGTCCCACGCCGCACGCGGAAAGGCTCGCCTTGTCCTTAAAGATTACGACGGCGCGTTGGCCGACTTCCGCGAGTGCTCAAAAGCGGACAGCCGCTCGGTTGAAGGTCCCCTCGGCGAGGGCAGCACCTTGTCGGCGATGGGCAGGGCGCGCGAAGCCGTGGCGGTTCTCAACACCGCGGTAAAGCGTGATCCCGGTTCCGCGGCCGCGCTGCTTATGCGCGGGGCCGCCAAGGATCGGATTCGAGATTTCCGCGGGGCCGTTGACGATTATGGCGTAATCCTCGAAATCAATCCGCAGTTTGCATGGGCGCGTTATTACCGCGCGAAGGCCCTGCGGGAGCTCAAGGACTATCGCGGCGCCGAAGCCGATTTTACCGCCTTCATCGTGACGAATGATGAGAATGAGGACTCGCATTACCTGCGCTCGAACGTGCGCTTCCTCCTTGGCGACTATCGCGGCGCGGTGGCCGATCTGACCAAGGTGATCGCTCTTAATCCGCGAAAGGGACTTGCCTACTCAAACCGGGGTCAGACGCGCGCGCTGCTGGGCGACAAGCCCGGCGCCGTCTCCGACCTGCGCAAGGCTCTTGAGCTCGATCCTCAGCGCCGGGACAAGATTTCAGCCGCGATCGCCGCGATTGAAGCGGACGCGGCGCCTCAACCCCTCGAGCCCGAGCCG